>JAGOXU010000292.1 GCA_018059515.1 Ignavibacterium sp.
CTGCAATAGTGATGAAATCATCGATTCCGTAATACACTCTATATGCGGGGGATAGCTTTATTAGCTCATAATAATCGGAGGTTTTTTTACCAAAATCAGCAAAAAAACGTTCAAACACATCGGGCATCCAATACCAACTTGGCCCCATGTCAAAAGTAAAACCATCTATTTTCAATTGTCGTGCTCTACCGCCAACTGTAGGATTTTTTTCAAACACCGTAACATCATGACCGCTTTGTGCCAAATAACAAGATGCTGCCAATGCAGAAAATCCAGATCCAATTATTGTAATTTTTTTTATTTGTTTCATTTGTTTAGCAAATATACGAAAAGATTAAACAAAAAACTAAATTTGATCTACTAATTCGGTAATTGAACTGAAAATAGTAATTCTGTCCGAAAGCCCTTCTTTTTTGATAAACTCAACCAACCTGCCAATAAACCATACCTCAGTAGTATCATCTAACAACTCTACAGACATTTTTTGAATGTAACTGTCTAGCATGTCTCTTTCGGGCTGTACAGTCATGTACGAGATGAAAACAATAGAATTAAAATGTTTTTTTAGATCTTTTAAATTATTAATAGGCATACTTTCCCCCAAGAAAACAGTTTTGTACCCTTGTAAAAGGATTTCATAATTAAGATACATTAAGCCCAACTCATGAATTTCATTCATAGGAAGCGACAGCACAAAAATTTTATCGGTCTTAGTTGGTTTCAACACTTGCAGTTTCTCTGTATTTACAAGTACTTTTTGTTTGATTAAGTAGCTGATAAAATGTTCGTGAGCTGGAGTAATTGTATCGGATTGCCATAGCAATCCTAGTTCATCCAATAGCGGGATAAAAACTTGATGAAAAACTTCCTTGAATGATTTTTCCGCAATTAACCAATTATAAGTATTAAAAAACAACTCTTGGTCAAAGTTCATCATCGCCATTTTGAACTCACTAATTGCGTGACTTTTGGCCGTTTTGCTCGAAATTATTTCTCGTACTAAAGACGGTATTTTTTCTTGAGGATAAGTAGCTATTTTAGAAATTTTATAGCCATAATCATGTAATAAGGTGATATTTAACAACTTTTGTAAACTAGCCAAATCATATAATCGGATATTAGTATCTGTACGCATCGGCTGCAAAATATCGTATCTTTTTTCCCAGATTCGTATCGTATGTGCTTTGATTCCTGAAAGATTTTCAAGGTCTTTTATACTAAACATACTTTTTATATTGTTTATCATTTATCTAAATTTAATAAACAAATGTAAAATAAAATTACTTATAAACTCTTATGATGGCCCTGAAACTTTTTTAATCTAAAAAATTATTCAAGATACTCTTAAAGAGGATTCTGCTGAAAACGATAACCAATTGTTAGATTCTGAAAAATATGCAATCTTTATTAAAATGCGTTCTGACATTCAATATGAGTTAAATTTACAAACATAAAAAAACAGATAAGTACTAGTATACACTTTTACTTATCTGTTCTCGGTAATGATTAACTTTAGTATTCTGAACTATTTTTTTATGATTTTTCTGCTAGTAAAACCTTCTTCATTATAAATCTTTATAAAATAAATACCACTAGAATAGGCACTCATATCCATATTTATATTTTGTGAATCTGTTTTAACTTCATGTACTAAAGCGCCTAGAATATTAAATATTTTAACTCCACTGATTGGCGTACTTGCACTAATAGTTAACACGTTTGTCACTGGATTAGGATAAATGGACAGTGATGATGAGGCTAAAAAAGAATCAGTAGACAAAGTGTCATCAGTTGAAGCCTCCCAACTTGAAGCTAAATTATTGTCTAAGGAAGTGCTTATTAATTTTAGATAAGTACCGCCACCATCTGGTGATGTAGGTCAAGGTGCGGAATCAAAATATTCGACAGAATCAATGATATCCCCATCCGCATCGGCCAGTACAATTTTTTGAGATTTGTTAGACAAATTTCTAAAAAATTGTCCAAAAGCCACTTGTCCATATTTGCTTTGAAAAGTTGCGCTGTTACTTGCTAAATAAATCGTTTCGTTTGCTCCAATAGATGAGAATTGTAAGGGAATTGAAACGTCAGCCCTAATTGTCTGAAGTAAACCCCAGAAAGATTTACGGATCTATCACTTATGTTTTGAAGCGCCACAAATTCTAAATCATTACTCACCGGAAAACCAGTTGATGTTTTTGGATTATAATTAATTTTTGTAATAACTAAAGGCGGTAATAAAACATTTGCACAATTAGCAAATGATCCTATATTATTATTGATCCAAGTGGTTCTGTTAACAATAAAATTTCTAACACGGTTTACATCAGTAGCATGATCGTTAATAGCCCCCCATCTTTGACTCTCACGCGGAATAGCTTCACTGATATAACTCAAGGCATTATCTAAATAAGCAATCAAGACATCTTTATTTAATGGCTTACCAAGCGCTTTTACCTCATTCCAACGTTTGGCGAGAACACATCTAAAATCACTATTATCAAATAAATAACTCCAGAATGGTGGGCCAATTCTATTTCCGTTGTTAAATTGCCATTGGTCTACATGGCTGCTGTTGGTAAATGTACTTCCAAAACTTTGATTAAAATCCCAAACTGGTCCTGCTCGCAATTTTCCACCGCGATCTTTGTGAAAAAAAGTGCTGGATTGATACACATCTGCATTAGAACACAACTCATTGACTAACATAAAATCAACAAAAGAAGGCACATCAATAATAGTTCGATACCCATCTATCAAATCATCATCGTACGCATGATCTTGCATTCGGTTGAATTCTGCTTCAATATATTGCGTTTGTTCCGGAGTGGCATTCTCAGGTTTTGGCAAATCATGTACAAATTTAGTTTCGTCCATCCAGAACGCTACAGGATCGCCACCAGTGGTTTTATCAGCTTTTGTAATATATCCGCCTGTAATATTAGGCAAAGTATTATCTGTAGCTTCAATCTTTAAAACATTAACACGATTCTCATTGGATTTAATTTTTTCCTGAAAAACATACAAACCTTTGTAATTACCATTAATCACTACCTCGCAGAATTCTGTTTTAGAGGCATAATTCCCCAATTCTCTAGACATGTAATACGCCATATAATCTCTAATTAACGATGGATCAAAACCCAATCCGTTCAAAATCCAGTCGTTCTCACTTGGCATTCCAAAAATACTTACGTTATTATTAGAGATGTTATCTGCTTTTAAAGTGGTTAAACTATACTGTTTTTTTGGTAATGTTTGTGTGGAAGAACCTCTAATTTCGATACCAATCCTACCGTTGTAATTTAAAAACGAAGCGGTATTTTGATCAGTAACATAATTCCTACTTCCGTCAGGTCGCTTGATAATCTTCATCGTCGCCAAAATTTTTGGATCATCCAGAATTTCGAGTGGCAAATTTGTGTTAGGATCATTAT
>JAGOXU010000293.1 GCA_018059515.1 Ignavibacterium sp.
TGAAAAAGAAAGATTGGATAGAATTAAAAAAGATTTTAATAAAACTTCAGAAGATGTTTTAAAATTTGTGAACAAGTATTATCCAAATGCAAAAGAAAAAGATTTAGAAAAATGGGAGAATGATGGTTCACTTCAGTACAAAATTATTGATGGAAAAAAGTGGTATTTCTCACGAGCTGCATCAAATCTTTTTAGGATAAATAAAGAAGCTAAAAAACAAAAAGAACTTGTTGATGGATTTCAAAAGGATCCGCTTGATGCATTTTTAGAAAATTACATTCCGCAAGTTTTGGATGAATCAACAAACGGACAAATGAGTTTGGTTAAGCCTGTAACCTTCAAATTAAATTATACTGTTACTGTTGATGCAAATGCAGTTCCAGATGGTGAAATTATAAAATGCTGGCTTCCCTATCCGCGTGAAGGACATCAGCGGCAAGTTGATATAATATTATTAGCAGTAAATAATGATGAATATGTAATTGCAAGTAATGATAATCCGCAGCGAACTTTATTTATGCAAAGACCTGCGATAAAAGATCAGCCAACAATTTTTAATATGGTTTTAGAAGTAAAAAACTATAATAAAGTTAATTTGATTTTACCTGAATTGATAAAACCATACAACAAAGAATCAGGAGTGTATAAAAATTACACGATTGAAAGAACTCCGCATATCGTTTTTACAGATAAGGTAAAAAAATTATCAAAGCAAATCGTTGGTGACGAAAAAAATCCATATTTAATTGCTAAAAAAATATTTACCTGGATTTCAGATAATATTCCGTGGGCTGGTGCAAGAGAATATTCCACGCTCGAAAATATTTCTGATTATTGTATTACAAACGGACACGGTGATTGCGGAATAAAAACTTTATTATTTATGACTCTTTGCAGATACAATGGAATACCCGCAAAATGGCAAAGCGGCTGGATGCTTCATCCCGGGGAAGTAAATCTGCATGATTGGAGTGAAATATGTTTTGAAGGATACGGCTGGGTTCCTGTTGATCAATCTTTTGGATTAGTTGAATCACAAAATGAAGATGAAAAATATTTTTTTCTCGGAAGCATTGATCCATATCATTTAATAGTTAATGATGATTATTCAAGACCTCTTTTTCCTGAAAAAACTTTTCCAAGAAGTGAGACTGTTGATTTTCAACGCGGTGAATTGGAGTGGAGAGGCGGCAATCTTTATTTTGATAAGTGGGATTATCACATGGATGTTGAATATAAATAAAAACGGATTACATTATGAAAAACTTTTTAATACTAATTTTGATCTCAGTTCTATCAATTAATATTTATTCGCAGAGTGAAATGGAAAAAGTAAATTCTATCCTAAAAGAGATAAAAGAAAAATTTGCACCCGACAAACGAGTTGCTGTTTTTAATATCGAATCATCTGAATTAGATAATAAAGTTTTGTTAAAAGGAGAAACAAATCTTCCCGAAGTAAAAACTGAATTATTAAAAATGATTGACCAAACGAAAATAAAATTTGAGGATCAAATAGAAATACTTCCTTCCGAAAATCTCGGTGATAAAAAATTTGGTGTGATTAATCTTTCAGCAGCAAACCTTAGATTAAAACCAGATCATCCGGCTGAACTTGTTACACAGTCCATTCTTGGAACACCTATTAAAGTTCTAAAAAAGGGAGAAGACGGATTTTATCTTGTGCAAACTCCAGATGGTTATATTTCCTGGTTAGATAACGATGGCTTTGCATTTATGGATGAATCCGAACTGAAAGATTGGTTATCATCACCAAAAATTATTTACACAAAAGTTTATGGATTTTCATACACAAAAGCGGATGAAAACTCTCAACCTGTTTCCGATCTTGTTGAAGGAAATCTTTTAAAGATTATTGGCGAGGAGAACAATTTCTTTCTAATTAATTATCCTGATGGCAGAGTTGCTTACGTAAAAAAAGATGAAGCAAAACTATTTATTGATTGGTACAAAGCGCTTAATCCAACCGGAGAAACAATTTTAAATACAGCTTATCACTTTATGGGTATTCCCTATTTATGGGGTGGAACATCTACAAAAGGAATGGACTGCAGCGGCTTTACTAAAACAGTTTATTTTTTAAACGGAATTATTTTATCCAGAGATGCATCTCAGCAAGTTAATACAGGTGAATTAGTTGATACGAAAGACGGCTGGCAAAACCTGCAAGCCGGCGATTTACTTTTCTTCGGGCGTAGAGCAAATGGAGATAAAAAAGAAAGAATTACTCACGTTGCGATATATATTGGAGATGGAGATTTTATTCATGCAGCTGGAAGAGTAAAGATAAATAGCTTCAATCCTGAAAAATCTTATTACAGTGATTATAGAAAAAGTGGATTCATTCGCGCAAAAAGAATTTTGACTTCTGTGGGTAAGAATGGGATTGAGAAGATTTTGGAGAATGATTTTTACAGCGTAAAGACGATTCGGTGAGTCGTCTTTGTTTTGTTACTATTGAAATTTGCTTTTCAAATCTTACCACATTTTTAGAGACGAGCCACCGGCTCGTCTTTACTTTATACCCATTAAGACAAGCCACCCATCAATCTTTACAGTATTATTTGTAGTATTCATCAATTTCCCACTTCAAAGGATTTTGCTTTATATATTTTCTGATGTTTGTGAGCGATTGTTCATTTCTTATAATGTGTTCATAAAATCTAGGTTGCCACAAAAATTCTAATAGACCAGCCTTACGTATTTTCTTAGTAGTGATAGATTTAAATTGACCAATAATTGATCCTAAAGAATTTGACTGCAATGTACTTACTATTTCCACATTACTATCAAGATATTCTTGGAAACGATTAATTATGATCCCGTGAAAATGATTAGGCATAAGAACATATTCATCAAGTTCAATATTGTTCCGGATAATTGCAGTTTTCAACCATTCCTCAATAACAATTTCAGCAAAGTTATTAAGAATTAATTTTCCATCTACTACTTCTCCAAAATGATGCTCTCGATCTTTTGTGAGTATTGTTACAAAGTAATATCCAGCGTTACGGTAGTCCCAGGTTCGTAGTCGTGTTGATTCGATTCGATATTTATCTTTGTACTTTGTCATCAATATAATTTTAAAGAAATGATCTCAAATAATTTTTATAACGTAAAGACGACTCGGTGAGTCATCTTTGTTTATGTAAATTATAAATTTAATCTCTAACTTTTATGGCATCTTATGAGACGAGCCACCGGCTCGTCTTTACTTTAATTTCAAATAACTTTTTTATCGTAAAGACGACTCGGTGAGTCGTCTTGTTCAAATAGATTATAAATTTTAGTTTCTAACTTTTATAGCATCTAATGAGACTAGCCATCGGCTCGTCTTTACTTTATATTTCAAATAACTTTTTTATCGTAATGACGACTCGGTGAGTCGTCTTGTTCAAATAA
>JAGOXU010000294.1 GCA_018059515.1 Ignavibacterium sp.
AAATGTTCAATTAAAAATTCAGGCAGAATATGTTTCAGCAGTTCCAGATAATGATCCAATGTTCTTAAAGTTTACTGCAAAAATCGAAAACTTATTTCAATTTGCACACAACTTTTGAGATTGATCCGAATATACCGGATCATTAGATACCACTATTCAGTAGAATTCGCTCCCTCAATAAAGAATATAATACTTCTTTCCACACCATAAGAGATGTACATATTAATAAGCATTGTGCCATAATAAGGCTAGTTTAGAAAGGCGTAGATTGATTATAATACCATCCTTTTCAACGCACTAAGAGAACAGGAGAATAAAAAAAGCAACCTTTGTTAAGGTCGCTTCTGTTTAATTTCTACTGCTGTTTAAAAGGTTACGCAACAATATTATCATTCTCCTGCAGGGACTTTAAATTTTCCAGAGCAGCTTTCTTTTCTTGCTCATAAAGTTTCTGTGTACTCCATTTTGCATGTCTGGAAGGTGTAATTTTATATCCTTTTTTCTCAGCATATACTTTCGTGAACTCTGCACCGAAGAAAACCAACATACAGGAATAATTGATCCACATCATAATTAAAATAATGGTCCCGGCTTTACCAAAAGTAGAGGTAGGTTTAAAATGTCCAAAGTATTGACTCAAAAGGAATTTACCCAAAGTAAATAAAACGGCCGTCAAAATTGCACCTACCCAGACCGATTTCCAGGAGATCTCAACATCCGGAAGAACTTTAAACATAAACGCGAAAACAAGAACAACTAAAAAGAATCCGATCACATAATTGACCAATTCCATCAGAATGTAAGTTTCCATGCCCAAAAGTACCGTAATGTAGTTGTTGAATAAACTGATGGTTGAGGAAAGAATCATAGTAATCATTAACAAAAAACCCATGACCAGAATCATTCCCAGCGAATTCGCACGATCTAAAATAAATTTAATAATTGCTTTTTTGGGCGCAGGTTCTATATCCCAAAGACTGTTCAATGATTTGTGTAACTGAAAAAATATGGTCGTGGCTCCATAGATAAGAGAAAAAATCCCCACTACCTTCATGAAAATATTTTCGCGGTCGATGAGTGCGCTGGCAATCATTTCCTCGATGCTGCTGGCTACATCACTTCCCATGAGCGTACCAATTTGATTCGAAATTTCTCCGCGGATAGCTTCTTCGCCGAATAACGATCCGGCAATCCAAATGATAATGATCAATAAACCCGGAATTGAAAAAATAGCATAATATGCTAAACTTGCAGAATCCCTAGTTGCGGATGAACTATTCCATTCCGCGAAGGCTTCTTTTAAGGTTTCCCAAAAAAATACTAATTTTTTCACGGTGTTAAATATTGATGTTAGAATGGATAGCCGATCGCAATGTTTAAAATCATGTTGTCTTTTCTCCACGCTCCACTGCCAAAGTCAATCCGGTCAAAAGTCCAGCGATCACCTTCTTCGTAATAAGGAATACGCAGAGGCATGGCCAAATCAAGTCTTAAAATAAGAATTGAAAAGTCCAGTCTTAATCCAACGCCCGCACCTACTGCAATTTCTTTTAGAAAGTCTTTGGAGAATTTTCCGCCCGGTTTATTGTCATCTTCATTAACCAACCAAACATTTCCGGCATCTGCAAAAACGGCCACATTTAAAAATTTGTAAATGTTCGCACGGTATTCGGCATTCATTTCTAATTTAATATCTCCGGACTGATCAAAAAAGAACGAAGCTTCTTCCGTTCGTGGATCATAACTGCCAGGTCCTAAAGTTCTCGCCCGAAAGGCACGAATACTGTTGCTACCACCCACAAAAAACTGTTTTACATAAGGCATGGTCGTGGAGTTTCCATATGGATAACCCATGCCGGCAATAAATCGAGTGGCAATCGTACTTTTATCATTTACTTTTCTGTAGTAGCGGAAATCATGTTCCATTTTTGCATACTGACTGAAAGGAATCTGGAAAATTTCTTTTTGATCGCCTGCCTTTGCATCAGCTCCGCTGACCAAACCGGTAATCGTTCCGGCTAAATCTACACTTCCTTTATAATAGAAGGTATTCTTTTTGGGAAGCATGGTATTGGTATACGTATAACTGTAAGTTGGTCCGAAGATCAGCTGTTTTTCTACGACTCTCTGCAGAGATGGATTTGCGGAAATTCCTGCTGCGGTATTTCCGTAGATCTGTTCTAGATATTTTTCAGTTATTTTTTCAGGTGCAACCAGCGTAACATCCAACACTTTTAAATCGTGTTCTTTTCGTTCATTTTCTTTCCAGACATATCCAAAAGACGTATTGAAGTTATGAAGCGTATACAATTGCGTTCGGCTCAGATATTCATAACCTAAATTAATATTTGTTCTGGGAACATACGCACTTGAAGAATGAAATCTGAAAGGCGCCACAATTCTTGGAATCGAAAGTTGCGCATTTGCCCCGACTCTTATAATATTGTTGGCATCTTTTGGACCACCAACCTGAACATCTGCAGCTCCATAGATTGCTCCTTTTAACTGTTCGGCACCGCGGAAGAAATTACGGTGCGTCCAGTTTAAATTAACTTCACCACCGGTGTAATTTGCAGAATTTGTTTTTCCTAAAGTTTCTAACCTTAATGATTGAAAAGGTCTCGGTGTTAAAATATAGTAGGCGTCAAACTTATGGTTTAGGGAATCTGAAACCACAAATTCATTTTTCACAAATTTAAAAACACCTAAACTAATGAGTCTGTTCAGGGAAAGATTATGGTCTTTTCGGTTATAAAGATCCCCGCGTTTAAAGTAGAGGGCACGGTCGAAAATTTTCGGTTTGAATTTATTTTCGGGATCAATGATATAAAGGTCATCATAAACTTTCACCGAATCTGTAATATAAGGAATGCCATATTTCCCCTGTTTTACATCAGCTAAGTTATAGTCTGCAAATACAATAGTCTTATCAATCGTATAGGGTTCCTTCGAAATAGGAGGCGTATTGTTCTTGAGTTTCACAAATAGCTCTACTTTCGGCTCTTTCAGTACGGTGCTGTCTGCCTGAACAATAATATTATCCGGACTGAAATAATAAAAGCCCCGATTTTTCAAGTGATCATCAATGCGCTCCCGCTCGGCTTTGATCACATCTAAATCAAAAGGATTACCTGCCTTTAAAAATGATTTGTCCTTGATGGACTGAATTTCTGAATTGATAACGGTAGAATCCACAGGGAAATTTACCTGACTAATGAGGTATCGCGCGCCGGGTTTTACAGTGTAAAGAACCTGGGCTTTTTTGTTTTTCGCAATGGTGTCAGACGATGCTTCAGCGTTGAAGAAGCCTTTGTTTTCTGAGTAATTAACAATAATTTTTTTGTTGAATTCCCGATCAACATCGCCCAGTAAAACTGGTTTTTCCCCAATTTTATATTTTAGCCAATACCCAATTCCTTT
>JAGOXU010000295.1 GCA_018059515.1 Ignavibacterium sp.
GATCCGGCTGAAAGAAAAAGAAGAAACAAAATGCTAAGGATATTAAGTGACAAAAAGAAAAACTATTTTTACAATCAAATGATTGGAAAAACAGTTGATGTACTTTTTGAATCCGAAGATCCTGATGGAACCGTTAAGGGTTTTTCCTCAAATTATGTTAGAGTTCAAAAAACAACTGATAAAGATTTAGAAAACCGAATGTGCAAAGTTAACATTGAAGGTATTAGAAACGGTTTGCTTTATGGTGAGATTAAAGAGATAAAAAATTCCGTTGCATTAGAATTATCCTAATCATATTATTCAAATAAAAAAAATGAAAATTATTCTTATACTTCTTATCGTCCTCTCTTCACAAATATTTTCTCAAAACAGTGAATCATCATTCTATTCCTTAAAACAGCAGGCAATTTCTGAAATTTCACAAATGGAAGATTTAAATCATAGTTTTCTAATTGATGATGTACAAAAGAAAAAGAGCAGCGGATTGGCTATTGTGTACTCATTGCTTTTGCCTGGTATGGGCGAGTTATATGCTGATGCTTATGACAGCGGAATTTATTTTACCGTTGCAGATGGTGCACTTTGGGGCAGCTATATTGGAATTAATGTATATGCAAACTGGCAAAAGGATAGATACATTACTTATGCTCAAACCAACGGCGGCATCACAACTGCAAATAAAGATGATAACTACTATGCAACAATTGGTCAGTATTTGAATATAGTTGATTATAACAATGAAAAAGCTTTTGAAAGAAATTTTGATGAAATGTATAACTCAAATACTTATTTCTGGAAATGGAATTCAAATGAAGAAAGAAAAAGTTATAGGGATATGTGGGTTACTTCTGAGCAGTCTTTTAATAATTTAAGATTTGTGGTTGGTGCACTGGTTCTTAATAGAGTTGTTAGTGCCATCAACGCTGTAAGGTTAGTTTCAAAATACAACAATAAATTAAAAGAAGAAGTTGGGTGGAATGTTTCGGTTGGAGTTCAAAATTATCCCGATAATACTTCAGGATACAATATTAATTTTATTACTTCATTTTAGAAATTTGGCTGTTATGAAAAGACAGCCAACTTAGTTCAAAAATTTTCTATCTCAGCAGAATCATTTTCTTAGTTGATCCTTTATTTCCAACATTCAATTTATAAAAATAAACACCGCTTGAGAGATCGTTTGCATTGAATTCAACTACATAATTTCCAGCAGATTTATTTTCATTAACTAATGCTGCAACTTCATTACCAAGTACATCATATATCCTTAAATGTACTAATGTAGTGGACGCAAAGTTTGCATCTACTACTTGAATAGAATATTTTATAGTTGTGCTCGGATTAAACGGATTTGGATAGTTCTGTTCCAAAATAAATTCTGAAGGATTAACTATTTCAACTTCTACAATATTTGAATATTCAAACGATCCATCAAAATCAATCTGCTTCAATCGATACTGATATTTACCCGAACTTAATCCCTCATCTAAAAATGAATAAGAATTGGTTTCAGTTGTTGTTCCACTTCCATTAACAAACTCCATCCTTTCCCAATCATAAAAAGTCGATGGGCTTTTTCTTTCAATTTCAAATCCTTGATTATTCGTTTCAGTTAATGTTATCCAACTAAGTAAAACATTATTGTAATTTATCGAGGTTGTGAAAGAAACTAATTCCACAGGTACAATATTTTGATAAACAGTAATCGGAAACTTCGGACCAAAATTCCATCTATCATGAAAATCGGGAATGGTATCGTAAACGATACTCAATCCACAAGAGTATAAAGTATCAATTACAACAGAATCCGGAGCTGTGTAAGCGAACATCCAAAAAATTGTATCTTGAGGAGTCGGAAATAACAATGGGAAAGCTTGTGTTAATTCATTAGGAGACGCAAAATGCCAATAGGATAAGGTATCAACTAGCGACATAATTCCAAATCTGCCGGCAACATTGTAACCACCTGCTTCTGCCGGACCATTTGCGAGAAACATTTTATAAATTCCGGTTTGCCCCGTTGCTAAGGAATCAGGTCCTTCAATCCACACAGTAACAGACGTGTCGCGTTCAACTGTGTGGCAAACGCAGCCGTTTCCGTTAAGTTGAGTGCCGCCTAACAAATCGTATTCAAACAAACCTGAGTATGCCAAAGTTATGAATGAAACGAAAATAATAATTAGAATTATGTAGTTTTTCATTTGTGCAAATGTTTTATGGAATTTTCTTTTGGCAAGATATAAAAATAAGCGGTTATTCAAAATAAGAATGCAGGAAGTTTAAACTTCCCGCAGATCAAATTATTGAAGTAATATCATCTTTTTAGTTTGAATAAGTGAACCAGCTTTAAGTTGATAAAAATAAACACCACTCGATAAATTTTTTGCATTAAATTCCACATTATAATTACCTGCTGGTTTGATTTCATTTACAAGTGTTGCAACTTCGTTTCCAAGAACATCAAATACTTTTAGTATTACATTAAGATTTCTTCCTTCGGTTGAAATGACATTAGGTACACTATACCGTATTAGAGTTGTTGGATTAAATGGATTTGGAAAATTCTGTTCTAATGAAAGTTTGATTGGACTGATAATTTCAGCATCAATTATATTTGAATAATCAAACGATCCATCAAAATCAATTTGCTTTAATCTATACTGATATTTTCCTGAGCTTAATCCTTCATCTAAAAAAGAATACGATTTAGTTTGTGTTGTTGTACCATTTCCATTTACAAATCCTACACTTTTCCAATCAGTAAATTCAAAAGTCCCTTCCTTTAGGGAAGGGGTTGGGGATGGGCTTTTTCTTTCAATCTCAAATCCCATATTATTTATTTCAGTTGCAGTTCGCCAGTTTAAAGTAACATTAACTCCATCAACATACGAAGTGAACGAAATGAGTTCAACCGGAATAATGCTTGAAACAAGCTGTACATTTAAAACAGTAAGCGAATTATATGAACTAACAACTACATTGCTAATTGTCTGCGTATAATAATTAGGTGCTTCAAATTTAAATGTATATGTACCGGGGGAAAGCATCCGTAAATAATAACCAATTGAATCTGAAAATACTTCAGAATTATCAGCATCATGATTAATGACGGTTATCTTTGCTTTAACAGGATTTCCGAGCGTATCTGTTACTATTCCATTAACACCTTTTAAAACTGTTTCCATATAGTTTAAAAAAGATTTTCTGTT
Source organism: Ignavibacterium sp. (assembly GCA_018059515.1). Taxonomy (GTDB): domain Bacteria; phylum Bacteroidota; class Ignavibacteria; order Ignavibacteriales; family Ignavibacteriaceae; genus IGN3. The sequence continues at coordinate 3,210 of JAGOXU010000295.1, forward strand.
ATAATACCAATGTGCAGGAAGCTGGGCAGCAGGAATAAGCTTTGTATCAGAAATCTCAATTGTTACCTCCCTGCCCCATCTATAATAATTTGTGTAATCCTGCCTTCCATAACTAATAACATACCAATCACCGCCGTTTGTAATTCCATCATCGTAGCCATTCATATAATTTGATGGTGAATTTGCCTGG
>JAGOXU010000006.1 GCA_018059515.1 Ignavibacterium sp.
TTTCAACTATACCCTCAACAATTAATTTTTTACCTGAACCAAAGTTAATCATTGCATTTTGTCCGGCAACAATTTTACCACCACTTTTAACGGTTATGTTTGCATTGGCATTGTATGTTCCATTAACTATAAGTGTTGCACCGGATTCGATAGTCATATCATCTGAAAGTGTCATACCGTCGCCAACACCTTCACTAACTAAAAGTTTACCGCCAAACTCTACAACCGGGAAGAGGCTGAAAAGTATTGCATCACCACTATTGATTTGAAATTGTGGTGATGTTACAAAACCAGATTCATTTGCGATAATTGTAGTATTTGATGAATCAACATAATTCATCAAACTCCAATTATAAAATCCGGCCAAATTCCTAAAGTCTATTTTAAATTTGTTAAGCACAGTATCTGAATAGTATCTGTTAACAAACATAAAATATCTATTTGGCTCAAATCCCTCTTTACTAAAAAATCCCAAATCAATATGTGAATTCATAGCTTCAGTGGGATTTCCATAGTCTAATTTTATTTTTTTAATATTATAAAGATTCTGGTCCTGATTAACAGAAGGATTAATGTTTAGAGAATCAAGTGTTGGCATTAGCTTCTTGAGAGTTTTACCCATTAAACCTTTCAATCTTGGGTTTAATTTATACCGGAGTGTATTATATTTCTCTGTGTAGATGAGAGAAATATCTCCATTTGCTTGGTTAAAAAAGTCAACTATGGCATGACAAGTTAATCCAGATGTATAGCAGGAGTCTTGTGAACTTTGTGCAAAATATGTATAAAGCGAAAAGAACTTAGCCCCGTACATAAGTGCAAGATTAGCATTATATAGAAATTCAGTGGCAGAGTTATTACGCTCCTCTGCTTGGGATGTATAATGAATTTCCCCACACTGAAGACTAACTCCAAAATTTGGATCTAGTTGATAAGCCTGTTTATAGTTCAGTTTACACATTCGCCATATGTTATCTGCTCTATAATCTGTACAATAACAAGGGTTGCCATTATTTAGGTAGGGATAATCATATAGGTAAAAATCCTGAATAATATTTGCTCTTCCAACCCGCTTCTTGAATTCTGACCAGTGACTTTTACCCATTGCACCAAATGGATTAGCTCTGTTTTCCCAAACACCATCCCACATGCCCATCCACGGCAAATAAAGTGGTCTTGCTTCGTTACTGTTATAATCAAGTATCTCTGTAACCATTCTTATAGGTTCAAAAATGTCAATTGATATTGGTTCATCTACACCAAGCCATCCTGTAACTAAAGGATGATATGAATCTAAGGAAGTAGCTTGAGTAAGAATTTGGTCTTCAGGGATTGTTGTAGATTTTAACAACAAGCCTCTGTCATCAGAAATAATAACTTTATCAATTGAAATAAGATAATTTGGATTTTTTTTCCAAAGAACTTTAAACTGAATGTATTGGCTCGAAAATCTTGGCGGTGGATCTGTTGCTGTAGTAGAAGAAAAACTGAATCGTGCCTGAAGGGGTGGATGCGTTTGAGTTGGAGCATCACGGCAGGAATCACATTCAAGAGTATATCTAAGTGAGATTTCTTTCCATACATTTAAAGTATCAAAATTGATACCCCTTGTAAGAACACTATCTTCAATAATGTAAGTACAAGGGAGATGCCAAACACCCCCTGCAGTTGATGCATATGATTGTGTTACCTGAATTATGCAGATGGTATCAGAAGGGTTATCAGTTTGTATGATTGTATCGGGAATTAAAGTATTTGGTTCTAGTTTTAATTTGAAGTTCGCTGTATATATAATAGTATCCTGTTTCCCATTTTGTGAAGAATAGTAATGAACATCTTGAATATAATATGGACCTTTTATCAACGTATCAGCATCACCAGCACGTTCGCTTCTTAGTTTTAAGTATGTACCACTATTATCTATAGCCATTACGGAATCATAATGTATCAGGTTTGCATCATAATTTGGATTACCCTCTGCTTCCCAAGCGCTGTACTTTGCATCGGTATAATGAGCTATCCAATTATAACCAAGAGAACTTGTTGGAATTATTACAAATCCATTATCCAGTAACAGCTGCATTTCATCTGTTAATCCAGAGAAAGAGACTGGTGCTCTTAAAATATTTATACCTGCCTCTTTCATTGAATCAATGGCACCAGGAAATTTAGTATTATTACTCCATCCCCACCATAATTCTGTTTCTATTGGTATGCCTGGATAGTCTTTAATCCAATCTTGTGCTAGTAATATATTTGTAAATAAAAAAATGACAAGAAATAATAATTTACCTGTAACCGAAATAACTCTAAGCCACGAATTAAAAAATATATTTTTCATTTTCGGACCCCTTAAATAAATAAATAAATTTTGTTTGTTATATGAGTCGTTTCAAATCGTAAAAACATTCATAAGATCATCTCCTTTCTTTAATTCAACCTCACCTCCGAAAAGAATTCGAGACAGCCTCTTAATCCCTCTCTTTGCCAAGTATGGGGATATAGGAAGAATTTTATTTAATTAATAACATTTTTTTCATTTCTGTGTAAACAGGAATATTTCCTCCGCCAATAACTTCTATTCTGTATAAATAAATTCCGCTTGCAAGATTCTGGATACTGGATTCATAATTCTTGATGCTGGATGAAGAAAATTCTACTTCGTAGTAGCCGGCGGTTTGTTCTTTGTTTACCAGTACAGTTACAAGTTCTCCTTTTATATCATAAACCATCAATTTTACGTAGGCTCGTTCCTTTAGTTTATAGCCTATTTTTGTTGATGGGTTGAATGGGTTTGGGTAGTTCTGATAGAGCAAATAGTCATTAATCGTCATTGGGTAGTCATTTGTTGATACTGAGGTAAGATCAACAACAACTTCTTCTGATGGGTTTGATTCGTTAACCTGAATATCTACACAGGTTATTTTGTAAACATATTTACTTACTTTTTGTGGAATGGTTTGAATAAAAAATGTATCTGTTTGTGAAGAAACAAGTTTTGTTGAATCTATTTGAAAATTTACTACCGTATCACGATATACCTTATAATACGCAGTATCAGCTTCTGTATTTCTGTTCCATTTTACTAGAATATGGTTGGTATCAACAACAGCAGAAAGATTGCGGGGTGCCAGCGGAGCTAAATCCTGGTAAGTATATATCTCACCGAAAGGTCCGCCATACATCCCTATATCACTTCTTGTTCCATCTAAGTCTAAAATGTTTGGATCACCTTTATCTATTGCTGGTGAAGATGCCTGAAGATGGAAATCATAACCTGCCTGTCCGGTAGGCAGGTTTCCATTTGCTGTGGGGATTGTATCTTTTACAAACATTGGATTGGCTACTTTATCGCTATCACCAGGTAACCCAATTATATTAATTATATTTTCCCAAAAAATATTGTAGTTTGATTTAATAGGCCAACCACGGATACCAGTTCTATTTTTTTCTAAAATTAAATTATTTGCAATTACTTCATAATTTAAGGATAGTATACTTGCAGAAACTCCACCACCTGTTTGATTTATTAAAATGTTGTTTTGAATAATTGCACTGTCTTGAATAGTATCAACAAATATATTATTTGCAAATCCACTAATTAAGTTATTATTTATATAAACTTTTCTTGGTGCTCCTATAGATATACCTGCTTCAGCACTGTTTGTGCTCGTAAATAATATCAAATTATTAGTGATATGGTATATACCATATATTGAAGAGCCTATACCAGTAGCATTTGAATTATCAAATGTTAATAAATTATCATTAAAATAAATTTTACACGTATCCGAAACAGGTCCCCCGACATACCCGAATAAACAATTTGTGATAAATGTATAGTTTACTCTTGCGGAATTAATTAATCCTATTCCCACAGCAGCTTCACTTATTCTACAATTCTTAATCTCAATATATTTAAAAGCAGTTACCGCATCTGTTTGTAAAGTATTTAACCCAATCCCATAAATATTAAAGTTTACTAAACTACCCTCAGCGTTAAATCGGATAGTTCTATTCCCCATACCACGTCCATCTATAACTGTTGAATCCATAGACAGTCCGCTCAAAAATATTTGTGTGTTTATTACAAGGTTTTCTTTATAAACACCATTTGCCACATAAACAGTATCACCAAAACTGCAAATGTTAATGCACTTTTGTATGCTGTCTGCGGCGGTTTGCCAGCTTGTGTAAGGTGGTTGGCTGGTGCCGGTTTTGCTAACGTAGCGCACAGTGGCAATTGAGAATGTAGAATTTAGAATGTAGAATGAAAGAAAGAAGAAAAGAAAATATTTTGGTTTCATTAGTTTGCCCCGCTTTGGTTTAGTTAAATTTTGGTAAGTGAAACAAGTAAATGTTATTACTTGAATTTTGTGTGAGCGTATGAATTATCGAACCAAGAACAAACATAATTTCCTCAATTTATTTATTTCTTGATTATTTTATAATAAATGTACAGAAAGAATATGTTTTATTCAATGTGACTAAAATTTTTGTAGAAATAATTTCTTAATTATTAATAACGAATGATAGAGTAAAGCTAAATGTTAAACAGAAAATTGAACACACTGACAATGAATTGTGGATGCACGTTGCAAAAAAAAATAACTAACTCTGAGTTTTTAATTATTTAATCATTTTACCCACCTGCATAATATTAACCACAAAATCTTTTCTTTTTAGCTCATTTTCTCAATTTCTGTCCAAATCTTTAATGGCATATCGGTTGCAACTGACTTACCATTATGGTAGAAGAAAATACAAATACACCCCCAGAAATAATTCAGGCGAAAAAAAAGTCGTCTATGTTTAATCCAAAAGTTTTAATGATTGGATTACCCATTTTTATTGTACAATTAGTGGCAGTTTACTTTATAACTGCTAATGTTCTTTTAACAGGAGGACATACTGTTGCACAAAAAGAAGCAGACAATACAAAATCAACAACCGAAGAATCCGCCGATGGACATTCCAGTGAATCAAAAGAAAATAAAACTTCTGAAAACAGCACGAGCGGATTAATTTTTTCTGTTGATGATATGATTGTAAATCCCGCACAGACAAACGGCAAAATGCTTTTACTTGCAAGTCTCGGACTTTCCGTTGAAAGTGAAGAATCAAAAAAATCATTGGAAGAAAAACAGGTTATTGTTAAAGATGTAATCATTAGCGTTCTATCAAGCAAAACTGTTACTCAGCTTGGCAGCGGAACTTACCGCGATACTTTAAAAACAGAAATCTTAAAAAATCTTGCAGTACAAATGCCTGGTTCAAATGTAAACAACATTTACTTTAGCAAATTTATTATTCAGTAATCAATCTAAAATTATGTCAGAAGTATTATCACAATCCGAAATAGATGCGCTGTTACAGAGCGGCGGCGAAACTGTTTCTGAAGTTCATGTTGAGGATGAAGTAATTCCTTATGATTTTAGATTGCCAAACAGAATTTCAAAAACTCAACTTCGTACAATCAGAAACATCCACGAAAATTTTGCAGAAAGTTTAAGTGCATTTCTTGTTACAAAACTTCAAACAGTTGTAAATATAAAAGTTAATACGATTGATCAGATTTATTATTCTGAATATGTTCTTTCTGTTCCAAATCCTGCTTGTCTTTATACTTTTCAAATAAAGAATACCGATATAAAAGGAATATTAGAACTTAACGCAGATCTTGCTTTAACCCTTGTGGATAGGCTGCTTGGCGGTAATGGATCAAGCAAAAAACAAAGCAACAATATTACTCTTATCGAACAAAAAGTTTTAAGCGGGATAGTTGAAAAAGTAATGCAGGATTTAAGAAAAACCTGGCAGATAATCGACAATATGGATTTTATTGTTGATCACTTTGAACCGGATATTGATTTTGTACAACTTACATCACCAAACGAATCTGTACTGCTTATATCGTTTGAGTTTTCATTTGGTGAAGAAACTTTTTTGATGAACTTATGCTTTGCTACTTTTGCTTTTGATTCGATACTTGCAAAAATGTCATCGCAAAAATTATCGTCATCACGCCCGAATAAAAGTCAAGGTAAGACAACAAAAGATATTTTAAGCAAACATTTAAATCATACATACGTTCCTGTTACAGTTGAGCTTGGTAAATCATCCATATCAATACAGGAATTTTCCGATCTAAAAAAAGGCGACGTAATAGTTTTAGATAATAAAATTCAAGATGAACACATAGTAAGAGTTTACAATAAAGTTTTGTTTTATGGTCATCCCGGAATCTCGAACAACCATAAAGCAATTAAGATTACAAAAAATTTATTAAATAATAATTCATTCTAAGGAAAGTCTGCGATGGAAGAAGCATTAAAACAAGGGGAAGAATCGTTGAAAGATTTTGAAAGCTCTAACAAAGACAACAAAAAAGGAAAAGTAAAATCTATTAGTGAAGCTGAACTGCCGGAGTTTGAAGAATCCAGATTCAGCGGAAATGATTCGATGGAAAAGTTAAACTTTTTAAAGGACTTGCAATTAAGCATCTACATCGAGCTTGGCAGAACACAGATGCAAATAAAAGAAATACTTGAACTTGAGCGCGGCTACGTTATCGAACTTGATAAACTTGCAAGCGAGCCTGTTGATATTTTTGTGAACAACAAAAAAATTGCTGAAGGTGAAGTTGTGGTTATCGATAAACATTTCGGTATTAGAATAGTTAATCTTGTTGATGTTTCAAGCCGCATGAAAGCAATTTAATTATGTCATTCTTTGAAATCGTAAAACTAATTTTTCCCTTACTGCTTATTTGTGGAATGTTGTATGGGCTGCTTGTACTTGTAAAAAAATATTCATTCAAACGCGGCGGTACTTCTCTTCTTGATATTAAAGTAATTAACAATCAGATGATAATGCCGAAAAAATTTTTATCGGTTGTAAAAGTAAAAGACAAATTACTAATCCTTGGTGTTAGCGAAAATAATATTTCTTTACTAAAAGAAATCGATGCAGACGAAAATGATTTTATAAACGACACATCAAAAAGCCCTGCACAAGGGTTTGCTGAGATATTCAAAAACTTTCTTCCCAAATGAAAAAGAAAAACCTTTATATATTTTTTGCACTGATATTTTTATTTGCTGCAACTTCATTTGCACAACAAACGCAGCAAACAAACAGTCTTTCATTTCCACTTCCAAAACTTGATGTACAGGTTGGAAGTTCAGATAATCCACAGGACGTTTCTGTAACGCTACAAATTTTGTTGTTGATGACCATTCTTGCGTTGGCGCCATCTATAATGATTATGACCACTGCATATTTAAGAATAATCATTGTTTTTCATTTTCTTAAAAGCGCACTTGGAACCCAGCAAATGCCGCCGGGACAGCTATTAGCAGGTGTTGCACTTTTTATTACTTTTTTTGTGATGGCGCCAACCTGGAATAAAGTAAATGAAGAAGCTTTAAAACCTTTGATGGATGAAAAGATAACTACCGAAGAGGCATACAATAAAGGCATCGAACCAATTAGAGAGTTTATGTTTAGAAATGTAAGAGATGAAGACCTTGGACTTTTTATTTCGCTTGCAAATATGACAAGACCGAAAAACAGAAATGAACTTCCAACCTACGTTGTTATTCCAGCGTTTGTTATTAGTGAATTACGAACCGGATTTATAATCGGATTCTTTTTGTTCATTCCGTTTTTAATGGTTGATATGATTATTTCAAGTATTCTTATGTCTATGGGTATGATGATGCTTCCGCCAATGCTGGTTTCACTTCCATTTAAAATACTGCTTTTCATTCTTGTGGATGGCTGGAATTTAATTATCGGCTCTGTTGTAAGGAGCTTTGCGTAAATGACAGAAGAATTACTTGTAGAAATTTTGAAAGATGCATTTACAACTGCGTTTTTAATTTTACTTCCAATACTTGCAGTTGCAATGTTTGTTGGAATTATTGTTTCAATATTTCAAGCCGCAACATCAATACAGGAAATGACACTTACATTTGTGCCAAAAATATTTTTTACTGTTTTAACAATTGTTATTCTCTTACCCTGGATAATTGATACGCTTGTAACGTTTACTCATAAATATTTTACAATGTTCATTACGCTGGTAAGGTAAAGATGTTCGGCATAGTAGATTTTATAATTGTTATTCTAATCTTTATAAGAATTTCTACTGCATTAATATCATCACCAATTTTCGGAAGCAAAATAGTTCCAACAATTCCGAAATTATTTCTTTCAATCGTATTGGCTTACATAGTGTATCTTACAATAGATAAAAATGCTATTACATCTGTTCCAACAGGTTATATGATTGTTATCCTTTCTATCAAAGAAGCGATAACAGGATTGGTAATTGGTTTTATGCTCCAGTTTGTTTTCTGGGGTGTTTCATACGCAGGAACATTAATTGGGTTTGATATGGGTTTAACAATGGCTGAAGTATTTAATCCAAGCTCTGATGTTAACAATAATATTGTCGGTGAGTTTTTGTACTACGGCGCCTTGATGATATTTTTCATAATTAACGGACATCATTACATAATCAGTTCATTAAAATTTTCGTTCTCAGTTATCCCGCTCGGAAAATTTACATTAACAAAACCAGTTTATGATTTAATAGTTATTTATTCGTCTTCAATTTTTATAATTGCAGTAAAGATTGCTTCGCCAATTATGGTATCATTTTTTTTAATTCATATTGCAGAAGGAATTGTTGCTCGAATCATTCCACAAATGCAGGTTTTCTTTGTTACTCAGCCGCTAAAAATCGGAATAGGTCTTTTAATGCTTGCGGCTATTACTCCGCTTTATCTTTATATCATAAAAAATCTTTTACAGGATTATGAAGGTAAGTTGTATTCTTTAATCGAAGCGATGGGAATTTAGAATGGCTGAACAAGACGGCAAAGAAAAAACCGAACAACCGACCGGGAAAAAATTAGATGATGCGCGCAAGAAAGGTCAGGTTGCAAGAAGCCGTGAAGTAAATTCCGTAGCTGTTTTTGGTACTGGTTTTATTATGCTTTATGTGTTTCAAGGTTTTATTGGTTCACAAATAAAGGATTTTACAATTTCAATTTTTAATTCATTAGATACTTTTCCAAATCGTATTTCTATGATAAGCACCTTTTTGATGGACTGGTCCATATTTTTTGCAATCACATTATCACCTGTGATGATTGGACTTTTAATCATGGTGTTTGCTTCAAATATTGGACAGGTTGGAATGAAGTTAAGCCCCGAAGCGTTATCACCGAAGTTTGATAAGTTAAATGTTTTTAAAGGAGTTAAAAAATTAATCTCTGTAAAATCTTTTGCGGAGCTTTTAAAATCTTTATTTAAACTTCTTCTGGTTGGATTGTTTACTTACTACGTACTTGATGATCTTATCTCTTCAGCAACTGAGTTGGAATCATTCAGCGTAAATGAAATTTTAGTTTTTATGCTTGATGCTGCTTTTGCTTTAATCTGGAAAATCGGACTTGTATATCTTGCAATTGCCGCTGCCGATTTTGTATGGGAAAAACATAAGTTCAATAAAGATATGATGATGACCAAACAAGAAGTTAAAGAAGAGTGGAAGCAAACTGAAGGTGATCCGCAAATAAAAGCAAGAATCAAAAAATTAATGTTTGAAGCATCCAAGAAAAGGATGATGAAAGATTTGCCAACTGCAGATGTTGTAATCACAAACCCGACTCACTACGCAGTTGCTATTAAATATGATATGCAAAAAGATGCAGCGCCAAAAGTTATTGCAAAAGGTGTTGATGAGCTTGCACAAAAAATTAAGGAAGTTGCAAAGCAGCATAATATCCCGATTCAAGAAAACAGAGAACTTGCAAGAGCGCTTTATAAAATGTGCGATGTTGGTGATAAAATTCCTGCAGCGCTGTTTAAGGCTGTTGCACAAGTGCTTGCGTATGTTTTCAATCTTAAAAAATCTAAAAAGAAAAGTATTGTGTAGCCTGTGATGAAAATGTTTGGACGAAATACAGATATACTTTTAGCATTCGCTTTGATTTTTATGCTAGGATTAATGTTAATTCCGCTGCCCGCAGGATTTTTGGATTTCTTTCTTGCGTTAAGTATAACAGTTTCAATTTTGATTTTTGTTGTTTCACTTTTCATTCAATCGCCTTTAGATATTTCAATTTTTCCCGGATTACTTTTAATCTCAACACTTTTCAGATTATCATTAAACATCAGCTCTACAAGATTAATACTTATAGATGGTTACGCAGGAAAGGTTATTGAAACATTCGGACAATTTGTGGTTAGCGGAAATTATGTTGTTGGGTTTATTGTTTTTATCATTCTGCTTATCGTCCAATTTATGGTTATCGTTAAAGGTTCCGGTCGTATTTCAGAAGTTGCCGCAAGATTTACACTTGATGCAATGCCCGGGAAACAAATGGCAATCGATGCAGATTTAAACACAGGATTGATTACAGAGGTTGATGCAAGAAAACGACGCGATAATATTTCACGCGAAGCAGAGTTTTACGGTGCAATGGATGGAGCAGGCAAGTTTGTTAAAGGAGATGCAATTGCAGGATTAATTATAAATGTAATTAATATTGTCGGCGGATTTGTAATCGGAATCGGACAAAGAGATTTATCAATTACAGAAGCTTTACAGCAATACACAATTTTAACAATCGGTGATGGGCTTGTTTCTCAAATTCCTGCATTACTAATTTCTACCGCTGCAGGTATGGTTGTAACAAGAAGCGCCGCAGGTACAGCTTTAGATTTACAAATTAAAACTCAGTTGCTTGCCAACCCGCGTGTGCTTGCTATTGTTGCCGCCACTGTTATTATATTTTCTTTTTTACCGGGAATGCCTACAATTCCTTTCGTGTTTATAGGTGGTGTTTTGGGCGTTACATCTTTTATGAAGAAGAGAAGTGATGCTAACAAGGCAACAATTATCGAAGAAGAAATTGTTAGTAATGAAAAAGGCGAAGAAGTTGTTGAGCAATATTTACAGGTTGATCCGATTGAGATTGAAATTGGTTATGGATTAATCAGCCTTGTTGATGAATCGCAAGGTGGAAATTTATTTACTAAAATATCTACAACAAGAAAATTTATTGCACTTGAGTATGGCGTGCTTATTCCTCCAGTTAGAGTTAGAGATAACTTGCAGCTTTCACCAAACGAATACATAATTAAAATCAAAGGCAATATTGTTTCATCTTTTGAAATTCATCCCGATAGATTTTTAGCTATGGACCCAGGCGGAATAGAAGAAAAGATTGATGGAATGCCTACTAAAGACCCGGCATTTGGCTTGCAAAGTTATTGGGTAACACGTGAAGAAAAAGACAGGGCAGAACTTTTAAACTTTACTGTTGTTGATGCAATTTCTGTTTTATCAACACACTTACAGGAAACTTTAAAAACTAATTTTGATAAAATATTAAGCAGACAGGCAGTTAAACAATTACTCGAAAATCTTAAAAAAGATTATCCCGCTGTTATTGATGATATTTCTGTTGATGTACTGCCGCTTGGTACAATTCAAAAAGTTTTACAGAATTTGTTAAGAGAATTAATTCCAATTAAAGATCTTGTTCAAATAATTGAAGCCTTAATTGATTACTCAAAAGTTACAAAAAATATTGATGTGCTAACCGAATATGTCCGCCATTCTTTAAACAACACAATCGCAAATCTTTACAAAGATGGAAATGGAATAATTCACGCTGCGGCAATCAGCGAAAAGCTTGAAGCGTTTATAACAGCTTCATTCCAAAATCAAAAAGATGCTGTGCAAACATTGGGATTAAATCCTGTAATGTTATCGGAACTAAAAACTAAAATGCAAGCTATAGCGGATAAGTTTGATGCGCTTGGTTACAAACCAATTTTTATAACCTCCGCAACGATAAGACCTTATTTTTATAGATTGATTAATTCATCGTTCCAAAATATAACTGTACTATCTTATACAGAATTACCATCGCAAGTTGAAATAGAATTTATTGATAACCTGGAGATATCAAATGCAAATTAAAAAATTCAGAGCTGCGTCACTTAAAGAAGCTGCCGAAATAATGAAATCAGAATTGGGTACCGAAGCCTTGATATTAGGCACTAAAGTAGTTGCCGATGAAAATGACAACAGATTAAAATTATATGAGATTACAGCCGGTGTTGATAAATTTGAAATTGCTGAAGAAACAAAATCAAAAGTAATAAAACAAAATCTTAGTCAAAGTAATTCGTTTGCAGATGAAATGAGAAATATGACTGCACGAATTTATCAGCAGAATCAAAATCAAAAACAAAAAATAAATTCAGCTTATGGTCTAACAGAAAAAATCGGAAAAGAAATTATAGTTAAAAAGGAATCTGCTGCTGTAAAAGAAAATTCTGCCGATGAAAACAGAATGAAAGAGATCATAAAAAATCTTTCTGATAAAGAAGTTCAAAAATCAGTTGTGCTTTCTGTAATGGAACAGCTAAAAAAGTATAAGAACTTTTTGTCCAAAGACAATCTTGATAATTATGTTCAGACCGTTCTTGGTTCTTTAATCCAAACAAAATCTTTGGACTTAAACGTTAAAAAGCAAAATAAAGTTATTGCACTCGTTGGTCCAACCGGAGTAGGTAAAACAACAACAATTGCAAAGCTTGCATTGATTGCAAAAATTATTCACAAACTTGATGTTGGATTAATTTCAATTGATACATATAGGCTTGGTGCGATAGATCAATTAAAAAGTTTTGCAGATGTTAGCCACACTGATTTTCTTGTTGCATACGAGCCTGAAGAAATGCCAGCATTGATGAAAAAATTTGCCAAGAAAGATATTGTGTTTATTGATACAGTTGGACGGAATCACAAAAATGATGCACAGTTAAAATCTAATTTAGATTTTCTTTCGTCAGTAAAAATTGATGAAACTTTTCTTGTATTATCGGCTGCAAGCTCAACGAGAAATCTTGTAGAAATTGCAAAGAAATTTAAAATGTTTAATTACAGCTCTTTTATTATTAGTAAGATAGATGAGGCTGTTGTGCACGGAAATATTATTAATCTTTCCACAAAAACCGGAAGCCCTATTGCATTTTTAACAAACGGGCAAACTATTCCCGATGATATTATTTCTGCTGATAAAGATTACATTGCAAATTTAATTTATACCAGCCAGCTTAGATCATGACAGGACAGTTAGATAGAATACGCGATCTTGAAAAATTATTTAGCTCGGATGAAAATATTGTTTCCGAAAATATTGTTACAGTAGCATCCGGCAAAGGCGGAACCGGAAAAACATTTTTTGCTGCAAACTTTGCTTATCAATATTCGTTATCACACAAAGTGTTGTTGATTGATGCTGATTTTAACTTATCAAACCTGCATTTGCTGTTTAATGAAAATCCACAAAAGACTTTAAATACATTTTTAGAATCAAAATCCGGATTTGATGAAATCATTACAAAGTATAATCCAAATCTTGATATAATATTTGGAGAATCCGGTTCGATTAATTCAGACAAACCATCGTTCAATCAGATAAACAAATTATTAGGTGAGATAAATAATCTTGCATCCAAATATGATTTAATATTATTTGATTTAGGTGCTGGAATTAGCGATGAAAATCTTCACATCCTTTCAAAAGCTAAATCAAAAATTATTGTCACTAATCCCGAACCAACTTCGTTAATGGATGCTTATGTGTTAATTAAACTTTTAAAAAGTAATAAACATCATGCTGGAATACACATTGCATTAAACCGATGTGTTGAAGATGGCGAAGGAACAGAAGCATTTAAAAATCTAAAATCTGCTGTTGATCATTTCTTAAAAACAGGTATAAATTTTTTAGTAGAAATTCCCGAATCAACCGAAGTTAGAAAATCAATTATCGACCAAAAACTTTTTGCTCAGTTCAATAAATCAAGCAAAGTTATTAGCGCATTAAACATTGCGGCAAGCAAGATAAGCAAAATTCATCAGGTGTTTAATATTAACCAACTCGCAATTTAAGGCTCATCAATAAGCCTTAAAAACGGCTTCTAATCCAAATAAATCTACAATTACTTACACCACTTTAATGGTACAAGGTTTGCCTAATCTATACAAAGGAAAAAATAATGAATAAAGTATTACTACAATTTGGTTTATTGATTTTCTGCTTCTCACTGATTTTTTTCAGTCAAAGAGGAATGCCGCTGCAGGATGTTGTGATGAAATCTTTTATCGTCTTTATATCGCTAACAATTGTTTTAAGCGTAGTTGTGCTTTTTGTTTTTAAAATGATAAATAAAAAAGAAACTTTAACACCAGTTGATTCAAAAAAAAGTGAGTAAAGAAGAATGCAAATGAATAACGCGGAACTCTGGCAGCAATTCAAACAAAACCAATCGCCAATCTTAAAAAAGCAGATTATTCTTAATTACGTAAATCTTGTTCATTACGTAATTCATCATTCCAAATTTGCTATCAACAGTATTCTTGATGAGCGGGATTATTTTCAATATGGAATTGAAGGATTGAATGAAGCGATTGACAGATTTGATCCTGATTACGGAACCAAATTTGAAACTTATGCAATACAAAGAATACGCGGAAAAATAATTGATGAGTTAAGAAAACTTCAACGCAAATATAAAAATGATGCTAACGAATCATCAATTGAATCATTCTATACAAACGTATCACTTAGCAGATCACCGGAAGATGAAGACGGTTACACATTGGGTGAAGTGATTGCGAATGATACTGAATCAGTTGCAACTACTGTTGAAAAAACTGAGATGAAAGAATTTTTAATGAACGCAATTAAAGATCTGCAGGAGAGAGACAGATTGTTATTGAATTTGTACTACTTTGAAAATTTAAACTATAAGGAAATTGCTGAGTTGATGAAAATTACTGTATCAAGAGTTTCACAAATACACACAAGAATTATGAAAGATCTAAAATCAAAACTGTTGGTTTTAAATGACTAATTATTTAGAAAATACAGAAGTTATCCGAGAACGAAATAAGCGTCTGCTTTCGGGTATCAGAAACCTTCCTTCAGTTCCATTTATAATGGTAGAAGTTTCCAAGATGCTGGATAATCCAAGAACCGGTGCATCAGATTTGGGAAAACTTATCAGCAAAGATCAGGCAATGGTTGCCAAGATTTTAAGTGTTGCAAACTCGCCATTGTATGGATTGCCTCGCAGAGTTTCTACAATTGAATTTGCAATTGTTATCCTGGGATTTGATCACATAAAAAATATTGTAATTGCACTTTCTATGATGGAAGCTTTCAAAAGTAAAGAAGATAAAAATTGGAATCGCAGAGCGTTTTGGCTTCATTCTCTTATCACAGCAAGCGCAGCAAAAAGAATTGCTGATGATCTTGGTTACAGAAAATCCGGCGAAGCTTTTACTTGCGGTCTTTTGCACGATCTTGGAATTTCAGTTATACAAAGATATTTCTTTGAAGGATTTAAAGAGATTTGTTCTTCTGTAACCAATCAGCAGATGCGGTATATAAATGCTGAACAAAAAGTTTTAGGAATTTCTCATCAGGAAATTGGAAAGTTTTTAATTGAGAAATGGAATTTGCCAAGCTCACTTGGCGATGCAATCCTTTTTCATCACAATCCATCCGAAGCAGAAAATGAAAAAGAAATGGCAGCAATAGTTCATCTTGCAGATTATATGACTCAGCGTTTTACTATGGCTGATTTAAACTGGGATGAAAATTATGATTTAGATCTCGGCATTATAGAAATTCTAAATCTTGGTGATGAAAGTTATTTAGAAAGTTTTATTCAAAGTTATGAACAACTGTTCCGTGTTCAGATAGATTCAATTAAATTTTAACGAGGAGACAATGATAGCAGATACTCAAGACATTCTACAGAAAAAAGAAAGAACTGAAAAAGTTCTGACGAGTGTTGTAAACCTTCCGGTAATACCAAAAGTGATGTTTGAAACAATTAAACTTCTGGAGAACAAATACACAACTGCAGGTGAACTTAATAAGGTTATTTCAAAAGACCAGGCTTTATTAACAAAGATATTAACTATTGCAAACTCACCTTTGTACGGGCTGCAAAGAAAAGTTACAACAATTGAGTATGCAATTTTAGTTCTTGGTTATCGTGAGTTAAAAAATATCATCTCGGCTCTTTCTGTAGCTGAAGCCTTTAGAAATAAAACGGATAAATATCTCAACTCAAAAGAATTTATGCTTCACTCTTATCTAACCGGAACAGCATGCAAAAAACTTGCTACGGATATTGGATTTAATAATTCGGGCGAAGCATTTATTGCCGGCTTCTTACACGATATCGGAATATCAATCATACACAGATATTTACACTCAAGTTTTATTAATGTTACAGAACTTGTAGAAACAAAAGGAATGACATTTAGAGAGGCAGAGCTTGATGTACTTGGAATGACACATGAACAAGTTGGTTATTTTCTACTTGATCGTTGGAATTTTCCTAAAGAAATATCAGATCCGATACTTACTCATCACTCACCCGATGGAACAAATTCAAGCCCGGTTTTAAGTGCTGTAGTTAACCTTGCAGATTACATAACAAATAGATTAAAACTTACAAGCGCACCATGGGATAATGATGTTGCTCTCAGTCCGTTTGCAATGCAAAAGTTTAATCTTGAGCGCGAGATTGATGTTGAAAGATTTATCGACAGCTATAAAGATATTTTCTGGAACCAAATTGAATTTGTAAGGTTTTTAAGTTGAGATTATTAAAAGAAAACAGGCGCGAGTATTTACCATTTTTAAGTTCAGTTGAACAACTTGAAAAAGCGAGTAATGGTAAATACAAAATTAAAGTCAGATCAAATGTTCCGTTAGTACGCGATCAAGTTAGCGTACTTTCCGGCGGAAATGTTCAGATTGATTTGTTAGCTTTTTCTGAAAAGTTAAATTCACTATACCATACAGAAAAAATAATTGATGCATTTAAAGATGAGATAAGCAAACTATCATTTTTTTTGGATGCGGAAATTTTTTCTTTAGATGACAAAACAAGCGAATGTAAACCAATCAACAAATCGTGTGATAAAAAACTTTATTACTACGTTAAAAATTTTTTAAAGAATGGAATTCTTGATTGGGTTGCAGAATCTAAAAATTCAAAATTTCTTCCGTGGGATGTTGATAATGAGGCTGTTAATTCAGGATTAAACTGTTTTGTTGTTCCAATTTTTAGCAACAACAGATTTTCCGGTGTATTAGCCGCACTTACAAATTTAAAATATTTAAGCGAAGATTCATTTGAGTACAGAACACTTCTTACAATTTTAAATCAAACATTTGCAAAATTGGAGTTTGTTCGTTTAAGAGATGAATTGAACAAAACTTATTCAGAGTATCAAATTCTTCAATCAAAACTTTTTAATGATTTTAAATTTGCAGCAATTGGCGAGTTAACAAGTAAAAGTATTGAGGAAATTGGTTCGCCGCTTCAAGTGATAATGAGTTACTCGGATCTACTTCAAAAAGAAAATCCTGATCTTGATTCCGATGCAACAGATTTTATTAGGAACCAGGTTCACACAATAAAAGATATTCTTGATCGCTTAGGCAACTTTATAAACAACAGTGACAGCAAACCTAAATTATATTCCTGTTCAATCAACACAGCTATTAATGATTTTTATAAAGTTATCGAGCATGGTTTACGCGCAGATTCCTGCGAGTGTGTACTTGATCTTGAAGACAACATCCCATCAATACTAAGCAATTATAACAGCTTAAAACAGATATTAATAAATTCATTCAGTTTAATAAATCCATTGCGCGGAACAGGCGGCGGAATAATAATTCAAAGCCGTTACAGCAATGAAACTATAATTGTTAAAATGCTTTTTACAGATACGATTGAAGGAATTGCAAAAGAAGATAAAGAGTTTGGAATAAATATTTTAAAACATCTTATGGATAAACACGAAGGCGAAATGAGATTAAGCAGTGAATCAGCAACAGGAACAAATTTAATTTTTTCTTTTCCATTAAAAAGAAAGATGAGAGCATAAAAATGTTTACAGGATTATTTGTAATCAAAGCAGCGGCAATATTGATTTTATTGGGTGTAATCAGTTTTGTGATCTTTCGAAGAAATCGCTCCAAAGGCAAAATTGATTTGCAGTTTAAACGCAATGTTGGATTGCTCCGCGAAGAAAAATTATTAATCTACACAGATAAAAGATTACAAAAGAAACGACAACAGCTCTTAAAAAAAGCAAAACGTATTGATGATACAAATCAAAAACAGTTGATGAACAAATCAAAAAAATTAAAAATGCCTGCGGGTGAAATTTTATTAGCCGCAAAAATTCAGATGTGCAGTAAATAGTAATTAAGCAACGGTGAACAAAAATGATTAAAGGAATTTATCAATCTGCAAGAAGCCTTTTGGCTGCAAACAAAAATATGGAAAAGATTTCCGGCAATCTTGCAAACATAAATACTGTTGGATTTAAGCGCGAAGGATTGTTTTCAGAAATATTAAAAGCAGAAGGCAACTCGCAAATAAGAAGTTCTGTCGATACATCGCAGGGTGATATTTATGAAACATCAAATCCTTTAGACCTTGCTTTAGCCGGTGAAGGAATGTTTACAATTCAAACACCTAATGGTTATGAATTTACACGCAAAGGAAATTTTAAAATTTCCGACTCTGGATTTCTTGTAAACGAGCAAGGCAACAAAGTAATGGGCAAAGGGGGAGAAATAAATTTAATGGAATATATGAACGGAGCGCAAAACGATATTAAAATATCGCACAGCGGTGCGCTTAGCATAAACAATATACACGTTGCTGATTTGCTTGTTGTAAAAATTGATGACTATGAAAAACGTAAAACTGGCTTAAATTTTAATTCAACTCAAGACATTCAGGATTTTGCACTGGAATCAGAATTTGAAGTAAGACAGGGTTACCTTGAAGAATCAAACGTAAACCCGATGGTTGAATTAGAAAATATGATTAACATTTCTAAGGATTATGAGACAGCCTATAAAATGGTTAATTATCTCGACAGTTCGTTGGAAAAAACAAATGAGCTTGGAAGAATTTAATAGAGAAATAAGAGGATAATATGAGTAACAGAGCATTAAGAACAGCAGCGTCAGGAATGTATGCACAGCAGATCAACATTGAAGTGATCTCGAATAACATGGCAAACATGAATACAACAGCCTTTAAGAAAAATAAAGCTGAGTTTCAGGACCTGATGTATCAGGAAGTTATTGTTAATACTGTAAACTCCAGTACCCCAGGTAATAAAGATTCCGGAACAGGAACCGTGCAGGTTGGAAATGGAGTAAAACCATCAACCAGTCAAAAATCATTTTTGCAGGGTGATATTACAGCAACAAGCAACCCGCTTGATGTTGCAATACAGGGTGAAGGATTTTTTCAAGTAAGAAAAGTTGATGGAACACTTGTTTACACTCGTGATGGATCATTTAAATTAAACTCTGATGGTAATCTTTGTACAACCGGCGGATATCTTTTAGACCCTGATATTTCTCTTGATGAAAATTCTGTTGGAGTTGTAATTGGTAGGGATGGAAATGTAGAACTGCAGCAATCAGATGGAAATAGAATACCTGTTGGAAATATTCAGTTGGTAAGATTTTTAAATCCAGGTGGACTGATTGCACTTGGTGATAATCTTTATTCAGAATCACCGGAAAGCGGAAGACCTATTCTTGGCAATCCGGGTTTTGATGATTTTGGCGAACTGCATCAAGGTTATTTAGAATCTTCTAATGTTGATGTTGTTGAAGAAATGATTTCTATGATAACCGCACAGCGCGCTTACGAACTGAACAGCAAAACTGTAAAAACAGTTGAAGAAATGATGACAATGGCTAACAATCTTAAAAGATAATAAGTAATGAAATTTTTAATAATCATATTATTTAGTGTGCAAGTATTTTCTCAAACATTCGAAGAAAATGTACATCAATATCTTCAGAAAGAATTTCCTGAGTATCAAAAAATTGAAATACAACTTAATCAAAACTTTTCTACTGATGATAAAATAGAAATCGATTACACGAGAAAAGTAAACCTTAGCAGAGGTCTTGCCTTTGTTCCTGTTATCGCAACAAAAGGAAAAAAAACTTCCCCATCAATTGTTTCTGTAAAAGTACAGTTGTTAAAAAAACTTTTAGTAGCAAACAGAGACTTTGATAGAAAAGAAGATCTGAACAAATCCGGATTTGAAGAAAGGATTTTAGATGTAACCAGGATTAATGGCAATCCTGTTTGTGTTGATTTTGCAGTTACAGATTATCGTACAAAAGCATTTATTAAAAAAGGCGAAATCCTTTTTGAAGAAAAAATTGAAAAAATTCCTTTAATAAGTTCAGGCGATAAAGTGTTTGCGGAGGTTAGAAATGGAAATGTAATTGTTACAACAGAAGCTTTTGCAAGACAGCAGGGCGGAGTTGGTGATTTAATTGAATTTGTTTCACCCGGCAATAAAATATTTAAAGCAAAAATAATTGATGCAACTAAAGTAATTGTTGAGTAAAAAATGAAAAAGATAATTTTAATTTCTGTTTTAATAATCGCAGTATCGTTTCCACAGAATATGAGAAAGAACGCTTTCAACTCTTTATTCTCTGATCAAAAAGCATCTTACATTGGCGATGCAATAACGATTATTGTTGTTGAATCTTCACTCGCAAAAAATAGAGCAAGCACAAACAGCTCAAGAGA
Organism: Ignavibacterium sp.; assembly: GCA_018059515.1. Classification (GTDB taxonomy): domain Bacteria; phylum Bacteroidota; class Ignavibacteria; order Ignavibacteriales; family Ignavibacteriaceae; genus IGN3. The sequence continues at coordinate 20,716 of JAGOXU010000006.1, forward strand.
AAGTGATCTTGGCTTTGATATGGCTGGTAAAGTTATGAAAAACGATGTGCCGGAAATAAATGTTGGCATTGGTTCTAATAATGATTTTAAAGGTTCCGGTTCAACGGAATCTGCCGGAATGATACAAACAAAAATCAGCGCAACAATCGAATCGGTTTTAGAAAATGGAAATATGCTGATAAGCGGCAGCAAAAAAATTACAATAAATGGCGAAGAGCAGCTTGTAAAAATTAAGGGTGTTGTTAGAACTTCGGATGTTAGGGCAGATAATTCTGTTTTATCATACAATATTTCTGATGCTGAAATAAGTTTTGAAGGAAGCGGACTTATCGATGATGCACAATCACCAGGCTGGCTAACAAAATTCTTCCACTGGATTTTTTAAGGAGTAGTATGAAAAGCTTTAGTCAATTTATAATTGTATTTGTTGTCTTGTCATCTTTTGCCTTTTCACAAAGAATAAAAGATATAGCAACAATTTCCGGCGATAACGCTGAACAAGTTATTGGCTACGGCTTGGTTGTTGGATTAGCAGGAACTGGCGATAGTTATAGAACACAGTTTACTATGCAATCCATAACAAGTATGTTAAAAAGATTTGGAATTACTGTTCCACAGACAGACGTAAAAACAAGAAACGTTGCCGCAGTAATGGTTACGGCAAATTTAAATTCCAATTACAAGCCGGGCGCTAAGTTTGATGTTACTGTTTCATCGATGGGTGATGCAACAAGTTTACTTGGCGGAACTCTTTTAATGACTCCGCTTTCCGGTATTACAGGCGAAGTTTATGCGCTTGCACAAGGTTCGATTTCTATTGGCGGATATGATTATAATACGGCTACCGGAAACAGAGTTGCAAAAAATCATTCACTTGCCGGCAGAGTACCGCAGGGCGGAATTATGAAACTTGAACTTGAAAGTGAAATGGTTGTTGATAGACAAATAAGTGTTTACTTGCGGCAGCCGGATTTAACAACATCTAACAATGTTGCAAAATCTATAAATACTGTTTTTGGTGATAGCGCTGCAAGCTCAATAGATGCTTCCGAAATTCGTGTTAACATTCCAACAGACAGACAAACAAATGTTGTAGGGTTTTTAGCAGAGCTTGAAGCATTAACTGTTCAAACAGATTATGTTGCCAAAGTTGTGCTTAACGAAAGAACAGGAACTATCGTTGCAGGGACAAATGTTCAGATAAAGCCTGTATCAATTACCCATGGCAGTTTAAATATTACGATTGAAAATTATCCAATAGTTTCACAGCCCGGCGCTTTTTCAAGCGGAACGACTGCAGTTGTTAATAATATGATTCCTTACGCAACACAGGACTCTACAAACACAATTGCAATTTCTGGCGCATCAAATGTGCAGGAAGTTGCAAGCGCACTTAATTCATTAAAAGTAACTCCAAAAGAAATTATTGCAATTTTTCAAGCGCTTAAAGAAGCCGGCGCTTTAATAGCAGAATTAGTTATCATATAAAATGAACGATTTAAGTTTAAAAATAACTAACGAACAGAAACACATTCCATTTACACCGGATGCAAAAAATCTTTCCGTATCCGAAAAACAAAGAATGGCGGAAGTTTCTAAACAGTTTGAAAGTTTACTTACTTCGATGATGTTAAAAAGTATGAACCAAACAACTAGCGGCGGAATGTTTGGTGAAAGTAATTTTGGCGGAGATTTTTTCGATTCCATTTTTCAATTTGAAATTGCTGATAAAATCTCAAAAGGAACCGGATTGGGTGTTGCGGATCAAATATATAAACGATTAACAGGTGAGAATTTTTCCACCGAAGTTTTAAATCCAAAATTAGCTCCGTTAAAAAATCTACCGAAGATTGAAGTAACAAGTAATAGTGTTGAAATTCCATCTGTACAACCTTCAAATCAATCATTAAATAGATTAAGTAAGTATGATGAAATAATTAATCAAGCATCCGAAACCTACGGTGTTGATAAAAATATTATTAAATCAGTGATACTTGCAGAATCATCTGCTAAAGAAAATGCTGTTTCTACCGCAAACGCAAAAGGCTTGATGCAGATAATTGATTCGACCGCACAATACCTTGGAATTAACAATGTTTTTGACCCAAAAGAAAATATTATGGGAGGGGCTAAATATTTGTCCCAACTTCTTCGAAAGTATAATGGAGACCTGAAGTTTGCTTTAGCTGGATATAACGCAGGACCCGGAAATGTTGATAAATACAACGGAATTCCACCTTTTACAGAAACGCAAACTTATGTAAAGCGTGTAATTGGATATCTTAAGAATTTTGAGGAACCAAAAAATGTACTATGACGAAATTTTAAAACTGACTTATGAACAAATTACTTATTTAAGTGATTTTATTAACACATTAAAGCTATTGCAAAGATCAATTGTTAATAGCGAGCTTGATGAAATTGAAATTGCAATTGAACAGGAAGAAAAAATTCTGCATCGTATAAAAAATTGTGAAGAGAGAAGATCAGAAGCAGTAACAATGGCTTTAAAGAATTATAAAATTGAGGTGGAGAAGAGTGAAGCGTTAGATAAACTGGCTGATGTTTTACTATCGATTGATCCTGAACTTTCTGAAGAGTTTAACCAGGTTAGAACAATTTTATTGGAAAAAGTTAAAGAGGTTCTTTTATTGAATTCACAGAATGAAATAATCATTAGTAATTCAAGACAGTTTATACGCGACTTAATCAAAAATATTCTTGGTACAAAAAAAGAAAATTTTTTTGATAGAAAAATTTAGAGTAACACAATGGCACTAACAAAAATATTTGATATATCTTCACGCAGCCTTGCTGTTTACAGACGGGCACTGGAAGTAACGTCGCATAATATCGTAAACTCTGCAAATCCCAACTATTCCCGTCAGAGAATTTTGTTTTCAACTGAAACATCAAATCTTACAGCAGGATTAGTTTGGGGCAACGGTGTTAAGATTGCCGATGTTTCGCGTGTAAGAGATCGTTTAGTTGATGCTCATATGATTGGCACGAATCAAAAATTTTCAGACAGCAACAGGCAAAGCCAGTTAATTAGTGATGTAGAAAAAATATTTTCTGAACCTTCAGATCTTGGCATATCAAATTTGATGACAACTTTTTTTAGCAGTTTTAGCGAACTTGCAGTTACTCCAAATTCATCTCCTTTAAGAACAAATGTTTTAAATGCTGCAAATAATCTTTCAGCAAAAGTAACTTCTATAAATCAATCATTAAATACTCTTAAAGGAGATATCAAACAAGAGTTTCAGCAGAAAGTAAATTCTGTAAATACAATTTTAGATCAGATACATCAAATTAACTATGAGCAATTTTCAAACGCATACAACGGTGTGCCTGTTAATGATCTTTTAGATCAAAGGGATGCTTTGGTTGATCAACTAAGTAATCTTGTAAATATTAATGTTGTTTATGATGATACAAACTCTGCTGTAATCTCAATTGGCGGAGCGCTTGCTGTTGATAGATTGCACTCAACTGAATTTGTTGCTGAAGAAGTAAACGGAAAAATAAATCTTAAAGTTAAAAATGGAAGTTATCCAATCGTTTTAACCGGCGGTGAACTTAACGCACTTTCGCAGGTTTATTCAAAAAAGATTCCGGATTATCAGAAAAAACTTGATGCAGTTATAAACAAACTTGTTGAAGCAGTTAACGGGGAACACCTAACCGGTTACACAATTACCGATCCGCAGGAAACAGGACTTAATTTCTTTGAAGGTTATGTAAACGGTAAGCTAATTATTAATCAAGAGCTGCTTGATGATCCAAACAAAATTGCAATTTCACAAGATGGAACTGAAGGAAATGGAGAAATTGCTTTACGAATTGCACAGCTTACAGATGTAAAATTATTAAACGGAAACACATTGCAGGAAAGTTATGCATCTATGATTAACGGTCTTGGCAATGATGGAATGCTGCAGAATAATTTTACGCAGGCAAATCAAATGGTTTTGGATGAACTTGGTCAGTTAAGAGCTTCGCAATCCGGTGTATCTATTGATGAAGAAATGACAAATATATTGAAGTTTCAAAGAACGTATGAGGCATCAGCCAAACTCATCACAATTGCTGATGACATGTTACAAACAATTTTAAATATGGTGTAAAATGCGTATAAGTGATTTAATTATTTCTAATAATTACATTGGAAATACAAACAAGATAAAAGACAGAATTTCGACTCTAAATAGACAGATAATGAGTGGAAATAAAATTGAAAAACCATCTGATTCACCGGTTGGTACTTCGAGGTTGTTTAGAATTTCAGATCAGATGGGGCATACGGAGGCTTACAAAAAAAATATTCAGAACAGTTTGTCTTTTTTGGATGAAACAATTTTTGCAATGGAATCAATGCAATCTGAAACGATGAATATTATAGGCAAGCTAACCGAACTTCAAAACCCGATCAATCAAACCAACTTAGAAGTTTACGCAGATATGATTGATAATGCTATAAAGATCATGCTTGATACTGCAAATTCAAAATCCGATGGTAAATATATTTTTGGCGGCACAGATTATTCTGATAAACCTTTCGGCATTTCTACAGATAATCAATCGTATCAATCAAATACAGATACAAGCGGAAAAATAAATGTAAAGTTTTCTCAAAGTGTTGTACAAAGCATTAATATGCCCGGTTTGGATTTGTTCGGAACAATTGTTTCTTCAAAAGGATTTTTTAATACAGCAGACGCTGTTGGAACTGTTACAAACAGCACGACAGCTATTTATGATAATTTGGGAAATGAATATCAACTTCAAACAAATTATCAAAAAACTGCAGCCAACACTTATCAAATGACTTATGATATTGTTGATGGCGGCGGCAACACTGTATTTGCAGCTCCGCCTGCTGCTAAGACACTTGGATTTAATGCATTAAACGGCAACTTGGTTTCTGTTGATGGTTCAACTTCAAATTTAACTTTTAATGTAGAAGTGCCGGCAAATAGAATTCAATTTACAATGAATCTTAAATCGCTTTCTGAAAATAGTTCAGCAACAAGCATAAGTTTAGGTGCAAATCAACCAACGGATATTTTTAATACTCTTAAACAAATTAGTAATGATTTAAGAAATGGAATTGTTCCAAGCAACGAACAAATTGCCGCAGTTGAAAGTTTTAATTCTCGTCTTACATCTAAACAATCGCAGGTTGGTAATACAATCAACCAGATATCAACACTGCAAAGTATGTTAGAGCAGCAGACTTATAATCTTATGGAATTAGCACAAAACGAAAATGGTGTTGATATTGCCAAAGCTGTTGTTGATTTACAGAATCAGGATTATCTGTTACAAGTTTCACAAAAACTTGGTTCAATGATTTTACAAAAGACTTTACTTGATTACTTATGATAAAAAAATTCAGTGCATTTAACGGATTAATTTTAGGAATATTATCCATCTTTGGCGCCTTTGTGCTTGAAGGTGGATCTGTTCATGCGCTGTTTTTAATTCCACCAATTATTATTGTTTTTGGCGGAACCTTTGCAGCAGTAATAATCGGTTTTGGTTATAGTAATTTTGTAAACATGTTCAAACTGATGAAGCTTGCATACTTCCCTCAAAAGTTTGAACCAAAACGAGTGATAAATTCAATTGTTCAGTTTTCATACAAAGCACGTAAAGAAGGTTTGCTTGCGCTTGATAGAGATATAAATAAAGTAGATTATTTTTTTGCAAAAAAATTATTGCGCAACGCTGTGGATGGAACAGATCCCGATTCTTTACAGGACCTTGCTGAACTTGAAATTAAATCTGTGCAGGAAAGACATTATTCAAACATTTTTATTTTTACAAAAATGGGCGGATACGCACCAACGATGGGAATTCTTGGAACTGTTATGGGATTAATTATGGCGCTTTCGCATGCCGGCTCCGATCCCAATTTATTAATTAAAAGTATTGCTACAGCATTCATCGCAACATTGTGGGGTGTTTTTAGTGCAAACTTAATTTGGTTACCAATTGCAGATAAATTAAAAAAATGTCATCAAGAAGAGAAACAAATGATGGAACTCTCATTACAGGGGGTCTTGGCATTACAGAGTGGGGAAGTCCCGGCTTTAGTGAAGGCAAGATTAGTAAGTATGCTATCTCAAAAAGAACAAGAGAGCATGCTTCCTCAAAGAGAGTTCGAAAAAAGATTAAGATAGATGAGTTTGATGAATCACCTTTTTCTGAAGGTGGAGAAAAAGACCGTTATCTTATTACTTATGCAGATTTAATAACTCTGCTGCTTGGGCTGTTTATTTTACTTTATACTGCATCAAACCTTGATGTGCAAAAGTACGAGAAAATGGTAAATGCTATCGGTAACGTATTCGGCGGTCCTACACAAACTATTAAAGTTTTACCGGATTCTAAAATTTCGATTGCACCGCCATTGGTTAATTTGAAATCAGACATAAATAGTTTGATAGAAAAAAATAATTATACAAGTTCAATAAAGTTGGAAGAAAACTCGCGTGGAGTTACAATTCACATTCTTGAGGATATTGTTTTTCCTTCGGGAAGTGCAGAATTAAAGAAAAGTTCAAAAATTGTGTTACAGCAGCTTGCTGCAATTATAAAAAAATTGCCAAATGATATTAGGATTGAAGGACACACAGATAACGTTCCGATAAATACCGCACAGTTTCCATCAAACTGGCATTTATCTGTGGCACGCGCTTTAAGTACGGCTTATTATTTGATGACCGAGCAGGGTTTAAATCCGGAAAAACTTTCAATCGTTGGTTATTCTGAGTACAAACCGCTGGATGAAAATGATTCTTTTTCCGGCAGAGCTTCAAACAGAAGAGTAGATATTATAATCATAAAATAAAATTAGGACTATGAAAATAAATACATATCAATTTGGCGAAATTGAATACACTGATGATTTGGTTATCAGTTTTGCAGAAGGACTTTTTGGATTTGAAAACCTTCACAAATATCTTTTTATCAAACCGCAGGATGATATTTTTTACTGGCTTAACTCAATTGAGCAGCCTGATATTGCTTTTCCGTTAATCGGTTTAAGAATAATTGATGAGAAATTTCCTGTGCTGGATGATAATGAAGCTTTTGGAATTGTAGTTATGAGTAAAAATCCTGCCGATGTAAAAGTTAATCTTAAAGCTCCGGTTTACATTAATCAGGATGCAAAGAGCGGATTCCAAAAAATAATAGATAGTGAAAAATATCCTATCGACTACAATCTTTTTGTTGAAGAAAATCAAAGTTAAAAAAATGTTAATACTAACCAGAAAACTAAACGAAGAAATTAAAATCGGCAGCGGTATAACTGTAAAGATAATTTCTATATCTGATAACACAGTAAAGATTGGAATTGATGCGCCGCAAAATATCCAGATTGTCAGAACCGAGCTTTACGACAAAGTAAAAGAAAGTTCTGTTAAAGCAATTAAATCTGTTAAAGAAAAACCGGTTGATGTAACAAAACTTAAAATTAAAAAGATTGATTAATTGTATGATCAGAAATAAAACACCGCTGATTTTAATTATTGATGATTCTGATTTAACAAGAACTTCTTTAACAAGATTGTTTGATGAATACAATTGTAAAACAGAAAGTTGTGAAGACGGTTTGTTTGGTATTCAGAAAGCGCTTTCTAATAAACCCGATATTATAATTCTTGATATTCTTATGCCGAACCTTGACGGTATAAAAACTTTGCAAATCAAAAAAGTTATTGATGAGCTTAAAAATATTCCTGTGATTATTTTAAGCGGAAATGTAAACAAAAGTAATATGCTTGCGGCTATGGAAAATGGCGCTGATAAGGTTATCATCAAACCGTTTAATATTGATGATCTGATTAATGGTGTTAATGAATTGCTTGGTTACGAATTAGAAAGAAAAATAAGTGCTGAAATTCAGTCAATAGACTTTCGCGATGAAGTTGTAAACGATCTGCAGAAAATATTTATTGATTCATTTCCATCGCAAAAGAAAATTATTGTTGATTCTGTAAGCTTAAGAGATAGAAATAAATTAAGAGTAATTTTTCATCAAATAAAAGGCGTAGGAAAAACAGTCGGTTTGCCGCAAGTAACTGATATTTGCAGAAACTTGGAATTTAATCTCGCTTCGGATAGAGTTGATTGGAACTTTATTATAACCCAATGCGAAAAATTGTTCTCACTTGTACCCAAAACTCACTTTGAGTTGAACACGGAGAAATAGAATGTTTGTTATAATAGGAATAGCGGTTGTTACAATTTCAGTTGTTGGCGGATTTATGTTTGCAGGCGGCGATGTTGTACTGCTTATTCAACCGGCAGAGTTTATTGTAATTGTTGGCGCCGCTGTTGGAAGCCTATTAATTTCTGCACCAATGGGTGTTATTAAAAAAATTATAAAAACAATTCCCGGTGTTTTTAAATCGCACGCTTATTCTAAAGAAGAATATCTTGAATTGCTAAAAGCTTTTAATGATCTCTTTCTTTTGGCACAAAGAGAGGGTTTGCTCGCAATAGAAAAGCATATTGAAACTCCTGAGGAAAGTGATATACTTTCTAAAAGTCCTAGATTTTTACAAAATGAACTAGCAAAAACATTTTTCTGCGATACGATGAAAGTTATGCTTTCAGGTGGCGTGCCTCCACATGAATTAGAAAACCTAATTGATGCAGAAATTGGAACGCTTGAAGCTGAAACAAAACCAGCTATCAATGCAATCACAAAAATGGGTGATGCTTTCCCCGGTCTTGGAATTGTGGCTGCGGTATTAGGAATTATTATTACAATGGGCTCGATTGATGAAGGAGCTGCTGTTGTAGGGCATCACGTTGCTGCTGCTTTAGTTGGAACTTTTCTTGGTGTTTTAATTGCTTACGGTTTTGTTGGACCTTTAGCTACAAATTTGGAAGTAGGGCTTGAAGAAAAAATGAGATACCTTGAAACAATTAAAGCTTGCGTTGTAGCTTATGCAAAAGGTAATCCGCCAATTATTGCTGTTGAAATTGCTAGACGCACAATTTTTTCTGAAGAACGACCAACTTTTAGCGAGTTAGAGAATTTTATGAGAGGAAAAACAGAATAGATGAAGAGCGGGGATGACAATATAATTGTAGTTAAAAAAATCAATAAGCACGGCGGGCACCATGGCGGCGCCTGGAAAGTTGCTTATGCTGATTTTGTTACAGCTATGATGGCACTGTTTATTGTCCTTTGGATTTTAGGGCAAGATCAAGAAGTGATTCAAAATGTTGCAGGTTATTTTAAAGACCCGGTTGGATTTTCTGAGAAGATGAAAGCTATTTCTGTTTTAGATGGAATGATGCAATTACCAACAGATAGCGCCACACAAATTCTTGATAAGATTAAACAAAGAGAAATGGAAGTTGAAAAACTTAATGCAATGAAGGATTCGATTGTAAACGATTTATCTGCCAATGGTGAATTCGAAAATTTGATGGATCAAGTAAAGATGGAAATTGTTGACGAAGGTTTAAAAATTGAAATGGTTGAATCAAATGATGATGCTTTTTTTGAAATTGGTACATCCGAGCTGCGACCCGAAGCACAAAAACTTCTAAAAGAAATAGGAAAAAATTTAAATTCCATTCCAAATAAATTAATTATTGAAGGTCATACAGATGCAAGACCCTATCCAAACGGAGGCGGAGGTTATACGAATTTTGAACTAAGTTCAGATCGTGCAAACTCTGCACGCAGAATTCTTGTATCAGGCGGATTAGATTTTGGAAGAATTGATGAAGTGCGCGGTTATGCAGATACAAGATTATCAGATAAAAAAGATCCATTCAATCTTGTTAACAGAAGGATAAGTGTAATTATAAAATTTGACACAGAGGAGCCAAAGTGAAAAAACTGATTGTTGTTGAAGATGATAAAATTACCCAGCAGTTTTATACCATGTTTTTTGATAAAAACGGATATGACACAGTAATTACAGATAACGGGGATAAAATTTTAGATACTTTATTAAATGAAGAGGTTGGTCTAATTCTTATGGATATAAACCTAAGTAATTCTTATCTTAATGGTGAGAAAATTGATGGAATTAGATTATCACAAATAATTAAATCCGATGATCGAACAAAAAACATTCCATTAGTTTTAATAACTGCCTCTTCGCTAACGAGCCAGTTAAAACATTATTTGAGCGAAACAAATGCTCAAGAAATAGTTACTAAACCAATTTTGGATTACAATCGCTTTTTAATAAAAATAAATAACTACTTAGCAAATTGATTGAAAAAGATAAAATATTAGTCGTTGAGGATGAACGCGATACGCGGTTTATTCTTGAAAAACTTTTAACTAAAAATAATTTTGAAGTTATAACCGCTAACAACGGGCAAGAAGCGCTAAAACTTTTGGAAACATTTACACCTAAAGTTATTCTTGCTGATTGGACTATGCCGATTATGGACGGATTGGAATTGTGCAATCAAATAAAAAATAATGAGAAACTAAAAGTTATTTATTTTATAATTTTAACAGCACGCACC
>JAGOXU010000296.1 GCA_018059515.1 Ignavibacterium sp.
AAAGAATACTTTGCAAAGACACCATTCACAAATGCACAAATCGGAACACTCATTAACACAGCAGAAAGCGATATAAGACGAACAACTGTTTTAAGTGCTTATGAAGATAGACCGGGTATGAAGTTCAGATATGAGGGTGGGTTAATCCCGACAAGCAGCGATAATTGCACTTGGTTAATAGAGAATCAAAAAGAAGAGGGTTATTTATTAAAAGAAATACAAACAGGAATAATTACACCTCACGGGACAATAGATTGGGGTGGACGTGTACCAAATTATAATTGTATCCACTTTTTTTCTCCTATATTAAACGAAGATATGATGCAAGCTGAATTATATAGATATGAAAGCAAGCCTAACGATATTGGTGGTGATAAATGGTACAGTTTACAAAAAGATTATGTAGAACAATATGCTTCGCTAAAAGGTGGTGGTGATATAAAAAAAGAAAGTGTAGCAATTAAAAACCCGTTAGTAGTTAATGCACCAGATGATAAATTTTCATCTCCTGCTTATGAAAATCCGATAATAAAAAAAGCAAAAGAGGATGGGTACGGTGGCGTTATATTCAGAAACAATGAAGATGAATTTTGGTTAAAATTTGGAAAGAGGCAATAAATGGCTTTAACAGAAAGTGACTTGGTAGGCTTAGAAGAATTTCTTGGTGATAAGATAGCCTTCAAAATAATAAGAGATGATATTATAAACTGTATGGAATGGGAAATTGGGATAGATAAAAACATAGTGATTGGGATGCAGAAATATAATAAAATAAAAACATCACAGTATATCGATAATATGGTTGAAAAATTTTATACTGAAATTGGTCAACTTGAAAACCATTATTCAAAGCTAACATCAAAAGACTTTGATGCTGGGTATTACGCTGGTAAAATACAAGCTATAAGAGACTTTATAGTAGCGTTTAAGGGGATAAAAGAATGACATTATATTCGAGCCTATATTAAATGAGAAATAAATTAAAAAAAATATTGTGTTTAAATGGCAAATGACAAACTAAACACAAAAGAAATATTCGCAGGAATTAAAAAAGAGTTTTGGCAAGACACCGCAACTAAAACCAAAGCAATGATCCGCAGTGATATGGAATCAGGTGAAGTTCAGGAATACACAACACAAACAAGACCAACAAAAGCGGGTGCAAAGAATTACAGTTTCGGTTATAAGAAGTATAAAACAAACTATATGAATCGGTTTACTGATGGCAAAAAGCTAAAATCTCACGCTGGGCGTTCAGTTGTAGATAATACTACAAACTCAGTTAATATGAGATTAACAGGAAAAACTATTGAAGGTTTACACTTAGATCAGATTTTAATAAATGGATTTATTCTTAGCTATATGGAAGCAGATAGAAAAAAGATTGAAGGTAATGCAGAAATGGGGAGACTTATTACAACCCTAAACGATAAAAACAAAGATAAAGTCTTAAATCTTTATGCGGATGCTTTAGATGTATCACTAAGAAAATGGGCACAAAAAGAATTAGTTATCAAAGTCGGGAATTAAAAAAACTTGACAATGAAAAATAAAATAACTTTTTTCGCAATAGTAAAAAGAAAATAATTAACAATATCTATCATAAAATCATTGGAGAATGATTATGTTTTTACGAGACAGGTTGGAGAACCTAAATAATTTGTTTTTAGAAGAAGATGGGAAATCAGGCGGAGGCCAGACAGAACAAGAAAAGCACGATGCACATCTTAGACAAGCAATTACAGAACGAGATGAAGCAAAAGCAAAGGCTCGGGAGACTGAAAAGAAGTTAACAGAAATAAGCAGTAAACTTCAAGAGATTGAGGACAAGAAGAAAATTGAAACTGGAGAGTTTCAAAAACTTGCGGATGAATATAAGGTAAAATACGAAAGTGTATTACCAGAACTCGAAACGTACAAAAAAGATTCGGATGAATTAAAAGCGTACAAAGAGAGTAGAAAGAAAGTTTTATTTGAATCAATACCAGAAGATAAAAGAGAAGAATGGAAAGACTCAGACCTTACAACTTTGGAGAAAGTTGTTCCTTTGTTTTCAGGAACTCTTAATCTTGGTACTGATGACGGCAAAACAGGAAAGAAAAACGGTAAGATTGAAACGGCTGGAAAGACGTATTCAGACTTTAACGTAACTGAATTAGATGAAATTAAGAAACAAAACCCGCAAGAGTGGGAACGTCTATTCAGTGGTAAAGGCAAAGTAGCAATTTAATAACGGAGAAAAAAAATGACACAACTATTATTAAGCGGTGTTAACTATCAGAGTGAAAGTTTCGGAAGAGTTTTAGCAGGGATGTTTTCCCACAAGCTAAGTCTTTTAAATAACATCATAACGTTAGCACCAGACCAGATAATCGCACCAGTTGAAGGCGATTATGCAAGCGTTCCTCAATGGAATGCACTTAGTGGAGATGCGGATGTAATTACAAACGGTCTCACGACAACAATCAATGCACCATCACAATTCAAACACAGAGCAGTTTGGGTTGAGAGAGAAAAGGCTTGGGGTGCTGATGAAATTATAATGACAATAGCCGGAAGCCAACACGATGCAACCACAGCGATTGCAAATATGATTGGTGAATATTGGGCTAACCAAATGCACAATACTGGCATTAGTGTTATCACAGGTTCTTTTGCATCGGCTCTTGCAGCAACTCACGTTTCAGATGACACAGGTTCAACAATCACAAAAGAAAAGTTAGCATTAGCAAAACTTAAACTTGGCGATAATGCTGAAAAACTAAAATCATTAGTTGTTAACTCAAAAGTTTACACAGATGCTTTAGTTGGGAATATGATCGCAACAAACTTAGGTGATGCACTAACTCAGCAAGGTGCATTAGAAAAACTGTTAGGTATGAATGTTTATCAATCAGATAAACTAACAGCAACAGCAGGCGTTTATCCATCAATACTTGGTATGCCGGGTGCAATGCTTTACAAAACAAGACCAAGAAAGAATGCTGCATTAAGTAATGCAAATAAATTCAATGTTGGAAACTTAGAAGTAGAACTTTACAGAAACTCAATTACAAACGGTGGTTATGATGTACTCATAACACGATTGAGTTATTGTGTTGTTATACCGGGTGTTCAGTATGATGATACTGGTGGGGTAAACCCAACTGAGACAGTGCTTGCAACATCTACAAGCTGGACAAAAGTTCAGACAGATGACAAGTTAATCCCATTAGTAATGTATAAATCAGCATAAAGGAAAGGAGATAAAAACTATGAAAAAATTATTTGGAATAATTGCAGTAGTGTTGCTCGTTTCTTTTATGAGTAACGCACAGCCATATAGAGTTTATACTCTATCTTATGGTTTATTAACAGCATACACAACTGAAACTCAATATCTTGATTT
>JAGOXU010000297.1 GCA_018059515.1 Ignavibacterium sp.
CAAGGAGGGACTTTAAGAAATGTTACATTAAAAGTATATGATATACTTGGCAGAGAAATAGTAACTCTTGTAGATGAGCCTAAAAATGAAGGCAGATATGAAGTAATATTTAATGCTTCTTCATTAGCAAGCGGCGTTTATGTTTATAAACTGCAAGCTGGTGATTTTGTTAGTTCTAAGAAAATGATCTTGCTCAAATAGCGACATTTGTCGTAATAGTGTGTAATAGAATCAATCCTGCTCTTTCTAAACCCTGATGTTTTATATCAGGGTTTTTTATTGCTTCTTAAAATTAAGTTTTATTAAAAACCAAATTACATTAACTTTGGTTGCGCATATTTCTATCAAACAATTTGTAAATCTAATATAATAATTGAAGTGAACTCTAAATTAGAAACAAACTTAAAAAACTTACCCGCATCCCCTGGCGTTTATCAATTTATAAATAAAAATGGTAATGTTATTTATGTTGGCAAAGCTAAGAATTTAAAAAACCGTGTAAGAAGTTATTTTCAGGAAAATCCGAGTTCTGCTAAAACTGTTGCAATGGTTAGCAAGATTGATGATTTACAGCTTGTTGTTACTGATAGTGAGCTTGAAGCATTGATTCTTGAAAGTAATTTTATAAAAGAATTAAAACCACGATACAATGTTAATCTTAAAGACGATAAATCATTTCCGTTTATAAAAGTTACCAACGAACTCTTTCCAAGAATTTATCCAACCAGAAAAGTTTTTAATGATGGGTCTAAATATTTTGGTCCCTATACTGATGTAAGAAGTATGCGCGGTTCGTTAAGGATGATAAACCAGATATTTAAAATCCGAAGCTGCAAACTTGATCTTACCAAAAAAAATATTGCAGATAAAAAGTTTAAAGTATGTTTGGATTATCATATAAAAAAATGCGATGGACCGTGTGAAAATCTTATCTCTGCAAGCGCTTACAACGAAATGGTTGATGAAGTTGTAAAACTTCTAAAAGGTAAAACCGATGATCTTATAAAAGATTTAAAAACAAAAATGCAAAGTGCGGTTGAAAATCTTGAGTTCGAAAAGGCTGCCGAACTGCGTGATAAAATTGATCAGCTTAATTCAATTTCATCTAAACAAAAGATTGTTAATGATGATGAAGAAGACAGGGATATTTTTGCAGTTGCGTTTGAGGGAAAAGATTCCACTTGTGCTGTGTTTAATATTCGATCCGGAAAATTGATTGGTAAAAAACAGCTTAAACTTGCGATTGAAGAAGGTGAAGAATTATCAAATATCTATTCAGCGGCAATAAAATTTTATTATGGAGATCAAGTTGAAATTCCGCGTGAAGTTATTGTAGAAATACCGCCCGAAGATACAGATGCACTGACGGAATGGCTGCGAATGAGATCGAACAAAAAAACAAAAATATTTGTACCCCAGCGTGGTGATTTGAAATCTTTAGTAAAAATGTGCAAAGAGAATGCAATCTTACAACTTAAAGAAATACAATTGCAGAAGATGAAAAATCTTGGCAATGTTTCTTATTCGGTTTCTGCTTTACAGCGTGATTTGAGATTAAAAACTCTTCCGAGAAAAATAGAGTGTTTTGATATCTCTAACTTACAGGGAACTGATTCCGTTGCAAGCATGGTTGTCTTTGAAGACGGCAAGCCAAAGAAAAGTTTGTACAGAAAATTTATTATCAAAACAGTTGAAGGTCCTGATGATTTTTCTAGTATGCGAGAAGTTATCGAAAGAAGATATTCAAGATTAAAGGAAGAAAATCAGCCGTTGCCGGATTTAATTATGGTTGATGGCGGCAAGGGGCAGCTTTCCAGCGCTGTTGAGATTTTAGATAGTTTGGGGTTTAACAATTACAATATAATTGGACTTGCAAAAAGATTGGAAGAAGTTTTTTTACCGAACAATTCTGATCCTGAACTTATTCCAAAAACATCATCAGGATTAAAACTGCTTCAACAAATTCGAGATGAAGCTCATCGTTTTGCAATTACATTTCATCGGGTGCGAAGAAGTAAGAGAACAATAAAATCTGAGCTGACTGACATAAAAGGAATCGGAACTGAAACAGCAAAGTTATTACTTGAAAGATTTGGAAGTCTTGAATCAATCAAACAAGCTTTGCAAAAAGAACTTGAAGAAGCTGTTGGGAAAAAGAAAACTGAAATTTTGTTAAAACATTTTAAAAAAGAATAAAAATTTTAACTGTTATTTTTTGTCAATTTAAAATTCTGTTTTACTTATCTTAGCATCAAGAAAAATTAAGTTATATGAAAAATCTAATAAAAATGTTTTTAGCAATTGCAGCTATGATTATCATATCATCCTGTAAAAGTCAAGTTGATGAAAAACCATTTGAGTTTAATGGTGAATCATTTGAGACAATAGTAAGAAACGCTATTAGCGGTGATGAGAACAGTAAAAATATTTTAGATGGGCTTTTTACTTTTGATACAAAACTAAAAACTTTTAATAAAATTGATGTTGACAGTATTGAGATTAACAATATCAATTATTACACGCTGCTATTAGAAAACCAAAATCCTGTTTACAATTTATTTGCGGTGGTAGATAAGAATATGAATCTTATTCTTAAAGATGAATCATTAAATGGTTATCTTAAATTAAATTTTAAAAAATCAGGTTCACGTAGATTCGCAGTTGTTACAGAAAACTTTAACTCAAAAGATGTAATAGAATTAAATCGAGTTTCATATTATTTATTGGAACAATATTCTTCTGATTTAGTTTTTCGGCAATTCATAAAAATTAAAACGCCAAGCAAAGAAGCTGAGCAGGTAATATCAGTTATTTCTGATACAGCAATTATTACAAGCATTTTTTATCCTGCAGCAAAGAACAGCAAAACATCAAAAGATGTTTTTAGATTTGATGTTGCAACTGATAGATATCTTAGTGCTAATAATTTATTTGATTCCTTGGTTGTAAAAGAAATCAGAAGTCTGAATATTCAAACTAAAAATCCGCAAATAACGGATGGTGAATCTATATTAAGATTTTTCAATAATGGACAGAATGTTTCCGATTTGGGAAATGTAAAACTGAGTGAAAAAGATTTTGTTATTGATCTTGACAGCACATGGAAAAAATTAGGCAGCGTTACAATTTCAAATCTTGTTAAACAAAAAGTTACAGGATTAAAATACATAAGCGGCAAAATGGGTGCATCAATTTCACTTGCTGCCATTGCTCCGACTGATTCTGCTGAAAATTATTTTAATGAAACACTAAATAATAAATATCAATATAACAGCAGTATGCGCTCTTCCGATAAACTGATTGATAATAAAAATATTTATCAGTTGTATGAGTTTTCTTGTCCCACAAAAAAAATC
>JAGOXU010000298.1 GCA_018059515.1 Ignavibacterium sp.
TGTTTAAACTATTTCAAATCAACTGGGTTATAAATACGCGAAAGAGAACAGGAGAATAGATTATGAGGGCAATTACAGAAGACTTTGAAATGCTGCATGTAAACGATTTAGTTATTGAAGTTGTCAATCTAAGTCGTGCAACTTACAAAGAAGCAAGTCAACTTAAAAAGAACCTCGATGAAGTGATTAAAAATAATCAAAAGAAAATCATCGTAGATTTAAGTCAATGTGAATTTATTGACTCAACATTTTTAGGCGTGCTTGTTTTATCATTAAAATCAAGCGCAAAAATTGGCGGAGATGTAAGGTTAATTAAACCAGCCGAAGTTGTAAAAACTTTGATGGAAAAAGCAGGCACATTAAATGTTTTTAATCTTTATGATTCAATGGATGAAGCCATTAGAAGTTATGAAGTGCAAGGAGATAAAAATTATTATCTCGGCAACGGATCCCCATTATTAGTTTAAAGCAATGAATGTCAGCATTGGGAAAATGTCCTTCATTGGTTAGTGAACCTCTCTTTTTAGAGAGGTTTTTTATTTTAAATCGATCTGACTATTTACTTAACGAATATGGAAAATTTAATTCAACGCTTCTCCATTTTCAATCGGCTTTGATGATATTTTGAGAAGGAATATAGCAATAAGTTTTTCATTAGAGTTTTCAATTATGATTATCAAAAATATTAACCATCTTATGTGCAAATTCCATAGTTGAAAATTCTGATCCGGCATCACGATTTGTGAGAATTACAATTGTAAATTCCTTCTCAGGAATTCTGTAAATAATATTCCTAAATCCCCTTGTGCTGCCTGTATGATACACAACTTTATTACCGTTATAAGTTTCTAAACGCCAGCCAAACCCGTACGGAAATTTAATTCCATTAGTAGTTGTACCTTCGGTCCAAGATTGATCAAGATATTTTTTGCTTATCAGTTTTTCATTATATAAAGATTGATCCCATTTATAAAGATCAGATAATGATGTGTAAATTCCGCCATCACCAAGTACAGCGCTTGTAATGCTTTGATCCGTAAACTGAACTTTATTTCCCTTGATTGTGTATCCAAATGCTCTATTTGTTACTTCGTTTATATTTTTTTCAAACGCAATGGTGTTTTTCATTTCAAGTGGAGTGAAAATGTTTTTGTTTAAAAATTCACCAAACGGTTTACCAGAAATTTTTTCAACGGTTAATGCAAGCAGTGCATAACCTGTGTTGCTGTATTTATGTTTACTGCCTGTTTCAAAGTAAGTTGAATCCGTCTTCATCAACATACTCAAAACATCCTTATCTTTAACTTGAACTGTTACAGTATCAGATATTAAATCTTCATAATCTATCAAACCCGAAGTGTGCTGAAGCAGGTTTTTTATCGTGATGTTTTTTCCGTATTCGGAAAAATCCGGAAATATATCTTTAAGAGTAGTTTCAAATTTAAGCTGTCCTCTTTCAATCAACATTAATATGCACATTGCAGTAAATTGTTTAGTAACAGATGCCAATCTAAAATTTGTGGAATCTGTAACCGGAAGATTTTTTTCTACATTTGCAAGTCCGTAACCCTTTTGGAATACAATCTTACTATGGTCTATAACCATTACAGCCGCGCCAGGCATATCCGATTTATTATAATCCTTAAAGATCAGGTCTATTTTATCTTCATTATTCATTGTGCATCCAGTAATTAGAATAGTAGCAAGCATCAGGGTTAAAATTGGTTTCATATAATATGTCTTTTTATTTTTTTTATGATTAATTATAGTTCCGGGTAATATTTAATTATAGCCTAATCAAATTAAAAAGCCGGCTACTCTACCGGCAAAAAAATATAGAATGCTTATGGATCACAGATTGTGCCCGAAGGGGGACTTGAACCCCCACGGAAGTACATCCACTAGACCCTGAACCTAGCGCGTCTACCAATTCCGCCATTCGGGCAAAACAATTATCAATTAAATAAATATTTCTAAATGGCTTGTCTACTCCCGTAGGGATTTTCAACAATTTCGCCATTCGGGCTTTTCAATTAACAATTTACAATGTAAAATGTACGATTAAGATCAGATTGTTGATAATAAATTTGCACAAAATTGAAGATGTTTTTTAATTGTACATTGCAAATTATACATTGTACATTAAACTACCACTGGCTATCGCCTTGCTTATTTTCGTGTATTATTCTACCGCCGCTTCCAGAATGAATTTCACAATAACCGGGCATTTTACTTGCATCAACTAAATCTGTGTAAGTTACCGGACAAGCATCAGTAGCTAATTTTGCATCACCAAGATTCATAGTCTCTTTACAGAATGTTGCCATCTCAACTCCATCAGCAAGCGTAAAATATTTTAATGGAAGTTTTAATTCTTTATAAGCGCCTTCCATAAAAATTGCCCAGATCGGTAAAGCCGCACGTCCGCCCTGCCCATACCAATTTGTAAACTTAACTCTATGATCATCAAATCCAACCCAAACGCCGGCTGCTAAATCGGGAGTAACACCAACAAACCAAGCATCTGAAAACTTTTGTGTAGTCCCTGTTTTCCCTGCTGCAGGATATTGAAAATATCTTCTAACTCCTGCGCCTGTTCCAAAATTAATTACATCCGTCATCATATCAACAATTATGGAAGAGGTTTGCGGCGAAATTGCTTGTACTGATTCCGGAACAAATTCATCAAGTACAATTCCGTTTCTATCTTCAATTTTTAAAATCGAAATAGGATCGATGTGAACTCCCGAATTTACAAATGTTCCCATTGCAGAAACCATTTCAAGCGGAGTAACTTCAACAGTTCCGAGTGCAATTGATGGATATGCATCCATGTGCGATTTTATTCCCATTCTCTGTGTAAACTTTACAACTTGAAACGGCGGCGCCATATCACTGATCGTTAATCTGCCTGCAATAACATTTACAGAATTTGCTAATCCCCAGCGCAAAGTTTCGTAACCACTGTAATCATTACCGGCATTGCCCGGTGACCATCCGTTATAATTAAACGGTTGATTTAAAACTGTAGTTGCAGGAAAATATCCATTCTCAATTGCAGTAGCATAAACAAATGGTTTAAATGATGAACCAGGCTGTCTTTTAATTCCTGTTACGTGATTTAATCCTCTACCAAAATCCTGATTTTCTCCACCGACTAATGCTTTTATCATTCCGGTTTTGGGATCAAGTACAACAAAACCAACTTCAACTTTAGCGGCAACTTTTTTAACTGAGTCTATAAAACTAACATCATATTTGAGTTTATTGTAAACTTTTGCTTTCTCTTCGCTGGTTACTTCAGTTTTATATCGGGGATCATCTTTTATTGCTCTATCAATCAGATTGATTA
>JAGOXU010000110.1 GCA_018059515.1 Ignavibacterium sp.
ATTGAACTGTTGCCTCCGGTGCAAGACCACCTTCAAGAATTTCATCCCATCCAACAATTTGCTTTCCTTTTGAGTTGATAAAATTTTCCATTCGCTTTATAAAATAACTTTGGAGCTCGTGTTCATCTTTTAAATTTTCAGATTTGATTCTTGCCTGACATTTCGGACAATTTTCCCATCGTCTCTTTGGAGCTTCATCGCCGCCAACGTGAATATATTTGCCGGGAAATAATTCTACAACTTCACTAATAACATCTTCTAAAAACTGAAATGTTTTTTCATTACCAGCACAATAGATATCGTAATAAATTCCCCAAAGAGTTCCGACCTCAAATGGTCCGCCGGTACAGGAAATTTCCGGATAGCAGGAAATAGCAGCAGTTGAATGACCGGGCATTTCTATTTCCGGAACCACATTTATAAATCTGCTTTCTGCATAAGCAACAATTTCTCTTACATCATCCTGAGTATAAAATCCGCCATAAACAGAGCCGTCATCATATTTTCTAAAAGCGCCTTTAGTTGTAAGTTCGGGATGTTTTTTTATTTCAATTCTCCATGCTTGATCTTCTGTAAGATGCCAATGAAGCGTATTAAATTTATGATAAGCAAGTAAATCAATATATCGCTTTATAAATTCTTTGGTCATAAAGTGGCGGCAGCAATCAAGATTAAGTCCGCGCCAAATAAATTCAGGTTTATCAAGCACAACAACGCAGGGCAAGTTCCAATTAATTCCTTCAACTCTTGCAACAGAATTTATGTATGGATTAAAAAGTTGGCGGAGTGTTTGAACTCCATAAAATAATCCATTCAACTCACCTGCTTCAATCATAACATTAAATGGATTTACAATTAAAGTATAACCTTCCTTTCCATAATCATTCGAGGAAGAATTTAGAGAAAGAATTATTGAATTTGTTTCAACTCTGCCGTTCCAAATAGATGGTTCTAATTTAAAACCGGTTGCCGGATTAATAACTTCGGCTAAATAATCAGCAACTTTTTTTGAGTACGGGTCAAAATATATTTTAGTATCGGCAGTAAAATTAAATGTGCCCTCATTTACAACAATACTTTTGGGTTTGGGGATTATACTGATTTCATTTTCCATAGTCTGTGGTAATGTTCTAACAGAAATTAGAATCGTTAAAGCGAATAGCAAATAAATTGTAAAACTTTTCATGATATATATCCATTTATGAAAAAAAATATTATTCTGCAAAAATTTGTTTTATAAAATCAAACTCATCTTGTGTAAGTGGATTATCCATTCCGCTTAAATTGGATTTTACCTGATCAAGATTTCTAAATCCAGGAATAACGGATCCAACCTGTTTATAATGTAATAGATATTGCAATGCCGCGCGTGATAGTTCCTGATTTGAAGGACCAAATTTATTTTTCATTTTCTCAATTTTTGGTTCAAGCTGGGCAAGATTTTCGGGTTTAAATCTTTCTGCGTTTGCACGATGATCGCCGGCTTCAAACTGCGGTGGATTGCCTTGATGATATTTACCAAGCAATAACCCTTGAGCAACAGGTCCAAAGGCAACAAATGATACATTATATTCATCAAGCATTTTTCTTGTTGGAGAATCATCTCTTACATATTTATCATCAAGTGCGCTTGCCGAACTCTGTATAACATCAGGCTTTACTTTTGAAATTAGTTTTACAAAATCAGCATGACTATAAGCTGATTGCCCAATCAATCGTATCTTACCTTCATCACGGAGCTTGTGCATTACTTCAATTGCATCATCAAGATATTTATCATTCTCACCAAAATCTCCATGATGGAAATAATAAATATCAATGTAGTCTCTTTTAAGATTTATTAATGATTGTTCGCACTGATGGCGAATATGTTTAGGTTCATAAGCATGTTCAGCAGTTCCGGGAAACCATCCAATTTTTGTAGCAATAACAAAATTGTTTGTACGTTTACCAAGTATCCGTGCAAGCATTCTTTCTGCCTTACCGTTTCCGTAAACATCTGCATTATCAAAATGGTTTACACCATGATCGATAGCATAATTAATAGCTTCAGCAATTTCAGATTCATTAACATTCGCCCAGCCGTTTGGATTTCCGTTAACCCAATTAAGTCCACCCATTGTCCAGCATCCCAAACTAATTTCCGAAACGCTAACATTCGATTTGCCAAGTTTTCTGTATTTCATTTTAATCCTCTTAATTGATGAACTAAAATATAAAAGAATGAAGGGATATTGAAGAACAATTGACAAATATTAACGGAAAAATATTTAACGTTAAAAGACTGATTTTAGTCGCAGGATCAATCGCATAAAAAAAGCAGGATAAAACTTTTAAGTCTTATCCTGCTTAAAGAAAATTAGAGAGATTATAATTTTATGTTAGAAGTTTATTAAGTACTCTGTGCCGTGTAATTTATGATAGCTGTAATAAAGATTTTTGCAAATTGTACTAACTCTTTCGTTATCATCAAAAATTGCAACACCTCTTAATCGATAAATACCAATCCCATTGCCTATTTGATAAAGCGCCACAGCGGCAGCAATTCGCTCATCATCAGTTTTACCATTTTCCAACATATTTAATAATGGAATCATTGATTTGGAAGCATCATCGCTTTGAAGATAATCATCCTCAATCAAATCAAATAAAACATCTGCAGAACTTGTACGAAGTCCGATATTTGAAGAATTAATTCCCACATTCAGATTATCCACAATTGCAGATTTTTTTTCTTGTGGAAATTGTTCTGTTTGTGCTGTTACAAACGGAACTAAAACGAGTGTCATCAACACGATTACCAAAGTTTTCATTGCCTGCTCCTTTTTAATTAAAGTTATTTTTAAGCTCGATGCTAAAATATCTTTTAAAGAGTGCCTTGTCTATTAAGTTGTTATGGAAGGTTATTTATTGATGCGAGATGTAAACTCAACGGAAGAAAAGTAATTCTGATTTTGAATATTTTTTTCGTTACAAATATTTTAAAGTAATATAATTATTGTTATCCAAAATCAGAATTCTGTTTGCAAATATTTTTTTACCGCTGAAAATTATTTTTGCAAGTTATATCAAGGCTATTAACCATCTATACTAAAACTCGGAATATTAAGATGAAAATATATTTTTTAATATTCAACTTTAACCATTACTACTGCAGACTAGTTAACAAAAATCACACACGAAAAAAATATTTTTAAATCAATAAAATTATTTGTCGTTTGGAATAATATCTGATATCAGAACCAATTTTTCTTTTTCATTTACAGAAAAAATAATTTTCCATTTTTGATAAGTTAGGACAAAATAATCTTTATCAATTAATCTTTTTGTAAACCGCTTAATTCGCTTTCGTGTTGTGTCGGTGGGATTAAACTCAAGCTGCACACGAGTGTAATCAAACAAATTTACATCATTTTCAGATTTTAATTTTTCAACAAATCTTTTTGCTTTAAGATTAAACGACACTTCATAAATCTGCTTTTTATCTGTTTTCACCCAGCCTGTTTTAAGATCCGGAAAAGAATCTGAGTATGGCAGATAAGGTTTAATATCAAGAATTGGAGTACCATCAAGAATATCGGATTCAGAAATAAAAATTTTTAATCCCTCAACTTTTTCAAGTTTTACACAACTTAAACCAATCTGATTTGGTCTATATGGTGCACGAGTTGCAAACACACCAATTTTTCCATTTAAATATCTTGGTGGATTTACCAAAGGTTTCCAATTCTTGTTAAGATGGAATTGATAGATAACCCAGATTCGCTCAAATCCATTTAAATCTTTTACAGCCTGTTCAAAATTTTGTTTTGGATTAAGATGGATTACTGCTTTGCTGTTTTTTGCAAGCACGCCTTGGTGAGGAGTTTGGTAACGCTTCTTTAAGTCCGATGTGAGAAAACCGATTGGATTAATAATTATTTCTGTTTGCATATCTTAAATTAGTTTAAAATATCTTGATCAAGCAAAACCCAAAAAATAGAAAAAGCTCTAAATTTATTAAATTTAGAGCTTTCTTGAGCTGGCAATGGGACTCGAACCCGCAACCTGCTGATTACAAATCAGCTGCTCTACCAATTGAGCTATGCCAGCATTTTCGGAGAGCAAAATTAACATTTTTCAGTTACCCAAACAAGATTCTTTTGATTATTCTTTAAAATTATTCTGTATCCAGAATTGTTAAATCTTCAACCCAAAAAAGTTCACAGGAGCCGCCTGCAGTGTCATCTCTTCTGATTGAACTTCTCCAATGCCATCCATCATCCATGGTTGCCTCAACTAAATATCCCTGCATTTCAATCAAGCTGCCCTTATAGACTTCATTTAACTTATCTTCAATTAAATCGTCTTTGGGGATTATATGAACATTAGCACTATTTAGTGCAATTTCTCTATTTGGAAGTGGATATGTTTCGGTTTTCCAATGATACCATCTGTTGCTCTGAGTAATGTCAATTTTATCGATTATATCCTGATCAGACATAGGTCCCCAGCCTAAAGCAAAATCAACCGGTGATAACTTGCTTTCTCTGCCAATTGAAAAATTGTTTCTGCTTAATACTCTGGCTTTAAGTTTATACTCAGCAAGAGCTTTAATATAAAACTCATCTTTTTGCCATTCCTTATTTAAACTCAGATTTTGCTGGATAGGTTGATCAGGAGCAATCTGTCCTGGCGGATAACTAATGACTTTTTCAGGCCAAAAGAAATACGTAGTAGTTATGATTATAAGAATAGTTATAAAAATTATTTTTTTCATTTGTAGAGTTTAATTCTATTTGAAAATTTATATCGATCTATTTTTTAACCCAAAATTTCCTTTTTCATCAAATATTTTAAACTGAACCATTTTTTGGCGAATCTTTTTTATTAACTCAAATGTTACTTCTTTGTATTCAAGTTTTTCACTTGGATTTAAAATCTTTCCTGTTTGATACGCGACAAATCCAGCAACCGTATTGTATTCATCCGATTCTTCCAGTTCAATATTAAATGTTTCATTAAAATCGTCTATGACCATTGAACCGAGTACATAAAATTTTCCATCAGGCAGTGTGCTATAATCCAGTACTTCGCTTTTTGTTTTATCTTTTATCTCGCCAATAATTTCTTCTAAAATATCTTCCATTGTTATCACGCCTTCGGTGCCGCCGTATTCATCTGTAACGATTGCAATTCTTTCGCCTTGCTTTTGCATAACTTTTAAAATCTCTGAGATTAGTTTTGTTTCAGGAACAAAGTATGCAGGGCGCAGAAGATTTTTTAAAGAAAACTTTTGTTTTTCAATTATTGATTTCATTACATCTTTTGTATGAAGTATCCCAATAATATTGTCTAATGAATTTTCAAACACTGGAACTAATGTATGCCCGGTTTTTATTATCGATGCAATATTTTTTTCCTCTTCATCATTAAGATTTATGGCAATCATTTCTGTTCTTGGAATCATTACTTCATCGGCTTTAAGATCATTAAACTCAAAAATATTTTCAATAATTTCTTTATCAGCCTCATCAATTGTACCTGATTTTACGCCATCAGAAATTATATCAAGTATTTCATCTTCTGATAGGCGCTCATCGGAAAAATTAATTTTTTCTTTAAATGGTAATAAAATAAGATTGCTAATTGCAGTAATTGCACCCGTAACAAACTTTAGTGTTGATGAAAGCATTAATATTATTTTAATAGATCGCTTTCCAATAAAATCAGAATAGCGATAAGCAATTGCTTTGGGAACAAGAACATTAAAGACTAAGATTGTTACTGTAACCAATACTGTTGTAATCAGAATTGAAATTCCAACTGAATAAAAAGATGGTAAATTTATAGCTGATATAAGCAGCGGATTTATCCAACTTGAAAATAAGAAGTAACCAATAATAGAAATAAGCACTGTTAAAAAAGTAAAGGCAAGATGGATACTGCTATAAACTTGCTCTTCAGTTTCGTGCAGCTTTTCAAAATGCAAAACATATTTATCCGAACTTTCTTTAAGCTCATCAATTTTAGTTTCTCCAAAAGCTGCTAAAGCAATTTCTGAAGCTACCAATAAAAAATTTGCAAATAGTATCAATATAAAAACGATCAATAATTCCATTAAGTGTAAAATTTCCTTTTGTTGTTAATAGCTAAAACAAAAATAATAGTGTTGTGCTAAATTTACATTACATAATCTTTAATATTGTGTTATTTTGCAATTAACTTTTAAAATATTCGGATTTAGATGAAACCAAAACAAATAAAAATAGTTGATAAAGATAAACTTTCGTTAGTATGGAATGATGATAGTATATCACTATTAACGCTAAAATATTTACGTGATGAATGTCCGTGTGCAGGCTGTAAAGGTGAAACGATATTGTTTACAACTTTTCGCCCGCCAAAACCAACTATCTTATCAACAGAAATGTACAAGATAAAAAGTATTGATGTTATTGGAGATTATGCGATACAAATCGGATGGAAGGATGGACACAATACAGGTATTTATTCGTGGGAATATCTAAAAATTCTTGAAGATGGAGAGAGCAGCAGCGATAAACAAAAATATGATACGTTGATATGATTTCTAAAAATGAATTAAAATACTTCTCTTCCCTTTTGATAAAAAAATTCCGGCAGCAGGAAGAAAAGTTTATTGTAGAAGGATTAAAGATTGTTGAAGAAGGCTTAAACAGCAGTTACAAATGTGATGTTGTTTTTGTTACTCCTGCTTTTATGGATTCTTTTCCAGATGTGATTAATATTTTAAGAAAAAAAACAAATCGAATTGAAGAACTAAAATCACTTGATTTCAAAAAAATATCCGATACAAAATCTCCACAGGGAATTGCAGCAGTATTCAACAAAAATTATCCAAAGAAAAATTTGAATGAGCTTAAGGATAAAATTGTTGTTCTTATTGATAATATTTCTGATCCCGGAAATGTTGGGACAATTATCAGAACCTGCGATTGGTTTGGATTATACAATATTTTAATCAGTGATCAATCAGTCGAATATTTAAATCCAAAAGTTGTAAGAGCTTCAATGGGTTCGATTTTTCATTTAAATATTTATGATGAAATTTTTGCAAATGATTTAAGTAATCTTAAAAGCAATGGTTACCAGATTATTTGTGCAGATGTAAAGGGAAAAAATATTTTTACTTTTAAAACGAATAAAAAATCTATTTTAACTTTTTCTAATGAATCAATTGGTCCATCAGAAAAAGTAAAAACGCTTGCTGATGATTTTATTACAATTCCCGGTAAAGGCAGAGCGGAATCCTTAAACGTTTCGTCGGCAGCATCAATAATAATTTCAAAGTTAACTAATGAGTCATAATCACAGTCATACAAATTCTAATTCAATAAAAAATTTCAAAGTAGTTTTCTTCCTTAATTTTGGATTTACTCTTTTTGAAATTGTTGGCGGAATTTATACAAATAGCATTGCCATAATTTCTGATGCACTTCATGATTTGGGTGATTCAATATCAATTGGACTCGCATGGTTTTTAGAAAAATATTCTCATAAAAAAAGCGATCATAAATTTACTTATGGCTACGGTAGATTTTCGTTACTCGGTGCATTGATAAA
Organism: Ignavibacterium sp.; assembly: GCA_018059515.1. Lineage (GTDB taxonomy): Bacteria > Bacteroidota > Ignavibacteria > Ignavibacteriales > Ignavibacteriaceae > IGN3. The sequence goes on from JAGOXU010000110.1 coordinate 7,585, forward strand.
TGCAATCGTTTTAATAATCGGCTCAACTTTTGTTTTAGCAACTGCAATTCCAAGATTGATTAAACCTGAAGTAGCTAATGCCGAAGGAATGATAGTCTTTGCGATAATTGGAGTTATTGTTAATGGTGCGGCTGTATTAAAACTTAAAGGCGAAGAATCAATGAACGCACGAGTTATGATGCTTCATCTTATAGAAGATGTGCTTGGCTGGATAGCTATTTTAGCGGTTGCAATTACATTACTGTTTTGGCAAAATTATATTCTTGATGCGATTCTATCAATAATAATTACGATTTACATTTTGTATAATGTTGTAATCAATCTTAAAAAAACAATTACGCTTTTTTTACAGGCAACACCCGATAATGTTAATATTGAATTTTTAGACAACAAATTAAAAAGTATTGATAAAGTAATTTCATCTCATCACACACATGTTTGGTCTTTGGATGGCGCAAACCACATTCTAACTACACATTTGATTGTGGATAAATCAACAACACGTGGTGAGATTATAAAGATAAAATCAAAGTGCAAGCAACTGTTTGAAGATTTAAAGATAACTCATCTTACAATTGAAATTGAACTTGAAGATGAAGTTTGCTTGATGGAAGAAGATCACAAACATTAATTCCACAGCACAGTCCGCCGCGGCTAATTTACATTTTGAATTATTTTATCAACAGCATCTTTTTAGTCTGGATAAATTCTCCGGCATCTATTTTATAGAAATAAACTCCGGTACTAACTTTGTTACCGAGTTGATCATCACCGTTCCAGGTTACTTGATAAACACCGCTTGATTGCTCTTGATTAACAAGTGTTTTTACTTCTTTTCCAAGGATGTCGTAAATTTTTAGAATCACTCGAGACCCTTCGACCTGCCTGCCGGTAGGCAAGGCTCCGCTCAGGGTAACACTTGGCAGGCTATAACTGATTATCGTACTTGGATTAAACGGATTTGGATAATTCTGCTCAAGTGTAAATGAAGTTGAAATTTCATTTTCAATCTTTTCAACATCCAAAAGAATTCCCGCTTCGGGTGTTGGAAGTTTTGTTGTTGTAAAAATTTTAAAATCACCCGGTTCTAAAGTTATACTTTCTGTTACGTTTGTTACGTTAATACTATCCCCGCTAAAATAATCGTACCACCAGCCGATGCGGCTAAAGTTTTGATTCGTGGAAAGTTGTGTTACACCAAAGTTGCCAACTATAAACGCATCCATCGATGAATGATATAAATTCATTTTTTTCATGTAAGCGCCAACGTCTAAAGTAAAATCAGTTGTGCTAAATACATCATAATTGTTTTTAAGTTTTATTAAAGCCTGATAAACTTTATACAAATTTGATCTTCTGCCGTCATTCAGATATTCCCATCTTACAGGTTTTTCTCCAGTACGACCATTAAAATCAATACTTACATCGTAGCCAAGCTCACCAAACTGCCATAATAGTTTTGGACCAGGAATCGTAAAGAAAAACGCACCGGCAAGTTTCATTCGGTTTAATGCAACGTTTAAATTTTTAATATTGTAACTGCCGGATGAGTTTCCATAAGTAATATTTTTAAACATTAATCTTTCTTCATCGTGGCTTTCCATATATCCAACTAAGTTTGGATTTGCCCATCCGCGGTTTTTGTATGAGATACCCGAAAAGTTTGATGTATATCCCATAGTTGCTTCGTTATAATCGTGATTATGATTTCCCCAAAGCATCATACCGTAATTTGAGAGAACTATTTCTTCAGTGTTTGCTGCAAAGTGCTCGAGTATAACATAGGCTGATGAATCAACAGTCCAAATTTTATCAGCCATTCTTTTAAGTAAATTAATTCTGGATTGATCATAAGCGCTCCAAGCATTTACATCATTGGTGTAGTTTTGTGTAAACCCTTTTGAAAGATCAAAACGGAAACCATCAAACTTAAACTTTGTCAGCCAATATTCATTAACTCTATCCACAAAGTATTTTGTTGCATTGCTTTCGTGATTAAAATCATTAAAAACATTGTACGGGTGTTTTGCAACTGGATTTAAATATGGATTGTTTGCTGCCGGACGACTGTTTGCAGCATCCCACCAAAGCATTGCAAGCGGAGAAAGATTATCAGCTTGATTTAAAACCATATCAAGTATAACTGCCATTCCGTTTTGATGACACACATCAATAAACTCTTTCAACTTATTTGCGGTGCCGTAATATTTATCAACAGCAGTATGATAAATAGGATTATATCCCCAGCTTAAATTGCCGCTAAACTCCATTATCGGCATTAGTTCTATCGCATTTACACCAAGCAATTTTAGATATGATAAAGTATCAATCAAAAACTGGTAATTTCTTTGTGTTGAAAAATCTCTAACAAGTAATTCGTAAATAACTAACTTTTCTTTTGCAGGTCTCTCGTAGTTTGTTGCTTGCCACTGATATTCAGATTGTGCAGTTTGAATTACACTAACGATACTGCCGGTTTTTCCTGTTGGATAAGGTTTTAAATTTGGATAAGTAGTAGATGGAATGTATTGATCATTCCATGGATCTAAAACTTTTTCAGAATAAGGATCTCCGGTTCGTATTGTTCCATCAACAAGATATTGAAATGCATATTCGGTACCCGGACTTAGCGAAACATTAATCCACCACATCACACTATCGGAATTCACAAAATCACGCTTCAACATATAATCAGTTTGAACTTTCCAATCATTAAAATCACCGACTAAATAAACATAATCTTTATAAGGGGCAAAGAGTGCAAGTGTTGCGGTTGTTGCACTTGTGTAGTTTATTCCTGGGCGCAATCCATTTGGTAAGGGCGCATTAGTGTTTGCAGGATTTGAGAACATCATAAACGATGTTGAATCCACAATGTCTGATGTATCTATACCAACAACTTTAACTGTATGAGCGCCGACAGAATAATTAGAATGAACAAAATTGTATGTTAAATTATTTGTATTTGTTTGTGCAACCTGAGTCCCATCAACATTTATTGTAAGCGATGATACTTTTGTTCCAAGTTCTACAGCGTTTACAGTAACTGGAACTGTTTCTCCAAATTTTACAAATGCCGGTGAACGCTGAGGATCACCGTAAGAGGCTGAGACTGTTGGATTTTGTACAACAATTGTTAAACCCGGTTCAAAAAGATCTATAAATATATCCGGATTAGTTTGTTTGGTTGCATCAGCACTTCTAAAAACCATAGAAAGTTTAAGAATTTTTTCGGATGGATTTGTAACGGAATAAAAAGTTCTTGGATAACCGATTGTAAGTTTATAATGATTTGCGTCAAGTCTTGTTAATGCTGGTTGAGTTGTATTGTTACCCCAGCTTCCAACAACATGCTGCCAAGTTCCTAAGTTTGATGTTACGCCTGTATGAGCATATACAGTTCCAGTATAATTTAAAAGTGCTGTTGCGCCAGGTTGAGT
>JAGOXU010000111.1 GCA_018059515.1 Ignavibacterium sp.
TCTTGAGAGAGCTTCAAGCGACCAAAGTTTTTCTGCAATCAGTGAAAATAAAAATTCAATTTTTTGTGATTCAATCGCACCTTTTACCTGACGATTCATCCCCGGTGTCATTTCTAATCGTTCAAGAAATTCTTTATCGGATATCGAAGTATTTCCAACCCTTGCCACCGATTTATCCATTAAACCTTGCGCATATAATCCGTCTGTAAACAAAACAATCAACAGGATTATGTATGTTAATTTTATCATTAAGGGGAATTCTTATTATATATTTTGCAAAAAATTATGGAATGAATTTACTAAATTCGCATATCTTAAAAAAAGTTAATCGTTAAACTCTAAATGCTCTGCTAAATTAAATCTATGAGTAAAAGTCAAAATAAATCAAAACATATTGCTAATAAAACAACACCGGAACAAAATAAAATTGCAAAGAAAAATCCATTTTGGTTTTATATAATTTTAGTTGCAATTCCTTTTGTGTTTATAATTTTATTTGAAGTTCTACTGCGCTATTTTGATTACGGTTCTGATTTTAAGTACTTCACTCAAATATCAAATTATTATCCTGATAAATATTTTACTAATCCGGATTTACCACGAAAATATTTTTTTAATATTAAGGCAACGCCGTCTGTTGTTCCGGATGGATTTGATATTGTAAAAAAAGACAACGCATTTAGAATTTTTGTTTTGGGGGAAAGCAGCGCCGCCGGCTGGCCTTATGTACCCAATGCTTCTTTTCCACGGCACATAAAAAGAAAACTTGAATTGCTTTATCCCGAAAACACAATTGAAGTAATTAATCTTGGGATATCCGCAATTAATTCTTACACATTAAGAGATTTTGCAAAAGGTGTTGTTGAAATGCAACCTGATTTGATACTTATTTATACAGGTCACAACGAGTATTACGGTGCGCTTGGTGTCGGCTCGTCTGTTAATATGGGTTACTCAAGAGCTTTGGTTAATTTTTATCTTTCGATAAGAGATTTTAGAACTACACAGTTTTTACAAAATATAATTTCAGGAGTTTTTGGAATTTTTAAATCTGTTGGATTGAATGGCAGCGAAAACAAAGAAACTTTAATGAGCAGAATGATAGGTGAATCACTCATTCCATTTAATTCCGAAATGTTTAACAATGGTATCGATCAGTTTAAAGGTAATCTGGATGATATCTTTAAAATCTTTAGCGATAAAAATATTCCTGTTGTAATTGGTAATCTTACCTTTAACGCAAAAGACCAAAAACCTTTTGTTTCTTTAAAGGATGGGAAAAACCCTGCAGCGGATGATGTTTATTTAAATGCTCAGCGTGAATATGAGAGTGGAAATTTTGAAAAAGCAAACCAACTATTTATGAAGGCAAAGGAACTTGATGCATTGCGTTTTAGAGCTCCGCAAAAAATAAATGATGCAATTTATGACCTTGCAAAAAAATATAATCTATCGGTTGTTAATGTTGATTCTGTTTTTCAATCTAATAGTCCCAACGGAATTGTCGGATCGAACTTAATGGTTGATCATCTTCATCCCACTTTTGCAGGATATAGAATTTTGGGAGATGCTTATTTTAAAAAGATGCTTGATTTGGATTTACTGCCTTCCGGATTGCGCGCATCGATTTCTGAAAGTAATGCAGATAGCATTCTTAAAGTAAACTTCCCTTTTACAAGACTTGACTCAACAGTTGCTGAAATGAAAGTTATACAATTGAAGGGCAGCTATCCGTTTGTACCTAAGGGAACATTAAATTATAAGATGCTAACTTTCAAACCAAAGGACCTGGTTGATACCTTAGCTATAGAACTAATAAACAACGATATACCATGGGAATCAGCACACGGATTATTGTCTGATTATTATTTTAAAAAAGGTGATTATGCTAATTGCATAAAAGAGATTGCAGTTATTATTGCAGAAAGACCATCCTATGACATTCCTTATAAAGATTTAATTTCCAAATTGGTTGATGGTGGGAAATTAGATGAGGCAATAGAATTTCTTGTGCCGCTTTACAAACTTAAGCCGGATTATTTTGCTACAAAGTGGTTGGGACAAGTTTTACTAAGACAAAACAAATACAAGGAAGCATTAAATTATCTACAGCAAGCTGTTAGATTTAAAGAAGTAGATTCTCAGACATATTACAATCTTGCTGGTGCATATTATTTGAACAAACAGAATGATGAAGCACTTGCGGCATTACAGAAAAGTATAAACCTAAATCCACAAAATAAATTAGCTATAAATTTTTATAATCAGCTTTCTGCGTTAGCTAAAAAAAAATAATGTACCCGGATTAGTTATTATAAAAACAATGAATAATTCTTTGCAGATTTAACACTTCATGTAAACAAAAAAGCACTGATTGTAACAACCAGTGCTAAAATTTTCAGCTCTTTCATTTTACGCCCCCAGAAATAACTGTTACATAATGTTTTTCAAAGTCCTACTGATAATGAAAATCTTGAAATTGGATCGAAGATTCCAAAATCAGCATAGCTATAATCGAACTTAGCAAAAAATCCGCCAAAATCATATTGTAAACCAACGCCTGCTGTTAAGCCTTCTTCAGCAGCTTCTTTAAATAATGAATTGTAGCCACCGCGCACAGATAATAAGTTGCCCCAGGTAAGCTCTAATCCAACATTTCCATAAGTGGTTTGATTATTTGGGATAACTGCATCGCCAGCCAAAGTTAAAAGCCAGTCTTCATCTTTATAAGCATTATAGGCTAAACCAACATTAAAGGTAAGCGGTAATGACCATGATTCTGTTAACAGCATTCCCGAAATATTAGAATTATTACCCGCGTTGGCAGGATCAATATCAATCGGCTGCAGTAATGATTTTCCATCAAGCTGCATTTCGGTTCCAAAGTTGGTAATGTTCATACCCAATCTTAATCCTTCAAGCTGAGTGTAGAATAAAAGACCAACATCCACACCAAAACCGGTTGCAGAAACATCATATATTTTTTGAGAAATATATTTTACTGTTCCACCGATCGAAAATCTATCTGTAAGATTTCTTGAATAGGATAAGCCGATTGCAATATCGGAAGCAGACCAATACTGCCCTGTTCCATTTTGCTGCTGTGCTGTGGTAATTTCTTCTTCGCCATAATCCAATTGATTGATACTGATACCAATAGCATTGTCATCATCAAACTTAATTCCGATGCCAACCCAGTTTAGCCTGGAACCGACAAGCCATTCTGCTGTTGAAGCACTAAACTCTGTTCTGGTAAGTCTGGATAAACCAGCAGCATTCCAAAAAGAAGTTGTTGCATCATTGGCTACTGCGGTAAAAGCTCCGCCCATACCTGTTGCGCGGGGTCCTACGGGAATCGTTAAAAAATCACCAACAGTTGTACCTACTTTGGTCTGCGGAAAAAAGTTTACCGATAAACCAAGTATGATTATTAATATTATTTTTTTCATTTTAATCTCCATTATATTCACTGGTAATCAGTTACTTAATTATTGCCAGTTTGCCGGTTTTTTTATCGCTTATACCTTCAACTTCCACAACATAAAAATAAACTCCGTAGGCAATATCCAAGCCTTCTTTTGTTCTAAGATCCCATTCCACAGAGCCGTCGTTTAAACTGCCGTCATGCTCAAGTGTGCGAACATGATTACCGCTTGATGTATAAATATGCACTTTTGAATTTGGCGGAAGATTGATAAAATAAACAACTCTTTCACCACGACCTCTAACAGTTGGCGGTAATGGTTCTTCAAACACGTTTGCCACAATGTAAGGATTTGGTACCGCTTTTACACGATCAAGCTGTTCTCTTGCACTGTTAAGATCATACGATGCTTTTGTAGTCTTGAAAGTAAATTCATCATCACCGGAAATTGGTTTTGAGAAGCGAAGGAATAGAGTATCGCCTCCAACTGGCACAATCTCCGAGCTATCTGAGCCTGTAAATGTAAATCTCCAAGAAAGCTCTGTACCTGTAGGATCAGAAAGGATAACATTATCACCAAAGGATAGTGTATCCCGTCGATAAGGTTTGGTTTCTAAAAAGACAAATTGTACTCTCTTGGGATTATTTCTATCTGTTATATCATAAGCTTTAAAATTTACTGGCACTGCAGGTGGTGCCCCGCTGCCAAATAAAGCAGTTAATTTATTAGAGCTGTCTGTATAGGCATCCGAGAATGTTAACATATAATCCAATGGAAATCTTGTTCCCCAAATAGTCGTAAGTTTAACCTGATCACTTGTAAACCTTAAGTTTTTAGGTCTTTCAATATTCCATCCTGTTAAATCATTATAAAATGAACCGGGTGCACCGGGAATTGGGGTTTTTAATTTAACACTATCAAGTCTCTGAAAGCTTGAATCGATGGATAATCTTATGCCGTCAAACACAATTCCATTTGCCGGTGTAAATGGTTTATCAGAAATAACTACGTTTCCTAATGGATCTGTTACTGAGTATCCTGAAGAAATATTTACAAAAGTTTTTTCCTGGCTTGCCGGATCAGGTGATTTTCTTAAAGAATCATTGAAAGTAATTGTATATGTTCCTTCCGTCATTTTGATAGGATCAACTACTTCAAAAAATGGAACAGGTGTTGAAAATCCACTTACTCTGTTTGCATTGATTCCGGATGGAGGCGGCACATAACCTGCAACAGGTGCAAATGGTGTAACAGAAACGGTGTTAATATCAGTACTTACTCTGCCAAGCGCATCCTTAGAAATAAATCTTGTATTTTCTGATGGATAAATATCTTTAGAAGCATCACCTCTATCATAAGCAACAAGTGCATAATAGTATGTTCTGCCATTTATTACATCGTTATCAACATAATAATTTTGAATTCCGTTATTTGTTCCGAGATTAAAAGGAGCGCCATCAGTTAAAGTAATAAGAGTTGGTGATGATGGAAAGATTCCTGAAATTCCATTAATTAAATCATACTGTGCAATCGGTTTGTAAAACACTTTATCACCGCTTGCATTAGTGATTATCAGAGCATCTGTTAAATCAGGATCAGTACCTTTATAAATTTTGTATCCTTCAAAGTCTTTTATTTTCAGTGTAGGATCAACAGAATTTTCTGCAATTCTATCCCAGTACAAAGTAACTTTTCCATCTTCAGCAACAGCACTTAAAGTTGGTTTATCCGGCGGTCTGGGAAAGTTATAATTAGCATTGTAAATTGTTTGTGCAATTTGTTTAGCTTTTAATACAGCACCAAAGTCGCTACCAAAAGCAAGAGCCAAAGAAAATCGTTCTGTCTTTCCTGCTATTAAAGGGAAATACCCGGAACCATATAAAAAGTCGCCATCTTCACCTCTAATGGCAACGTTATTTACAATTGATGATGGTACTTGAAAATATCCCGGAAGCATTCTATTCCACATATCGTTATCATCGCTCATTCTGATATCGCCAGCGGGAACAAAGTACTGAAAACTTGTTAAACCAATCTGGTCTGATTCATCAACATCTGTTGCATCAAAATTCGGTTCACCGGGTGTTGGAATTCCATCACCTTCACCAAAATCATTTGTGCCCGGTTTTCCGTCTGCACCAACATCATCAAATTCGGCATTCCAATCACCGTCATTATCAATTCCGTCATCACGTTTTTCATCAATCATCGGATTTCCGTTGCCGCCTGCAAGATAATCACGATATTGAACAGGAGCTAAAGTATCAATCAATACAATTGGTAGTGCTGGTGGTATGGCAACAGACTTTTTAAACTGACGAAAGTGTACCTGATAATTTTCATCAATCAACCCATCAAGATCATTATCAATTCCATCTCTTGCAGTTTTCCCTATTGGATTCGTTGTTGCAAGATCAATATTACCTTCAACTAATTTGGTAACACCAGGTTGAATGAAAAACGGAACACCCATAGAAACAACTGTAACAGTATCATTCGGTACAGTAAACGAAGTTCTTTCATAAGTGTTTTTATCGATTAAAATCAACGTATTACCTGCTGCAATTGCGGGCACATCTGCAATACTCTTAAAATCATCCGCTGTAAAATAATTGGCAGTTCCTACGGTTGCATTATCGCCATCATTATCAATCCCATCAAATCCGTTTCCTGGTGATTCTAAGAATGCATAAGCAATGTAACCTACTTGTGTTGGATCAGGCAGCCATTTAGGATTTGCAGCGGGATTGATGTACTTATCAAAATCCCATGTGTATGTAATTGATTCACGAACGTTAAAGAACGAAGCATCATCATTCCATTCAGGATCTTCAACACCTACATAAGTTCCAACAACAAGCCCAAACACAGCTTGATCATAAGTTTCGATACCATCATTTTTTATATTGTAAAGCCAGAAAATAACATCTTGTGCTAAGAAGTTTGACCATTGCAAACCTCTTACAGAAACTTGAATTGCATGTCCTTTTCTGTTTATATCATTAACGCTATCCGGCAGAAAATCATTTAGCAAGAAATTTTCTTCATCATTGAAATCATCCATCCAGAAATAGCTTTCTTGATCAGCATTTAATTGTGCACGACCGAAGAAACCATTCCAATCAACGCGTGGTGTTTTATCTACTCCATCAACAATAATAGGATCGCCGGAGTAAGTCCAGCTTGGATAATCTGGCCATTGCTGCGGCCAAGTTTCCGGTTGATGACTCATCGCAACACCTTTACCAATTTCATCAAGAAAAGCATCTGCAAATCCGGGGATAGGTTCAAACGTATATGATTTACCGCCGCCGCCTTCACCGCCGCCGGGTCTATCAACCGGTGTAATTATAACGGTATAGATGGTATCATTAATGCCATCCTTTGGAAGAGTTCCACGACGATAGTCACGAATTGGTAATCGTAATCCCACAACCGGTGAAACGTCTCCAACATATCCGTTAGCATCAAACTTCCATGCACCTCGTGGACCTTCACTACCAGGCTGAGCAATTACGCCATAGTTTGAAAAAACTGTTCTTACCTGGTTGCCTCTGTGTACACCGACTTTTCTAAAGTTGGATGTGCCTCTATCGATAATTCTTTCTTGAGAAAGAATATCTGATGAAGATACGAGAAACAAAAACGCAAGTATTAAATAATATTTAATTGATATTTTCATAATTTTTTTTCCAATCATAATATCTTAATTCTAGAAGAAAATTGTTGCCCCAAGTTCTACTCTTCTTGGTTCAGAATAAAAACCCGGGTCTCTATAATATTCATCTAATGTGTTAACTAATTTATCGGGGTTATCATCATTTCTTCTTAAAAATTCATTCATCGTAAAATCTGCTGTTCCTGAATCATTATAAACATTTAATTGATTACTAATATCAAACAGATTATAAACCCTTGCAAATAAGCTTAATCTGAAATCACCAAAAACAAAATCCTTGTAAGCACGTAAATCTACATTTGTAGTAACAGGCTTCAGTTCGCTGTTGGTAAGTAGTGCAGAAATGTTTAATTGCGAAGTTGGAGTATATGGAAATCCACTTCCGTATTGCCCTATCAAACTGAATCCCCAATTATCTTCTGAGGCATAGGAAAACGTAACATTGATTGTATGTGTTTGATCCCAATTAAGTTTAATAAGTTTAATTTCCGGTTGTGTACCATCTATAATTGCCTGTCTGTTTGCTGCAGGATCGGAAGCATTCCCTTTTGCAGATTGGAAAGTATAATCAACAGTTGCAGACCAGTTATTTGAAAGTCTTTTTGTAACTGTAAAAACAATTCCCTGAACAAAACCAAAATCGCTGTTTACATATTGGCTGTAACTTGACGAACCACCCGGTAATCTAATTTCATCAGCTCTTGTTCCTGCAAGATTTCTAATATCTCTAAAGTATGCAGTTAGATCAACTGATATATCCTCCGAAAACGCTTGCTGAACACCAACTTCTCCACTGATGGTTTGCTGAGCTTTTAGATTTGAGTTGCCTGCAATACCAAGGTTTCCCGTGCCAGCACCGAATTTAAATTCAGGATTTGTATATAAAAGATCAAAGTTTGGTATCTGAAAAAAGTGTCCGTAAGAAAAATGTATTACGCCTCTATCTGTAATTGGAAATGCAACTCCCAATCTTGGAGAAATTTTAATTTCACTTTCGGCTTTTTTATACCAGGGGTCTCCATTCGCATTGGAGTTTTTTCTATCCGCTAAAGATTTTTGAATGTTTACTTCCTTTCGAGGTCTGTAAATATCCGGGTCAGTCGGATCATTTAAAACCTGTCCATCAGAAGTAAAATAATCCATTCTAACACCCACGTTAATAATCATTTCATTCAATTCAAGTTTATCCTGTATGTATGCAGAAAACTCAAATGGCTTTCTTTCGTATATATCAATGGCTAAGTTTTCATTGGGATCAAGTGGATTGGGAACAAATCGCTTTACAAAAGGATTGCCGGAAAATGATGGATCTTCTATTGAAAGAGGCTGCTGCAAATAAATATTATCAAAGCCTAAATGATGTTGATTAACTTCAATACCAAACTTAACCATATTCATTTTATCAAGCTGTGAAGTAAAATCTAATTTAAATCCGTAGGAATTTGTGATTCGTTTAAACTGCTGATTTTGGGTTCCGCCTGTTCTAAAACTTGGTACTTCAGTTGGCTCCTGTCCAAGCAATCTATCGTGCGTCCAATGAGAATCATTCGGATCTTCATAAACATACTGTTTGTATTGCTTAAAGAAGTAAGAAAAGTTTGCCTGATAAAATGTAGAAGATGAGAGTGTGTGAGTTAATCCTAGAATATTTGTTTGACCTAATCTAAATCTTTTAAAATCACCATCAGGATTGTATGTAAACGATTTATCAAAATCTCTGTATTCCACATTATCATAAAGAAAATTGTAGTTTACTTTTATACCTGAAAAAGGACGGTAAGTCAATTTGCCTTGTCCGTAAATCTTTTCATTCCAGTTCATCGGAACAATTTTTCCATCACCGATACCGGAACTATCTGCACTTAAAATGTATCTTGATTCTATTGGTTCGGTTGCACCACGATTTATGGTAATGTTCCATGGATTATAAACTCTTTGTCCGTTTATCCATCCACCAAAATATATATATCTCATATTTGCGTAGAAAAACATCGTGTTAGGAATTATCGGTCCGCTTATGTTTCCCTCAAAGTTACGGATAGAAAAAGGATCGATATTATTAATATCTCTAAAAATATTTGTTCTGTTGCTCACATAATCTCCGATGTAGCTTGTAACAGATCCTTGAAATTTATTATCACCGTCTTTTGTAGCAATGTTCACATATCCCGAAAGAGCTTTGCCGTATTCAGCATTAAAAGCACCGCTAACAAATTGAAGTTCTTGAATAGAACTTGTAGAAACATCCACAACTGTTGATCCGTCATAAACGTCAGTTACAGGCACACCATCAATTGCGTAAACAACTTCACCTTTACGTCCGCCTCTTACTCTACCATCAACAATTCCAGCTTGTAATTCTAAAACATCTTGAAATTCCGTAACCGGCAAAACTGAAATATCATCTGAACCAATTATGGAAGTAGAAGAGGTAAGATCTTTTGTAACTAACGGGCGCGTAGCGATAACAACAACTTCTCCTTTTATTTCTATGCTGGTTTCCATTAACTCGAAATTAACTTCTGTTGTTAAATCAATTGAGACACGAGCGCCTTGCACAGTTTGTGCATTATAACCAATTGCAGAAGCCCTTATATCGTAATTGCCGGGTCTCAAACCTATGATGGAGTAATATCCATCGATATCAGTTGCAGCACCTAAGGTTGTGCCTTCGACCAAGACGTTTACAAAAGGAAGACCTTCGCCCGTACTTCCATCAATCACTTTTCCGGCAATTTTTCCGCTTTGACTAAATGCCGTTACAGAAAACAAAAGTGTAAAAAGAAATACAGACAAATACTGTATTCGAAAATTCATATATCCCTCCGGGAGGTAAAATTGTAGATCATGTTTGAATTGTATAAGAGTAGAGTAAAAAATTGTCCTATACTTTGTCCTAATTATATTATTATTAAAGCTTAATTTAATTTTCTGTGCCAAATATATGTTTCGCTGATAGTAATGTCAAAACTATAATTTCTGTTATAAAGTTGCATTTGGTGGGTATTGTTTTTTGATGTAAGTCCAAAACCTTCGAGGATTTGGAAAACCTCGAAGATTTAATTTATAACTTTTTATTTCTGTTGGAAGGCAGTCATTCCGCCAAGTACATATTTAGCGTTATAACCTTTTTTACTTAAAATATTTGCAGCAACAGATGATCTGTTTTGTGTTCTGCAGATTACAGCAATTTCTTTGTTCTTGTATTTTTCAAGTTCAGATAATCGTGATTCTAAAACCTGTACGGGAATGTTTATCGCACCATCAATCTTGCCTAAAGGTCCGGCTAATTCTTCGGGAGTTCTAACATCAAGAACAATTAACTCTTTATCACTTTTTAACTTCTCTTTAAACTGTTCCATCGTATAGGAGTTGGATGGATTTTGTTGCGCACAGCTTATTACAGATATTAAAACAACAAAAAGAATTATAAAATTTTTTAATTGATTCATAATATTCCTTTTAATTTAAACCGCACATACCGGAAGCACATCCATCACTGTAGGATGGTTGAACTCCGCAGTTTCCAGTTTCGCAGCTTGAACTGCTTGATGAAAATCCTGCAGCGCTAAATGTTGATAATAATTTCTGATTTTCCTTGGAGTTACATTTTGGGCAGCTAACTTCTTCCTGATTTAAAGACGATTTATGCAATACTTCAAACTTTGAGCTGCATTTTTTACATTTATATTCAAATATCGGCATAGTGTTTTTCTTTCTTAGTTATATTTTTTTTAAAAAAAGTATTTCTGTTAATCGCAGTCGCTTAAATCTAAAAAATTCATTAAACGCGAGTGAGTTTCTTTTGGAAGCTCAACATTATATTTTTTGTAATAATCAATTGTTAACTCAACAGTTTTGAAGTAGCTTTTACAATCACTGCAACTA
>JAGOXU010000299.1 GCA_018059515.1 Ignavibacterium sp.
TTCTATTCCGTATCAGCAAACCACTCTTAGCCGAAAGTACAGTTGATACTGCAACCACGAGTGGAATAGCTAATCCCAATGCGTGCGGACAGGTTATGACCATTACCGTTACTGTTCTTGATAAAGCAAAATTGAAACTTTGTCCGGTAAACACAAGCCACACAAACATTGTAATTGCACCGGCACTGATCGCAATAATTGTCAACCAGAATGCAGCTTTGTTAGCAAGGTCTTGTGTGTGTGACTTACTCTCCTGTGCTTCTTTAACCAGTTTTACAATTTGAGAAAGAAAAGTTTCATCACCTGTTTTTTCTACTTCAATTTTTAATGAGCCTTCACCATTTATAGATCCTCCGATTACTTCATCGCCCTTACCTTTAGAAACAGGTTTCGACTCTCCTGTAATCATTGCTTCGTTAACAGAACTTAATCCTTCGTAAACTTTTCCATCGGCAGGAATTTTTTCTCCGGGTTTTATCAACAATTTATCGTTATGCTGAAGTGAAGAAACTTTGACATCCGTTACATTTCCATTGTCATCAATCTTATGAGCTTCATCCGGCATCAACTTGGCAAGTTCCTCTAATGCTTTTGATGCACCCATTACAGATTTCATTTCTATCCAGTGACCGAGAAGCATAATGTCAATTAAAGTCGCAAGCTCCCAAAAGAAAACTTCACCTGTTACTCCGAAAATCACTGCACTGCTGTAGAAATATGCAACAGAAATTGCAAGTGCAATTAAAGTCATCATGCCGGGCTGTTTCTTTTTCAGTTCATCAATCAATCCTGTTAAGAATGGCCAACCGCCATAAAAAAAGAGGAAACTTGAAAGTACAAACAGAATGTACATATCACCATTGAAACGTAATGCTTCTTTGAGCCCGAGAAAATGTTGAACCATTGGCGAAAGAATTAAAATCGGAACAGTGATAATTAATGAAACCCAGAATCTCTTTCTAAAATCTTCGATCATATGTCCGTGATGTGCTGAGTGATCATGATTTTTATGATTCATATTGTGATTTGAATGTTTGTCTTTATGATCTGAATGAACATTTTGCGAATGATTCTTATGTTCTTTCATTTCAGATTTTTCATCGTGATGATGTTGATGCTTATTCATATTAGCCTCTTTTTTTAATATAACTTTGATGTTAAAATAATTTTTGTGAGAATCGCTATTGCATTACTTTTTAATAGGAATATTTTATAAAATTTTTAATTACGTAACTCAAGTTGAGCGGTTAAATTTTTTATAGATTAAAAACCGTTGAAACGGTAGGAATATTAAGTTTTGGTTTTCAACAACCCACGACTTAAGTCGTGGGTTGCTCAAGAAAAAATCAAATTATTAACCGTTTTAACGGTTTACCAAAACAAGGGGCCAACTTGAGTTAATTTTAGTTTAAATCCTTTTTCATCTGCTCGAATTGTTCTTTCGTAATTTCACCTTTTGCATATCTTTTTTTAAGAATGTCCAACGCTGTTTCGTGTTCCGGAGTTGAAAAATCTTTTTTATTTTTATAAATCTGATTGAAAATAAACCAGATAATTAATACTAAAATTACCAGCCAGAAAATCCAGCCGAGCCACATTCCGCCGAACATATGATCATGAAACATAATTTTCTCCTTTAATTCTTTGAAAAATTATTTATTAGAAATTAATGATGATGCTCTCCCTCATTATGTGAATTTACATGGTCTTCATTTTCATTTGATTGCTCGGACTTCTCATTCACATCAACGGATTCACTTTCCATTTTTTCGTATTCTTCTTCTGATATATTTGGAAACTTTTTCATAAAAGCTACTATTGCCCAAATTTTTTCATCTGAATGAGTTTTACCCCAGGCAGGCATACCGGTCATATTTATTCCATTTTTAGTAACCCAGAATAATTTCCTCGGATCAATCTTATTTGCAAATTTTACTAAATACGGCGCCGAAGGATTTAATCCTTTGGATAATTCTGTCTGTTCTTTTCCCGGTGCACCGTGACAGCTTACACACATTTCGTTGTAATGTTCGAACCCCTCATTTATCATCTCAGGATTATTTAAATCAGGAACAGAAATATTATCTAAGCGGGCTTCAATCGAATTTTGCCTGGTCGTATTTAAAACCCATTTCATTATTCCACTTTCCTCATTCATTGCACTCACATTATACCATCCACTGTAAACAATAATCAGGAATATTACTATCAGTGAAATTAATGTCACTAAAACACTTACCAGAATTTTCATATAATCACCTTATTATTTTTTAATAATTAAGACTATTTCAATCCATCATACTTCTACTTGCAGCAATTTTTTCCTTTGCTTGCATTTTTAAATTTTCTATAAGCTATAAAAGCTATCAACCCAATAAATGCTAAACCGATTATTATTTCCATTACAACTCCAATAAATTCTTTTAGATAGCTTCGGCACCATGCTTTTTTGTCCTAATGCTCATGGCATCAGAAATCTATGAGATAAAAATTTTATCATCAAACATTGTTAACTCACTTTAATAATCGCAGTGCAGAAAAAAATCTGCACTGCATTTACGTTTTGTTATTCTTTCACTTTGTGATCGTGTTTCTTCAAATTATCTTTTGCTTTATCAAGAGATACTTCTTTCAACGTCATTCCACAAAGCGGGCATTCACCTTTAGAATCGGAAAGAACATTCCAGCACATTTGATCCTGGTACACTTTGCCATCACCATTTTCATCAATGGCTTTAAGATCAATTGTTCCTTCACGCACCATAGAATTATGATCCTTTGATCCGGAATCCATGTCATGCTTCATCCCATGCATATCATTATCCGATTTTTTGTGTTCCATCTCTTTGTGCGATTCCTTGCTGCCATCCATTTTCATATCGTGGTGCATACCTTTCATTGTTGAATCGGTTTTCATATCTTCCATTTTCTCGTGGTGATCTTTCTTTTCTGTCCCGGGTTTTTCCTGGGCAAGACTAATCACACCTAAGAATGAAAAAAGTGCGATTGTGATTACAAGTTGTTTTAACATTGTGTTACTCCTTTTTGTTTATGAATGATTCGTCATTGCGAACCCGATTCATCGGGTGAAGCAATCTATCATTTAACTTTACAGATTGCTTCGTCACTTCGCTCCTCGCAATGACGGTTCTTTATTTACTTTTTGTCATCCCGAACTAACGAAAGTCATCCTGAATTTATTTCAGGATCTGATTCTGTTTTGTGATTTCCAACAATAAAGATGCTGAAACAAGTTCAGCATGACATACTCAATTTCCTTCCAGCATCTTCTTCACTTCTCTTCTTTTAATTGTTTAGAATATTGCCGG
>JAGOXU010000007.1 GCA_018059515.1 Ignavibacterium sp.
TGTGCGATCTCCGGCAGTATAATACGTTGCGCCAAGCAAACCGTACAAACTAATATCCTCTGGTGTGATGTTTATTCTTGAGTTTATAATTGCAGCAGATTCATCATATTTTTTAAGCTGCAAATAAAGTGAATTGAGTTTATTGAAGTACTGAATATTTGAAGGATCTTTTTTGTTTAGTGTTTCAATAATTTCAACAGCTTTGTTAAAATCACCTTGCTGCTCATAACTTTGTGCAAGCATAAACTGGTTTTGATCCATTGGGTTTTGCTGCGCAAATAGCGAAAAAGTAAATAGAACTATGGGAAGAATTTTCTTTATCATAGCCTAAAAATAGCAATTAATTGCGGGCATTCAAGGGGAGAAAATTAGGCGATAGTTGGAATGATGGAATTGATACTGCACTTAAGTAAAACAATTTATTATATTTGAATCAAAGAAAGACAAATTATGAGTGAAAAAGACAACATATTATTATCCGAGATTTCATCTCAAATAAAAAAAGGTGGATTTGATTTAGAGGGACTTTATTTATTCGGTTCGCGAGCAAAAGATACTTTTAATAAAGATTCCGATTACGATATCGCGATAATATTAAATAAAAATATTGATTGGAGACTTAAAGATAAATTGCAAGCAATTGTTTACGATATTATGCTCGAGAACGATATTATTATTGACTCACATATATTTACAAAGAATGAGATTGAATCTCCAATAACACCACTTAGAGAGTCAATAAAATTAGATGGAGTCTATTTTGCGGGCTGATAAATCAACATTGATCCAATATGAAATGAAGCGCGCAGGTGAAACCCTTGATGAAGCAAAGCTTGTTGCTAAGAACGATAGATTATTGTTAGCAGCAAATCGAATCTACTATTCAGCATTTTATGCAGTATCAGCACTAGGAATAAAGAATGATTTTATAACCACAAAACACGGACAACTTTTAGGTTGGTTTAACCAGAATTTTGTGAAAAGCAAATTAGTTGAAAAACGCTTGGGAGAATTTTATAGAAATGCCTTTCTGATGAGACAGCGAAGTGACTACGATGATTTCGTAGAGTTTGATAAAGAAAGCATTGATGAAAAGTTAAAACTTGCTCCAGAATTTATTGATAAAATTTCAGAAATTTTAGTTTCAACAAAATAGTAATCCTTCTACCACCCGCCATCTTCATTACTATCAATATCAAAACTAATTAATATACCAGCAGTAAAGCCCCAAGAAGTGTTTCCATCGGATAATCCGAATGATGGTCCTAAGTAAAAGTGTTTTGCAATAAATAGCGGTAATGTTGCGCCGACAGCAGTAACAGGATTACCGCTATTTTCAGCAGTTGGAATTCCTACTGCAAATGAAAGTATTGGATACCAACTAATATCTTTATGTAATTGTATTTTGCTGCCAACATTAAAGCCGACCATAAAAGCATCGCTGCCCACATCGGAAGTTGAATAGCCGAGGTTTAATTCCAGTTGAGCTTTTTTCTTGATCAAAACTACGCCTAAAGATACTGTGTTGCTGCTTACTCTTATATCTTTAGAATAATAATAGTTGTTTAATTCTATTGTTGATGTGGTACTTGAAAAACCAAATTCAAATATTCCTCCGAGTGCAAAGCCGCCGCCGAAAGATGTTGCATAGCCGCTTTCTAATCCGGTGTAACCGCCGTTTAAAAAAACACCCGCTTCACCCTTTTCTAAAAAGATACCCTGAGAATAAATTTGAGAAACTGAAAAAATAAAACTTATCAACACCGCTAGAGCAAAACTGTTTTTCATTTGAGATCCCCTTAAATGATAGATAATTGTAATGCAAAAATAAAACTGTTTTAATAAATATTGAAAAGAATTGTCACTTTATTCTGCAATTATAACACACACCTCAATTATCCGTCTTGATATAATTATCAAAAAAATCTTCATTTAACATTCCTTGTTTTAAAAAGTTTATACCATCAGGAAAAATTAATATGTTAGTAGGATAACCTCTCACTTTAAATTTTTCTTCTATGTCTTTGGGTAATTCTATCTGAATCCATTCTATATTGTTTTGCTTAATGATTTCCCTAGCTTTCTTCAGATTATTAGTTTTTAAGAAACTAATATATTCTACGTTTGTTGAATATTTATTTTTTGCATTTATTAAAAAAGGAATTTCTTGTTGGCATGGCTTACACCATTCACCCCAAAAGTTTAATAGAAGGAATTTACCTTTGAAATTCTTTAAATGTATTAAATTCCCGTTTATATCAGTGAATTTGTTATCCCAAAACTCTTGCTCTAAACTATACTTATGATCATCATAGCTGATATCATCCCAACGAGTGAAATATTTGGTTGGCTCCTCTATTGTTTCCTCTAAAATAATTTTCGTTCCATATGGATTAATGTAGCTTAATTTATAATTCTTCGTTTGAATCATTATAATATCATTCTGTTTAAATATTTCCTCATTGTGCAAAAAATTTAATTTTTTATCTCTGTTTAAATCTAAAATCAACACGTCTTTATCATCATTAAATTTACCATTATTGTTATAATCAAATAAACCAATCTCATATTTTGAGCTTCCTATATTTAATATTCCTCGACGTAAACTCATACGATCATCAAAAAAGAATGTCCTTTTTTCTCCTTTAAAATCATTGTTGTCGAATCGTACTCCATAAATACTGGCAAATGTTTTAGACAAGTTACCTTCCTTATCTATAAACCGGTGTTGCATCGAATCTGGTAGATTAGGTCTTCTATAAAGTACCATACGTGTTTTTTGACTGGAATCTTTTTGATTATAAACATCAAACCAAATTGTGTTTTGTGATAAATGAAATATTAGAGGTGAACCATCATTTGTCAAATCTCCATCATTATTTAAATCAACGTATAAAATATCTTCTGCCTCATTTTGAACTATCGCAACAGCGTTCTCTGAATCAAGATTAAGAAACTTATATTTTGAAACTTCATTCGGAAGAATAATAGCCTTATTTGGCTTATCTTTCAAAATTGCTACGTGTATTAAATCTTCATCAAGAGTGGTTAAATCACTTAGCTCTACTTCATAAGTTTGAGAATACAAAAAACTTGAAACTAAAAACACAATGGCGGGCAGCAATCTTTTAATCATACTCTCCCTCTACTAGATTATTTGACTAACACTACAAAACTAATAAGATTCTTTTGGCTTTTTTAATGCAAAAAATCTTGACTAAAAAACAATGAATAAAGTAGAGACGCATCGCGATGCGTTTCTACTAACAAATTGTTAATCTAGTTTAAAAATAATTGGAATAGCAACTTGCGCTTTCATTGGGATGCCTTTTTGTCTTCCTGGCTTAAATTTAATTTGTTTTATGGCATTCATTGCTGCCTCATCACAACCACCCCCAATACCCTTGATAATTTTAGTGCTGTCAACAATACCCTTTTCATTTATAAATGCCAAGATATATACTTTCCCTTGCACTCCTTGTTCCTTAGCCTCTTTTGGATATATCACTTTGCTTTGAATCGCTTCAATTCCTCCAATTGGGTCGGGCATTTCATCTAGTTTTATATGGTATTCTTCTCCTTGTAAGTTTGGTTTCTTTTCTTGCGGAAAAAGATTTGATGAAATTATCAAACAAAGAAATAGCGATAAATAAAAAAATGGGTTCATAATATTTCTCCTTTTAAAAATATATTAAAACATTCCTTATGAATTATATTTTTGATTTAAATATTTTGTCTTTATTAGTAGTTGCTTTGATTTCCACACTTGGTAAGCTGTTAAGTAATAGATCAATTGTTCGTGATTGTATCATCATTTGCTGTGAAAGATTATCAACTCGTTCCTGATAGTTAGAAACTTTAAAGAAAAGATAGCCGCTTAAGAAAAGTAAAACCAATGCAGCGGCATAAGAAATTGCAGAGAAGATTTTTACGTTAGAAAACATTCCTGTTCTTGCAGATGCTTTAGATCCAACAGATCTTAAAATTCTTTCTTCCAATTCTGTTGGAACTTCTTCTAAGTCATTATCAACAGCACTTCTGATAACACTAAGCTGCTTAAAATAATCTCTTGCATTTTTATCGGTTGCGAGAAGAGTAAAGAGATTTACTTCTTCACTTTTTTCAAGTTCCCCATCAAAGTAGAGGTTGATCAATTCTATTGTTTTTCCATTGTTCATATTTTTTTACCTAAAATTTTTCTTAACCAATTGCCACGAGCTTTAGCTCGTGGTAAAAAAAAACAAACCATCATTAGGCTTTAGCCTAACGAACCACTAAGTTTTGGCTAAAGTCAACTCAAAACTCGTTCATTAAATCCACGACCTAAAGCTCGTGGCAATTTAATTTATAAAATTAACAGATTGCTTCGCTCGACGAACTGTCTGCCGACAGGAAAAATCGGGGTTCGCAATGACACGCCGTTGATTCACTCAATTAATTTTGAAATTTTATTAACTAACTTTTGCCGTGCTTTATACAGCCTGCTTTTTACAAGCTCGTCATCAATATCCAACAAAGAAGCAATTTCTTTGTAGCTTAAACCGGAATATTCTTTTAACACAAATACTTCTTTAAAATCTTCATTCATTAAATCAAGCTCTGTTAAAATCAATTTGCTCAGTTCTTTGTTTTCAATTTCATCAGCAAGCAATAATGGTGATTCAATTTCAATCTCATTCATATCAACTGAGTTTGTTATTAGCTTTTTGTTTTTTGTACTTCGGTAAAAAGATAAAATTTCATTTCTCGCTGTTTTAAATAACCAGAATTGAACACTCTGCTTGTTTTGTATAGTATTGAGATGTTCAAAAAGTTTTATAAAAACATCCTGAACAACATCGTCTGCATGCATTTTATCACCAAGCATTTTTAATGCATAATTGTAAACTCTTCTCTTATGCTTGCTAAAAAGAAGCGTAAACTCAATTATTTTATTTTCTTCTGCCTGCAAATTTATTTCTGTTACTTATTTAATAGATGTAAAAAACAATAAAATGTTTCCGCACACCTAAAATAATATTGGAATAATATTTGTTACTATATATCAATCAGATAAATAAGATAACCTCAACTGGGCGTATTTTAAGTAGAAACCTATTCCTTTTTAAGATTTTGCAATCTTTTTAGGAAAAAACAACCATTATTTGAAAGGTAAGTTTTACTTTTCGTACGCTAAGGTTTATATTAACAATTGAAATTGAGCAAATATTTAATACAAATAACTATCTATTAACAATAAAAGGACTAACTATAATGCGTAAACTTCTATTAATTCTCGCGTTAGTGTTTACATCACTCGTTTATTTTTCGTGTGATACAACTGAAGACCCAGCGGATACTTCAGATATTCCTGGCGATCCAACTGGTGTAACTGTTCCTACTCCTACAAAAAACAACGTATTGCCATCAGCATCTTTTACAACTGCTGGCAGTCGTGTTAAATTAAACTTACTTGGTTTAATTGATCCAACAACAAATCAACCTTTAGCATTATCATATAATGCAAGCAACCCTGCTGCTTCTAACATTTTTGTGCAAGAAGATGGAGTTGTAAAGGGTTTAAAAGTTTCAAAAGTTGGAACCGGAAACGTACTAACTGCTGATGTAGTATTTCTTGTTGATAATTCCGGAAGTATGGGACAGGAAGCTGATTCTGTTGCTAAAAGTATTATAGACTTTGCAACTTACTTACAGGCAAGTGGTTTGGATGTTAAATTTGCTGTTGTGGGTTTTTCTGTTAGCGGCGATATTAATGGCGGAATAAACTTTACAAATGCACAAACATTAAGCTCTTATTTAGATCGCAATACCGGTACCAGTAGAACAATGTATTTTGCTGGACCAGATAGTGCAGCTCTAACAACCAGAGCTGATAATTTTGGTTATGCTGGAGATGAAAACGGGGTTATGGCAGCAATTTTTGCAGATAGTGTTTACGGTTGGAGATCCGGTGCACAAAGAGTTATGGTTATGTTTACTGATGAACCAACTCAATCAAATGGTGTTGAATGGACAAATGCTGTTGGGTGTGGTTTATTAAGCGGTAAAGCAACCGTGCATACTGTCTTTAGCGGCGATACAACTTATTATAATAGTACTTATTGGAATCAATACAATGAAGAACCTGCTGCAATTTCAAGATGTACTGGCGGAACAATTAAATACATTCCGGAAGATGCTTCTGGTTTGAATCTAAAAGATTTACCTGTTGCGGGTGCACTTGCCAACAGTTATTTAGTTGAATATGTTTCAGGAAAAACTGGTGTTGCACATACTGTAAAAGTTACTGTTTACACTTCAACTGCTGATGGTGTTCAAACGTTTAATGTAACGTATTAACATTTTTAACATTTAAATTAATTAAGCCAATCATCTTAAAAGGTGGTTGGCTTTTTTTATTGAACCTCCAAAATCCGCATCACAGCCAACTGCATATTACATTGCTAATCTTCTCATACTTTGATAGTTTTAACCTTTAAATTATAAGAAAATGAAGAAAATTTTAATTTTAGGCTCTTCCGGTTCTATTGGCATTAATGCGCTTAATGTTGTTAGGAATTTCCCCGATAAATTTCGTGTTGTGGGATTATCGGTAAACTCAAGAATTGATCTTTTAGAAAAGCAGATAAAAGAATTTAATCCGGAATTTGTAGTTGTTACAGATGAATCCAAAGCTAAAGAGCTTAAAACTAACATAGGTAATTTGTGCGAAGTTTTTTCAGGAAACGAAGGATTATTAAAAGTAGCTATCGAAAAAGATTATGATGTTTTGCTCGGAGCAATAGTAGGTTTTGCTGGATTAGCTCCAACGTTGGAAGCTATAAAACGCGGTAAAAGAATTGCGCTTGCAAATAAAGAAACGCTTGTTGTTGCCGGCGAACTTGTTACAAAACTTATTTTAGCAAATTCTGCGGAAATAATTCCTGTTGATTCAGAACATTCCGCTATTTATCAATGCTTGGTTGGTGAAAATCTTAACGAAGTTGAAAAGCTAATCTTAACAGCTTCGGGCGGACCGTTTCTGAACAAAGATAAATCGTTTTTTGAAAATGCTACTGTTGATGAAGCGTTAAATCATCCAAACTGGAAAATGGGAAGCAAGGTTACAATTGATTCCGCAACAATGATGAATAAAGGTCTTGAAGTTATTGAGGCACATTGGTTATTTGGATTGCCTGCTGATAAAATTAATGTTGTTGTTCATCCGCAATCAATAATTCATTCAATGGTTCAGTTTGTGGATGGATCAATTAAGGCGCAGCTTGGTTTACCTGATATGAAATTGCCGATACAATATGCGCTTACTTTTCCTGAAAGATTTAGTAATGGATTTAATCGCACTAATTTGCCGGCTATAAATAATCTTACTTTTTTTGAGCCGGATTTTAATAAATTTGAATGTTTAGGTTTAGCGTTTGAAGTTCTTAAAGCCGGAGGAACCGCACCATGCATTTTGAACGCCGCAAATGAAATTGCTGTTGATAAGTTTATAAATAAAAAAATAAAGTTCTCTCAAATTTCTGATTTGATTAAAAATGCTTTAGATAAAATTGAAAATCATTCTGATCCCGATATTGATACAATTTTTGAGTGTGATAGAGTAACCAGAGAATTGGTTAGTTCTTTATATTAGGGTTTTGGTAAACCGATAAATCGGTTTAAGTTTTTAGTAGTTTCATTAACCCCTGACTTAAGTCAGGGGTTAGCAGGAAATCAAAAATTGTCTAACCGTTTTAACGGTTTGCTATAAGTTAGATTAAAAGATTATTTAGATAAGGAGCCCCTCAATATATGGATTATATTATTTATTTCGCCATTACAATTGGCATTTTAGTTTTTATACACGAGTTCGGACATTTTGCCGCAGCTAAACTTAGCGGCATGCGCGTTGATGTTTTTGCAATCGGTTTTGGCAAAAGATTGTTCGGATGGAATCGTAAATCCGGATTTTCTTTCGGTGAGCTGCCAAAAGATTTTGATGGCGAAGGACACACAGATTATAGATTAAGTTTATTGCCTCTTGGTGGTTATGTAAAAATAGCCGGAATGGTTGATGAAAGCGGAGATGTAAGTTTTGCAGATAAAGAACCGCAGCCTTATGAATTCCGTGCAAAACCTGTTTGGGCAAAAATATTTGTAATCACGGCTGGGGTGTTTATGAATCTTATGCTTGCCTGGCTGATTTTCTGGGGCGCTAATTTCTTTCAAGGTAAACCAATCACACCAACTACAACCTTAGCTTATGTTGAAGATGGAAGCTTAGCAGCAAAATCCGGCTTTGTAAGTGGTGATAAAATTTTGAGTGTTAATAATAAAAAAGTTGACACCTGGGAAGATTTACGTGCAGAAATTTTTATCAATACGCTCGGCGAAAATATTAATGTAAAAGTTTTACGCGATGGCAAAGAAGAAAACCTTTCTGTAAACAGAAAATTAATTCCAGAAGATGAAACAAAAGGTGCGTACTTAATTCCAAAAGGTGTTAAACCTGCAATTGATGAAGTTGTAAAAGATTCGCCAGCAGAAAAATCAGGAATAAAAGCCGGAGATATTTTACTTGGAATAAATGATGAATCACTTTACAACGCCCAGCAAGCAACAAATATTATTTCATTAAACAAAGACAAAGAATTAAAGATTACTGTTGAAAGAAATAAACAGACAGAAGATATTTTTGTTACGCCCGGAAGTGATTCAAAGATTGGAGTCCATATTGCTACTGTATTTATGGGCGAAACACAGATGAAAACCTACGGACCGTTTGAATCTGTTTATTATGGTTGGAAAGATATTGAAAAGATGACCGCATTAACTTTTTCTATGCTTGGAAAAGTTTTTACAGGTAATGTGGAGTTTAAAAAAGCATTCGGTGGTCCAATTAAGATTGCACAAATAGCAGCAAAATCAGCCGATTCCGGTATTTCAAGTTTTCTATATTTTCTTGCATTACTCAGTTTAAGTTTAGCAATTTTAAACATAATGCCCTTCCCTGTTTTGGATGGTGGACATTTAGTAATGATAATTGTTGAAGCAGTAATCAAACGAGAAATTCCGATTAAGATTAAAATGGCAATTCAAAATACGGGACTTGTACTTTTGCTTCTGTTAATGGCGTTTATAATTTATAATGATATAATTTCTCTTTAGTTTATTTTATTAAAATACGTCATGTCTAAATTTTTGTCTAACGTCACGCTGAGCGAAGTCGAAGCGTGACCATTCCTATAAATATTAATCTTGAACCTGTGTGCCAGTAGAAAACTTCCGCTCAATGTTATACTACAATTAAATTCCGTCTTCGACTTCGCTCAGACTGACGTAGTTGTTGAGCTTAAAATAATTTCTAATATTTTTCCATCCATCACATTTCTTTACCACCTATAAAAAATATTCTACTTCTATCTGCTCATCCCGATAAGTTGCCGGCGTAAAACAAAAAATGATTCTATTTTATAAAGGTTAAGATTATATTTGATATGAATTCTGCTACACTTAATACAGAAGTAAATTTTGGTAAAGATAAACCTGAAACTAAAAGTGAGATTATCGATACTTTGAAAAGAAGAAATCTATACTGGATTTCCCAAGCATCCGGCTGGGGTTTATATATAATTGTAAACTTACTTATCATTTCATCCTTTGAAGCGATTCCGTTAAACAGAATAATCCTATGGGCACTTTTAGGTTTATATGGAATTATTTTTTCTCATCTTTATCGTGTTTATATCAAAAAAAATAACTGGACTAACCTTCCGCTTAAAAAAATTATTCCAAGAATTTTAATTGCAAGCCTAATTATTGGAGCTGTAATTTATATTCCCGTTTATTTTTCCGGACAATTATTAGAAGTTGAACGCCACTCAAAAAACATAATTGCAACTATTCTTGCAAACATTTTAAATACAACCAGCATAATGCTTGTTTGGTCATTGATCTATTTTGCAATTCACTATTTTGAAAATTCTAAAAAAGCAGAAATAGAAACATTAATTTTTGAAGCCGCTGTAAAAGATTTTGAACTGAAAACTTTAAAGGCACAGTTAAATCCGCATTTTATGTTTAATGCGATGAACAGCATTCGCGCATTGATTGAAGAAGATCCGCAAAAGGCAAAGGATGCAATTACAAAACTTTCAAATCTTATGCGATATACTTTAAAGATTGAAAGAACAGAGACGGTTCCGCTTGCAGAAGAATTAAAAACAATACAAGATTATCTTGACCTTGAAAAAATTAGATTTGAAGAACGCCTTAATTATAAAATCCAATCAACACCTGATGCAGATAGAATTGAAATCCCACCGATGATGGTGCAAACACTTGTTGAAAATGGAATCAAACATGGAGTTTCAAAAATGACTGCCGGGGGTAAAGTTGATGTGGATGCAAAAGTAGTTGATTCAAATCTTATTATCGAAATTAGAAACAGTGGTAAGTTTGATGAAGTGGCATTAAAAAATTCAAGTGGTTTTGGTGTAAGCAATACTAAACACAGGCTATCACTTCTCTTTGGTGAGCACGCTTCTCTATCGCTAACAAACGAAAACAATAACACAGTTCTTACTAAGCTTAAAATACCGTCAGGAGGTTAAACTTATGAAAGCATTAATAATAGATGATGAAAGATTGGCTCGAACTGAGCTGATAAGATTATTGGAACCTTTTAAAGAAATTGAAATTGTGGGTGAAGCGGTAAACGCGGATGATGCGCACAATAAAATATCCGAGCTAAATCCGGATGTGATCTTTTTGGATATTCAAATGCCAGGCAAAACAGGATTCGATTTATTAGAAGAATTAGACAGCGTTCCAAAAGTTATTTTTACTACTGCTTATGATGAATACGCACTAAAGGCTTTTGAATACAATGCACTCGATTATCTTTTAAAACCTATAGAGCCTGCACGATTAGAAGAATCAATAAAAAAAGTAATCGAAGGAAGGCGCAAAGATAAATCTCACGGATTATCACAAGAAACTTTAACGGCTGAAGACCAGGTGTTTGTTAAAGACGGAGAAAAATGCTGGTTTGTAAAATTAGAAAAAGTTAGATTATTTGAATCAGAAGGAAATTATGTTCGATTATTTTTTGATGAAAATAAACCCCTAATTTTAAGAACATTAAATTATCTTGATGAAAGATTAGACCGTAAATCTTTTTTCCGTGCAAGCAGAAAACATATAATCAATCTTAAATGGGTTGAAAATATTGAACCTTGGTTAAACGGTGGATTACTTGCAAAACTTAAAGGCGGACATAAAATTGAAGTTTCGCGAAGACAAGCCGTTAAGTTTAAAGAGATGTTGAGTTTGTAGTTTTTACTTTTTGTTATTCCCGCTAAAGCGGGAATCTATTTTGTTTTAAGTTTTGTGGATTCCCGTTTTCACGGGAATGACTAAATTTTCGACTTTTAAGACAACTTAATGACAATTTTAGTTAAACATTTCCCACGCCACACCAAATCTTATGCTCCGCGATGGCATTGGATAGTAAGGTGTTATATAATAATCATTACCCAAAAGATTTTGCCACAAGAAATATACAATTGCAGTTTTTTGTATTTCGCCTGCAAGTGTAAAATCTAATTTATTTGATGATGGAACTTCTAACAATCCATTTTCATTAGTAAAAACATTATTCTTTCCCGTGTAATAAAAAACAAAACCTGTTTTCAAATCAAGATTGTTATTAAACAAAATATCTTTAAAGTATAATCCTGTTTGTGTTTGAAATTCCGGAACGCCAGTTACTTTATCGCTCAAAGATGAATACAAAGATGAGTTTGAATTTAAAAATAACTTCCAATAATTAAATGTAAGATTTAAACCAAGACCCTTTAAATTTCCATACTTTATATAATCAAAGAAAACTCCGCCTGTATAAAAATCATAGCTGTATTCATTAATAAAATATTTTACATCTGCCGATAAAAACTCATTTGAATACTTTGCACCTAATTCAATTTGAGCATATTTAGAATCGCTTAAGTTAGATAATTGAAATATCGAGGATCCAAAATAAAATCCAAGTTTTGATTTAAACAGAATCAATACATCAACCCCTAACCCACTGCTGCTAAAATCTTCAACTAAAGTGTTTTGCCATTGGGAATTTGAGGTTCGACTCAGTGATGATGTTTTATAAAAAACAGAAGGGATAAAGGTACTATCATTAATATTTGCAGAAACTATTCCTGATACTGAAAACAAATTGATTTCCGAATCTGCAGTATTAAAATAATAAATGGAATCTATTTTGCTAAAATATGTTCTACTTATGAATGAGTTTCTTTTTTCGTAATCAACATTTAGCTGGAACTTAAAAACACTGTAATCAAAATCATTACGTAAATTTAATCCATAAACTTTATCTTCTGCATAATCGTTTGCAACAGTATTTTTCTCATATCTGTTAAAAAGAAAATATAAACTTGCATCTGTTTTCAACCACTCCGTTGGTTTTATTAAAAATCTTAATCTTGGCAGATGAGTTAACGTTTTTAACTCTCCATTAGGATAAAACATCTGTGCTGATCTAAAATCATATAAAACATTATCAACACGCGCAAAAACGCTATCAAGATTAACTCCGCCGCTGTAACCGGCGTTATAATCGTTGTAGTTGTATGATGCGATGATATTAACATCATTAGACAATAAATATTTTAGTTTTATTTTTCCCTGCCAAATTGAGTAGTCGCTGTTTGTGTAAGTTCCATCAAATATTCTGTTTGTAACATCAAACGAGGCAATTAGTTTGTTTAGCACCATTGCATTAAAACTTCCATCAAACATCATATCTCTGTTTGCGCCTTGATAAAATCGGATACGGGTGTATGGTTGTGCTTGAATAAAATCTTTTGTTATAAAATTTACGCTTACAGGATTGTTGTATGCACTATAAAGAAATCCACGCGGTAACGGAATAATTTCTATCGAATCAACATCTTCACTTTGTATAAGATTAAGGTTTAACGAGTTTGAATTTCTATTATTATAAGAAACTCCGTCCATCAAAAAACTTATTGCATTATTTCCAACACCGTATAAAAATGTTTCGTTAGTCTGACCTGTAAAACCTAAATCTTTAATAAATGTAAGTGGAAATGCTCTTAAATAATCACCTGAGTATTGATACTCAAGTTTTAACAATTCAGAATTTTTAATAATAAAACTTTTTTCTGTAAGAGCATTTGCATAAATAGGTGCGATTGAATCTCGCTGAAGAATTGTAGATAAAGAATCGCTTGCGAAAAGTGAATCGGGTTTATAAGCAAGGGAATCAGAATAAATTTTTATTTCCTGGGATGATGAATCTTGAACTTGTGCAGTTACAGCCACAGAAGTTATGGTAAAAAAAAATAAAATTATCCTGAACATATAAAATCTTACTAAACCATTTTTAATTAAAGATTAAAATAATGAATTAACAAATGTACATCAAAACTAATTACGCTGCATAAGACAGATTGCTGGTTGATTGTACCCTCAGTTTATGGGAGTGAACTAAGCATATAAAAATATTTTTTATTAGGAATTCTTTTCTTTTGAAATAAAATATATTTATTTTCACTTTGTAAATAAACAACATTCATAAATTATAAGAGAGGGCTAAATATGGCAGCAGCCAAACCAATGACCAAAGGTCAAATTCTTGATCATATGGCAAAGAAGACCGGCGTAACTAAAAAGTTTGCTGGTGAGTTTTTAGATGAGTTCGTAGCTTTAGCTTACAAAGAAGCTAAGAAAGCTTTCACAATTCCTGGTTTAGGTAAATTAGTTGTAGTAAACCGCAAAAAAAGAATGGGAAGAAACCCAGCTACAGGCGCTACAATGGTTATCCCTGCAAAGAGAGTATTAAAATTTAGAATAGCTAAAGCTGCAAAAGATAACGCTTTATAATCTGGATTGATATTTTAGATTTAAGCGAAGGATGAGTGATTGTTCTTCGCTTTTTTTTATTTACAGGATAAAGTTATGAACGAAATAATTTATGCGGTTGAAAAATCTCTTGATGTTTCTGAGTTTGTTGAGGTGCTTAAAAACAGCTCTCTTGCAGAACGCCGACCTGTGAATGACGAACAGAGAATTTCTTCGATGTGTAACAATGCAAACTTGATTGTTACCGCAAGATTAAATGGCAGATTGATTGGTGTTGCCCGTTCTGTTACTGATTTTGTTTACTGTAATTACCTTTCCGATCTTGCTGTTGATTTAAAATTTCAGAAAAAAGGAATCGGAAAAAGATTAATTGAAGAAACTAAAAAGCAAACTCCACAAGCAAAACTGATTCTTCTTTCAGCGCCCACCTCAGTTGAATATTATCCTAAAATCGGAATGACAAAGCATAATCATTGCTATTACCTTGATGATGTTAAAGATTTAAAATAAACATTGCTTTTCACATTTATTCTTTTCATCTCTTTGTGGTAAATTTGCTTTAGAAAAAATGTACAAAGGGTATTTAAAACCCGGGTTTAACAATTCAGTAACAAAACAATTGAACAATCACTTTTAGGATAACCAAATGTTAATAAGATTTTTAATTACATCTCTGTTTTTAATTTCAATAAATTATTCACAGACAATACACGATTTAATCCAGCCAATAAACTTATTACAAGATCAACCCACAAAAGTTTTAATAAGCGATATTTTTTATTCTGAGAATTATAATGTTGAGTTTTCATCCAGCAAGAATATAACCGCAAGTTATGATAAATCAACAATGGAAGTTTCGTTCACTCCAAAAAATAATTTTTCCGGTATGGAATTAGTTTCATTTAAACTAAATGGAGAGATTTTTCAAATTCCAGTTAAGCTAACAAAAAGCAACAAATATCTTTTTACATATAAGCCGCAAATTGGTGAAAAGCAGGTTAGCTTATTCGGACAATTTAATAGCTGGGATAGACGAAGCCTTCCGATGAAAGACACAAATGATGATGGCATACTTGAAATTGAAATTCCACTTGATCCCGGAAGATATGAGTACAAGTTTTTTGTGGATGAACGTGAGGTTGTTGATCCTGCTAATCCGGATAAAGTATCAAACGGAATGGGTGATTTTAATTCGCTTAGAATAATTGAGGAATCAGCAAAAGATAAAATGTTTTTACACATAATCGGATCAGAAAAAAGTAAAACTGATTTAAAGCTAAAATTTTATTTCGAGAATGTTGATCGAAGTAATTTGGTTTCTAAAGAAAACGTAATCGCTCTTTTTGATAATCAAAAATTTCCCGAAGAACTTATTCAGATAAATGGCAGGGAAATTATTTTAACAGCAAAAGGTAAAATGTTAAAGGATCATCATTCGATTCGGTTGGCTGTTAATCGGATGGGGAAAAACAGTAATATTCAAACTGTTCAACTTTACAATGGAAATTTAATTGGTAATTCTGATTATCAAACACTAAATGATAATATTATTTACAGTTTAATGATTGATCGTTTTAGCGATGGTGATAAATTAAACAATAATCCCATTGTTCACGATTCACTCTTCACTCCTGCAAATTATCAAGGCGGCGATCTGCAAGGTATCATAAATAAAATGGAAGACGGATATTTTAATAAACTTGGAGTAAATGCATTTTGGATTTCTCCAATTGTAGATAATACTAATAATGCGTATCGTGAATATCCCGCACCGCATCGCTGGTTCACTGGTTATCACGGCTACTGGCCAACTTCTTCCACCAAAGTTGAAGAACACTTTGGTGATATGAGTTTAGTAAAAAAGCTAATTGATATCGCACATCAAAATAATTCAAAGGTTTATTTAGATTATGTTGCTCATCATGTTCATTCAGAACATTGGATGTGGAAAGATCATCGCGATTGGTTTGGTACTTACAATTTACCAAACGGCAGATTAAATTTGCGTTTGTGGGATGAGTACAGATTAACAACCTGGTTTGAACCTTATATGCCTTCGTTTGATTTTGTAAGTTCTTACGAAGCACTTGAGTTTATGACTGACAATGCAGTTTGGTGGTTAAAAGTTACCGGTGCAGATGGATTCCGGCACGATGCTGTTAAACACGTTCCAAATGAGTTTTGGCGTTTGCTTACAAAAAAATTAAAGAAGGAAATTGGCATACCACAGAATAAAGAAGTTTATCAGATTGGTGAATCTTTCGGCGGAATTGATATGATAGCTTCTTATGTAAATAACGGGCAGCTAAGTGCGCAGTTTAATTTTAATCTTTATGATGTTGCGGTTCCAACTTTTCTCGATGAAAATGCTTCATTCAAATTACTTGATTATCAAATGCAAAAAAGTTTTCAGGTTTTTGGATACAATAATTTAATGGGCAACATTATGGATAGCCATGATAAAATCCGTTATATGGCTTATGCAGATGGCGATCTTGAAATTAATGATGGGCGTGCTGTAGATTTTGCATGGAATAATCCGCCGCAAGTTGATGATCCTAAAAGTTATGATAAACTAAAATTACACCTTGCATATATTTTAACAATTCCCGGTGTACCAATAATTTATTACGGCGATGAAATTGGAATGACCGGCGCTGCTGATCCCGATAATAGAAGAATGATGCGATTTGATGATGAACTTAATGATAATGAAAAACAAACTTTTGAAGATGTAAGTAAATTAATCCATATAAGAAAAGAACATTCAGCTCTGCGATACGGAGACTTTTTAACCCTTCAATCAGATGAAAATATTTATGCGTACTTAAGATCTGATATGAATGAAAGAATACTAACAATCGTAAATAAAAATCCTAATCAACAAAAAGTTGAACTGATTTTGCCGAAAATGTATAAAATAAGCAAAGCGAAAGATTTGGTAAGTGGAAAAGAGTTTGAAGTTAAAATCGACAAACTTTCTCTAAATGTTGATGGAATTGAATATATGATTTTACAAATCAAATAAATTCTTGAAGTACAAAACATTATTAGCTATGTTAAATATATTACTTTTTAGGAATTAAGAAATGAGTTCCCTTTCAACGATAATAAATACATTAAAAAAAGCAAAACCAATTTTGCTTAAAAATTATCCTATCAAAACCCTCGCTTTATTTGGTTCTGTAAGTCGATCAGAGGATAATGAGAATAGTGATATTGATATTATGGTTGAGTTTGATCATCCCGTGGGAATGCAGTTTATCCATCTTTGCCTCGAATTAGAAAAAATACTTAACAGAAAAGTAGACCTGGTTTCTCGCAAAGGCATTAAAGAAAAATATTTTAATGAGATAAAAGAAGATTTGATTTATGTCTAAAAGATCTGTTAAACTTTTATTGCAGGATATTCTTGAGGCTTTGCATAATATTCTATCTTATACTTCTGACTTATCTTTTGATGATTTTATGAATGATCAGAAAACAAAGGATGCCGTAGTCAGAAATTTCGAAATTATTGGTGAGGCTGCAAATAAACTTCCGAAAAATTTTCAGGATCAGCATAATCAAATTGATTGGGTAGGTATTATTGGTTTTAGAAACGTTCTTGTACATGATTATTTTGGAATTGATTATGAAATACTTTGGAAAATAAAATCCGATAATCTCACAAAGCTTGAATCAGAAATAAATTCATTACTACATCAAGCCTAACAGATTTATTCTATCTATCTTTCCTTCCCTTTTATTAAATTCTAAGTGTAAACAAATAAATTTATGGAGTTACAATGGCTAAGCTAACAATCGTTTACGGTGTAATATTTATTGTAATAGGATTATACGGATACTTTGGAATAAGCAGTGAAAGTATTACTGCACTTATTCCTACTTTTTTGGGAATACCAATGTTAATTTTGGGATGGCTTGCACTGAATGAAAAATATTTAAAGCACGCAATGCACGGCGCCGCCGTTTTAACATTACTTGGATTTGCAGGTACAGTAAGTGGATTATTTAAATTTTTCAAAATGCTCGGGGGTACAGAAACAACTAGACCTGCTGCTGTAACAGTTCAAGCAATAATGGCTGTGCTATGTTTAGTGTTTTTAATTTTAGCTGTTAAATCTTTTATTGATGCAAGAAAGAACAGGATGAAAAGTGAATAAGGTTTTATCAATAGTAATTTCAGGATTAATTCTGATTTCTTGCACTGAAAAAAAGGAAAGTATTATTCCAACTGATTTAGAGTTAAAAATGAATAATATAGCAGAAGATTATGTAAAACTTGTTTTAAACATTGGACAGTATGATGCTGATTTTGTTGATGCCTACTACGGACCGAAAGAATGGCGAAGTAACTTAAAATCTGAATTGAAGTTTGATTCAACTGCCTTTAAAACGTTGTCATCTAAAACAGATGAACTCTTAAATGAACTTGAATCATTAGGCTCATATAAGGCTGATGAATTGGAAACACTTCGTTTTCGATATCTTTACAAACAACTTCTTGCATGCAAAACAAAAATATTTATGTTAAATGGTGTGCTGCTTCCGTTTGATGAAGAAACAAAAGCACTTTATGACGCCTCTGCTCCAACTCATGGTGATGAATATTTTCAATCGGCAATTAAAGAGCTTGATAAAATTTTACCCGGCAAAGGAGATGTTGCAAAAAGATTAAATGATTTTAAATCTAAGTTTATCATCCCGACAGAAAAACTTAAAGATGTTTTTGATGCTGCAATAAGCGAATGCAGAACAAAAACTCTCAAACACATAAAACTTCCAAAAGAAGAATCATTTAAAGTTGAATATGTAAAAGAGAAACCCTGGGGTGCATATAATTGGTACAAAGGGAATTATTACAGTGTAATTCAAGTAAACACTGATTTACCAATTTATATAGATCGCGCTGTTGATCTTGCCGCACATGAAGGTTACCCCGGACATCATGTTTATAATGTTTTGTTGGAGTCCAATCTTGCAAAAAAGCACGGCTGGGTTGAGTTTGAAGTTTATGCTTTATTTTCGCCACAATCATTGGTAGCAGAAGGAACAGCTAATTACGGTGTCGAAGTAGCTTTTCCGGGTGATGAAAGAATTAAATTTGAGAGGGAAATTTTGTTTCCTCTTGCAGGATTAAATCCTGAAGATGCAGAACTTTATTACAAGGTTTTAGAATTGCAAAAAAACTTCAGTTATTCCGGTAACGAAGCGGCAAGAAACTTTCTTGATGGAATGTGGACACGTGAGCAAACTGTAGAGTGGCTTCAAAGAAATGCGCTGCGCACAAAGGATAGTGCAGATAAATATGTTTCTTTTATCGAGAAGTACAGAAGCTACGTGATAAATTATAATCTTGGAATGGATATCGTTAAAAATTATATCGAACGAAACGGTGGAGCAAAAAATAATCCGGCAAAGCGCTGGGAATTGTTTGAGCATTTGTTATCAACTCCGCAAACACCAAGCGGGCTAGAAAAGAAATAGTTTTTAGAATTTTGGATATTCAATGTCACGCTGAGCCTGTCGAAGTGTGACATCACTTTAATAAAAGTTACGGTCATCCTTCGAAAATCCGCCGCGGCGGACAGGATGACAATGGTGGTGCTTTAGATAAGATTGGAGTCTATTTAATTATATCACAGTTATTAGCAACAGGAAAAATCATGGCGCGCAAAACAGACGGAACAATAAAATTTTTTATTACAATTATCGGATTAGTTGTAATTGGAATTGTCTTAAAAGAACTGAGCAATATTTTTATTCCTTTGGTAATTGCAGTTTTTTTATATTTTTTGTTTGCACCCTTTAATAATTGGATGCAAAATAAAAAAGTACCAATGCTCTTTATTATTCTGCTTGATCTTATAATTACGTTTGGTTTGTTTTACGGAGTCGGCAGAGTAGTTGTCGATTCATTTTTTCAATTTAATGAAAGCTTGCCTTTTTATGCTGATAAACTTAGTGAAATGGTTAAAGGCACTTCAGTTTCTTTGGGGCTGACGGATCCTTTCTTTACAGAGTTTTCAATCGACAAGGCGCTTGCAAGTTTAAATATTAAAGACATAGCCGGGGGATTATTTTCTTCTACAATTTCTTTACTTGGCAATGTGTTATTTGTATTGTTCTTTTTTGTGTTTGTTCTTTCCGGTAACAAAACAATCTTTGAAGCTATAAAGCATAGATATGTTTATAAAAGAGTTAGCCCCCAACTAAAAAAATTAAAAAAAAGTTTTAACCATTCTGATAATGCAGTTGAAGAACAAAAACTTTTAGATGGGTTGGAACACGAAAAAAAATTACGTGAGCAGCAGCTTGAAACAACTTTCAAAAAAATCACGGAGCAAATTCAGCGATACATACTTACAAAAGTTGGAGTTAATTTAACTGCGGGAATCATAACCACCGTTGTTCTATCAATTATCGGAGTTGATTTTCCTATTGTTTGGGGATTGTTTGTTTTCCTCTTTAATTTTATTCCAACGATTGGTTCTGCTGCAGCTCTTGTGTTTCCGGTTCTGTTTACTTTAGTTCAGTTTGATTCTGTTGGAACAATGCTGCTTGTACTCGTTTTATTGGCAGGAATCCAAACACTTGCGTTTAATGTTGCAGAGCCAATGATAATGGGTAAACGACTAAATTTAAATCCTATTTTAATTTTACTGTCTGTTCTAGTGTGGGGTTACGTCTGGGGAATTGTTGGAATGCTTCTATCCGTACCTCTAACAGCAATTATAAAAATTATAATTTCAAATTCTGCTTCACCTAACATGGAATTCTTTGAACAGTTAATGAGCCAGGGAAAAGAATGAGTGAAGATTGTAAAGGCGTTGGATGCAATGTCTCTACAGTTTTATAATGATTGTTTTAACTTATTTAACAACTCTTTAAGTATTCCCCTATCCACAAAAACTTCTTTAAATACAGATTCTATCTGTTCTTTCGTTATGCGGTTAAAATCTTCTTCCCTCGGAAAAACACAAACGCCGCCTAAATCTATAGCAGCGGGACTTACAAGCATTTTATTTTCATCATCTGCAAAGAAAACTGATGGACGATGTTTTGCTCTTAGAAATATAATTATACGCCAACCATATTCTTCTTCATAAAAAGAAACAAAATTAATCATTGGCTCCTGTTCTTCATTCATCAATTCGGAATATATTTTATAAAAATTATTAAACGTATTTACAACTAATTCCTTATCAATACTTTCAATAGAAATAAATTTTCTTAAACCATCATCAATCGCAAAAACAGAAAGATTATCATCTTCAAAAATTTCTCTGCCATATTCATTTTTAATTTGATGAAATTCATCATCAATCGGCATAAAGTATTTATTACCAGCTTGAAAATGTAAATGATCCGGTGCAGAAGCTCCGCATCTTGGTCCATTATAAATAACTGAATAGTGTTTTGAAAGAGCTTTACTCAAATCCAGCATATCGGAAAAAGTATCCAAAATTCTTTGCGGCTGATGTTCTTTATGAGTTAAAGTAAAATGCGTTGGAAAGATTGGGAAAGGATTACAAAGTATAATGTATTTATCGTGGTGCAAAATTCCTTTTTGCTCTTCAGGGAGGTTTTCTATACATAAAAAACATTTTCTTTCACTTATAGATTTCGGATCAACTTTAGCGGATGTTGATGCCATTCTGCCAGCATTAAACTGAGCTTTAATTTTAAATCCATCGAACTGAAATGATTTTGATTTTACAGTTGCAAGTGATTGAACACCTGTTTTAAGCATTTGCCATTGCTCTTTTTGGATATCAAATAATCTCTTTGCTGCATCCGAAAAATCATTTTCATCAATCAGGTTCTTAATAATTTTATCATCAGATAATGTTTTCATATAAATTATTTTTCATTTATTGATTGATTATAAAATTGAATTGTTTTGTCAGTTATAATTTCAATATCAAAGTTTTTTAATACACGCTCTCTTGCAGCTTTACCCATTAATAATCTTTTATTTTTATCAACGATAAGTTGCTCTGTTTTTGCTGCAAGATCATCCGCATTTTTATTTTGGAAAAGCAAATTTGTTTTGCCGTCAACAGCAATATCAAGCACACCATCTGCATTTGCACAAACTGATGGTTTCTCCATCGCCATAGCTTCTATTAGCGCAAGTCCAAAAGCTTCCGCGTGCGATGGAAAAATAAAAATATCAAACGCAGAAAGAACATCGGGCGTATCGATTCTAAATCCTGCAAAAATAATATTCCTAATCTCAAATTTTTCTGCCAAGCTTTTTATACTGTTTGCATATTCATCTTCGCCGCGGCTTGCTTCACCAACTACAATAAATTTTAAATTGCTGAATTTTGATGAAAGAATTTTTGCAGATTCTAAAAACTCTTCGTGCCCTTTGCCAGGACTAAACCTTGCAATCATTCCAATCACAATTTCGTTTTCATTTATTTTAAACTCTTTTCTTATGCTTTCTGGTTTGGCAATTTCAGGATTAAATTTTTCAACATCTACACCATTGTAAAGTAATTCAATTTTATCCGGCACCAATGGAGTTGTATCCATAAGATTATTTTTTATTACAGTGCTTATCGCAAAAGCTTTAGTTACTCGCTCATAAAGAAATCGATGCATAAAATCTTTTTTAACTATAAAAGAACCCATGTGTTTTGTTAAAAATAACGGAATTATAGATTGGGCAATTTTAAGTGCCGGCACAAGCAGCCAAAGATCTTTTGAAGCCTGAGTGTGGATGAGATCGTAATTGTTTTTTTTTATGAGCGAAGAAATTTTTAAAGTAGTAAATGGATGTAAATAGCCGGAAGCCCTTACAGGATGGATTATTATTCCCAGATTATTTGCTTCAATTTGCATCCGGGATTCTTCAATACACAAAAGCTCCACACGAAAATTTCTTTCGAGCAGCTTGCGAATGAAAGTTAATGTAATCATTTCCATTCCGCCCCAGCTTTTTGATAAACAAGAATAAAATATTTTCATCTATAATTAATTTTCAACCGAACATTTCTAAAACTTAAATGCTTTAATAAATTTTCTTTAATTCTGCGCCTTTAAAATAGTGAGTGGCAATTTCATCAAACTGATAACCTTGTTCAGCCATAACGGCGGCGCCAATTTGACAAAGCCCAACTCCATGTCCCCAGCCTGCTCCGTACAATACAAATTTTTCAGGCACACCTTTTACATCACCAAATTTTTCAACACAAAAAGCTGAACTGTAAAGATGTGTTTCTGAAAATGTTCTTCTAATTTCCAGCTCTTTACCGATTGTTAAAGTTTTATCTGTGCCAACAATTTTAAGTTTAACAAGCCGTGATGAAAAACCTCGCTCAATGGGGACAAGATCAACTATCTTTCCAAAATCAATTCCGCTTTTTCTTTTAATCAGATCCGAAATATCCGCTTGAGTAAACTCAACCTTCCATCTGTAAAAATCTTTTGTCTCCTGATCATAATCCAAAAGTATTTGATTTAGAATTTTGGGGTCGGAAGTGTTACAAAAAGCTCGTGGATTTGCTTTAATCCACTTAACGGCATTTACCTCTTTTGTAAAATCATCATCAAATTCATCACCAAAGAATTTATAATCATAAATTGAAGATAACGATGGATGTTTAACCGGCTCCCAAACATTTTCAAATGCTTCAGAAATTCCGCCGCAGGATTTTGAGAAACGCGCATCAAGAATTTTTTGATCTTCAAGCAGAACCACTCCATTAGTTTGTTCAACCGCCGTTCTAACCGCATCCGAAGTCATTTTTGTTACCCCTTGATAACGCTGGCAATGATCATCAGCGCACACATCAAACAATTTATGATCTTCTCTATCATACCATTTAATTAATTCTTGTTCTGATTGAAACTCCGATTTATATTTTGTGTGATCAGATTTTATCTGTTTAGATTTTTCAATTTGCGCAAGCAGCCAGCTTCTTGAAACAACTGCTGTAGCTTTTAACATTTGCATAGAACACTTTGCACTCATTTCAGATGAGATCACGCTCATTAAATATTTTTCAATCGGTACAATGTTTATTACAGTAATTTTGCCGCTATCTTTTATAAGTTTAAGCGAGTGCGTAAAGCGCTGCTTTTCTTTTCGTTCCCAGTGAAACTGAACACCGATTATCACATCCCGAATAAGAAAAGATTCGCTATCCG
Organism: Ignavibacterium sp.; assembly: GCA_018059515.1. Taxonomy (GTDB): domain Bacteria; phylum Bacteroidota; class Ignavibacteria; order Ignavibacteriales; family Ignavibacteriaceae; genus IGN3. The sequence continues at coordinate 24,046 of JAGOXU010000007.1, forward strand.
GTTCTTGAGGCTCAAAAATAATTTCATCTGTAATTTCAATTTTATCTTTATCGCTTTTACAGATAATTCTATCATCAACTAATTCAGCTTCAAACCTGCCGCTAAAAAAATTTTTAAAGCCGTATGAGCTAAAATCACCGTAAAGTTCAAATTTAATTTTTGTATCGCTTAAAATTCCCACACTAATCAACGGTTCGCTGTCATATCCTAACATTAGATTGCCTGTAATATGTTACTTTAAATAATAAAAATTTTTTCTGATCAAAATATAAGAATTGTTGGGTTAGTAGATTATAAAAAGAAAGTTTAAAATGTTAAAAATCATAATGACGAGCATCCGTTAACTAACACGTATTCTTTACAAATTAAGAAATAGTTTTGTTACATCAATTTTAACTTGTTTCAACATTTAGTATTTCAGTAAAAAAAGAAAGCTCAGGTCTGGAGACCTGAGCTACGAAATAAACACTAAAAATATCAATCGTTATTTAATAAGGACCATCTTCTTTGTATCAACAAAAGTTTTTCCGGTGCCAACAGCTCTAATCTGGTAAATATAAGTACCTGATGTAAAGCTTGCTGCATCAAAGTTTGCTTTTTGATATCCTGCTTCAACCGTACCGTTAACAAGTGTCGTTATCAATTCACCTATTGCTGTGTAAATAGAAATTGTAACATCAGCTTTTTCCGGAAGTGAAAATTCAATCGTAGTGGTTGGATTGAATGGGTTTGGATAATTTTGATATAAAGTAAATTCGTTTGGAGCATTTACATCAACTTCAATAATTGGCGAGTATTCAAATGTTCCGTCTAAATCAACTTGTTTTAATCGGTAAGAATATTTTCCAACCGTTAAGCTCTTATCAACATAAGAATAATTATTTCTTTCTGTAGTTGTTCCCTTACCTGAAACAAACGAAAGTTTTGTCCATTCGGATGTACCATTAAGTTTTCTTTCAATCTGGAAACCATTGTTGTTTACCTCAGTTGCCGTTGCCCAATTAAGTGTTACATTGTTTCTTTCGTTCTTTGCAACAAAAGATGTTAACTCAACTGGAATAACAGCAATTTCCATAGTAACCGGAACTGTTACAACTGAGTTTACCGGATCATTACTTGCAACTTTTAAATCCATTGCATAATTACCAATAGGATAATCTTCTGCGTGGAAAGTTACTTCAACATCAACAGAGTTACCGTTAAACAAGGTTCCGCTGTTTATGTTATTTGATAGCCAGTCTGGTTCCGCTGAAAATTTAACAGCAAGATTGTTTGCAACATAATTTGCATTGTAAGCAACTTGCAATCCATCATTTCCCGCAGCATTTTCAATTCCAACTGTTGCAGAATTTAATGTTGCGTTCATCTCCTTATAATAGAACATTATTTTTCCATTTGAATAAAGTACAATTTGGAATGTTAATGATCCTGTATTAGAGTATTTATGCCACCCGGTAAATTGAACAGTAAATTTATTTGCATCCTGTTTGTAATGCACAGTACCGGAAGAAACTCCATCAAGATCATCCCAGAAAGGAGCAATATAGTCGTTAGGTACTGCGGCATTTGGTATGCCCGTGTTTGTAAAAACATTAGAGTTCAATATTCCAAAAGTTAAAAAACCATTAGAGCTTACATACACTTGTGTTTTATTTACACCGTAATATTTAAAATTAAATCCTAAAGGAAAGGGTCCTGTGTATCCTTCATCTTTTGCATTAAACGTACCCGTTGGTATCCAGGTTGATGCTAAAGTTCCGGTTGTGGCAATATCATCCCAAATATATTGCGGTCCGTTAGGATCATTGCTGTCAATCCATTTATAGCCGAATAAATCAGGTCCGCCCTGACCGTCAATACTTATTCCACCTGCATCTATAGGTTTATCCTTCGGTGATATTTCATTTTGAACATCGCTGATAGTTTGTTTAGGAATAACTCTTGTATTAATCATTCCCTCAGGAAAAGTATTGTTTTCAAGAGTTACAGTAAAATCTAATGTAGAAGGATTTACAGAAACATTTGAAACTGTTATAGTATCTACAACTACTTCCATCGGGTTAAGAATATGATGCAAACTCAGAGGAGCTACAGTTATTTGTGGTGCGGCTAATGTTGTGCCTGTTGCGTTGTTTGATAGCAGTGACCAATTGCTCCAAACATCCTTAGCCTTTATCGAAAAATAATATTGCGTTGCAAAAGCTAAATTCTCTACAAGATATGTTTCTGTTGCGCCGATAGTATCGGGCAGCGAGGTAAATGGTAACTGCATTGCATTATTAAATGTCGTTGTATCGGTTATTGGTGAAGTTGAGTATCTAATGTCATAACCGGTTACACCATTCATTGATGAATCATAAGGCACGGTCCATTGAAGAGTTAATGAGTTAGAAGTAGGAGCGGTAACAGTTAAATCTGTAATTGCATCCGGCGCAGTTGTGTCTGGAGTACCTAGACTTAAGAAAGCCGCATAAACATCAATTAATCCCATTCCATAGTTATTATCTTCGCCAGGAGTGCCAAGGTCTTTAGCGGTATTGTATAAAGCTTCTAAAATTTGTTTACCTGTTAAGTTAGGAGCAAATTGTTTAAGCAATGCAACAGCACCCGCTACGTGTGGTGCAGCCATTGATGTTCCGCTTAAAACCGTATAGCCAGTTGATGAACCTGATGAACGAACATTAACACCAGGAGCTGATACTTCGGGTTTTATTAATAATGAGCCTGTTCCTCCACAAGTTGATGGACCACGGCTTGAAAAACTTGCAATTGGATTTGTATTTCCACCAAGGTAAGATGCGCCATCAATAGCAGCAGTACACATTACATTTACTGTATTAGTATTAATGTTTTTAGGCTTTGTAATTGTGGAAGAACCTGAACCGCTGTTACCTGCTGAGAATACAACAGCAATACCTGCGGCTTCAACAGCATCAAGAGTGGTCTTGTAAATTCCGGAACATTCGTTAGTTACATCGGGATCATACCAGCTATTGCTTATTGCATCAGGCATATCTGTAATTGTTAATGGGTTTCCATCAGGATCAATTGCCCATTGAAATGCTGCAATAGAGTTTGATGTATGCGGGCTTGAGCAAATTGTTTTCGCTGCAATCCATTCAGCACCCGGCGCAACACCAACAGTATCGCCTGTTGTAGGAGACCAACCCGTCATCGTACCAACTGTGTGACTTCCGTGTCCATCGCAGTCACTTGGTGTTGTAGTACCACCGCCCGGATCAAACCATGCTTGGTTGCTTGGAACGTGATTACCTCGCCATTTATGCTGTAATGCAGGATGGTTTGGATGAACACCGGTATCAACCCCCATAACTAATCTACCCTGACCCGTAATGCCTTGCGCCCATAGCAGATGTGCATTTATAATTTTTAAACCCGGTTCTACAGATTCTATTCCTTCAACATAATCTTTAACTTCTTCGGGTTTGTCTAATTCCAAGAAGGCATCAATATCCATTTCTGCAACATCTAATCTTGTCATCAGCTCATTAATTATTTTTGGTTTTGCTTCTACCATAAACATATTTGAAATCCAGAATGCCTGATAAGTATATACATCAGCTGATTCAGAATTTTCATCTAAATATGATTTTAATGGACCCTGTGTGTTTTCAGCATTTTGTTTTAGAGCAGTAATAACTTGATAGGCTCTTTGCTGAAGTGTAGATTTTTGAGCGTATAATTGTTGATCAAGCGTTGCCAAATCAACTTGCGATCTAAGCAGAACAAGCACTTGTAGGTATTCGTTCGGTTTAGCATTTACTAAAGCATCTTGCAGTCTTGTACTAACTTCAACCTGTGAGTAGGTAAATGAGGCAGTAAGAATCAAGAAAATGAACAGTATTAGTTTTTTCAAAGCATCTCTCCTTATTATTTTTGCCCTCAAATTTAATAAGTTATTGTTTTAGCATCAACTAAAAGAATAATTAATCCGCATATCTTTTAAATAAAAATAACATCAAAAAAAAGGAATAATTGCTTTTTTGCTTTTGTAGATATACTTTTAGAACAGCAATATGATTTAGAACTTATTATTATTGAAAAGTGGACACACAATTAACTGATATCGAATTATTTCAAAAAATTTCTAATCGTGATTCCAAAGCATTAGAAAATTTATATGACAGATATAGCCCTGTTTTATATACCTTGGTTAAGCGGATAGTGGTTGAAAAAGAATTAGCGGAAGAAATTCTTGCAGATATTTTTGTGATAATATGGCAAAAAAGCTCTATGTTCAATATTAATTCCGGCAATCTTTTTTCCTGGCTGATAAATCTTACAAGAAATAAATCTTTAGATATTATTAGACGTGACAAATCTTTAATTAGTGAAGAGTACACTGATGAGTACGAAGATTCCGTTATCATTCCAAGCCTATCCTCTATTTTACCAGCGGGCAGTTTAGATAAAACTTTTAGCTATCGTGAAAAAATATACGATGCTGTGCACAACTTAACCGAAGCACAGCAATATGTTTTATCTTTAGCTTATTACGATGGATTAACCGAATCCGAAATAGCAAGCAAACTAAATATTCCTTTATTAACCGTTAAATCAAAATTAAGAGTTGCGCTAAACAGTGTTAAAGAAAATCTTGCAAAAGAGGATATCCAATGATTGATGAACAAAAAGTTATTGGATTACTTCAAGCAAAAGCACTTGGCTGCCTGGATGCAGAAGAAAACCAAGATTTTCAAGAATTTATTGATGCCGGGCATTTGTTTCCATGGGATGAATTTGGCAAATTTCAACATGTTGCTTCTCTTTTACCTATTGCATTACAATTAGAATTACCTGATCCTGCACTTAAAGATCGTGTTGCGCTAAAACTGATCAAACTAAGTGAGCAGCTTCGTGCAAGTAAGATAATTGAAGAAGATAAGTTTGAGATTGAGGAAGATATTGACGAAAGTGTTAATGAATTTACAAATATAGATGAACCAATTGTTGAACCGCCGATTGAAATTGAAACAGAAGAACCAACTGTTGTTGAAGATAATCTGATATCAGAATTAAATCCTGATGAAATCACTTTTAATTTAGATGAAGTAGCTTTACCGGATTTTGTACCGACCGAAGTATCAGAAAACAATATAGAAGAATCCAAACAAATAGAATCGCCATTTGATAATCTTGTTGATAAAAGCCAACTTGAATATCCGCTGGTTGAAGAGGTTGAAATAAGTCCTGTGCTCACTGAACCGGAAATTCCACAACCACTTATTACTGAGCAAATAGTAGAAGAAGATATTGCAGAAAGTAAGCCGGACGTTGAAGAGACCAAAGAGATTGAAGATGAAAGCAAACACATTGATTTTAATAAAAGAAGTGTTGCTGAAAAAATGTTCAAAGCAATTGAGCAGGATTTTGACACTCTAAAATTTCACTTTGAAAAAACTGAAAGAAAAACTACACGCGGACTTTTAATATCATACATTGTAATTGCAGTATTGCTCGCACTGCTTATTTTTTCATTCTTTAAGTTTAGCTCTGATATTAACGAACTTAAAAATGAAGTTAGAGATTTAAAGAGTAAGGTTTCTGCTTCATTTTACTATGAACAAAAAATTAATACTAATCAATATTTCTCTTCTTAAAATTTCTCGCTGTTAAAAAAACTATTCCCGCAAAAAACAGAATTATAATCCAGTAGCTTTTAGCTATCTCAAAAACAGCAGATAAATATAAATCTATTGTTGCTGTACCACGCATAATCAAAAGCCAAACACCCGCAAATAAACTTAATACTGAAAACAAAAGGGAAATACTGTTTAATCTTATCAGCAAATTTGAAATAAATAAACTCAAGCCAATAATTATCAGCGCAGATGGAATGAATACAGTTCCAAAATTCCAAATCTCAAATTTTGAAAATACAAACAATAACGTACCAACAAGAAAAGAAACTGCGCTTAGAGAATTGCCTGTCTTATATTGTTTTATAAAAGAGGAATAGAAAAAACTTATCCCCCATATCATTAAAGCATAAGCAGCAATATCCATCGCACTAACAGAAACAATATCCAACAGACTTAAAAAAGTAACGATTATAAAAGCTATTAATAAATAAAAATTAATAGAGCGAAAACTTATCACAAAATTCTTTGCCCCATGCTTGATGCAATTAAATCAGCGGCAAACACGGCACTGCTGTTTCGTATATCTAAAATGGGATTTACTTCTGCAATCTCAAGCGAATTCATACAGCCGCATTCCGCAATTGATTCCATTAATGAATGAGCTTCTCTAAAACTTAATCCTCCGGGTACGGGTGTTCCAACGCCGGGTGCAAAATTTGGATCAACACTATCAACATCAAAGCTAACGTGAATGTGATCCACTTTTTCTTTAAACTGTTTTAACACACGACTAATAATTCTATGAATACCGAGTTTATCAACATCGCTCATTGTGTAAACATTTAAACCTAACTTTTTAATATTCAATCTTTCCATTGGATCAATGCTGCGTGCAGCAATTATAGCACAATTTTCCGGTTTTAGTTTTGGTGCAAATCCATAAAGATTAACAAGCTCGCTGTAACCCAAGCCCATCGAAGCAGCAAGCGGCATACCGTGAATATTTCCGGAAGGAGTTGTTTCATCGGTGTTCATATCTGTGTGTGCGTCAATCCAAATTACACCGAGAGTTAGTTTATTTTTTTTACAGTAAGATGAAACTCCCGCAATAGTACCAAGCGCCATTGAATGATCACCGCCAATGCAAAGAGGAAACTTTTTTTGTTCTAGGACTTTTTCA
>JAGOXU010000300.1 GCA_018059515.1 Ignavibacterium sp.
TTTATATGGATCTGGAATTATTTTCTTTCTTTATTCTTTTATAACCGATTATTATTGGATACTTGTTGCATCGTTTATACTTGCAGCAGTTAACGAAGCATTTCATCCTGCTAATCTTTCTATGATTTCGGAATTAGTTGCACCACATCAGCGCCGAATAGCTTTTGCTTTAAATCGTCTTGCAATAAATGCTGGAATGAGTATCGGTCCGGTTATAGGCGGATTTTTGACTTTGATTGATTATCATTATTTGTTTTATGCTAACGCCGTTGCTTCAATAGCAGCAGGAGTTTATTTAAGCTCAACAAAATGGTCTTCTCTCTCCACAGAAAAACTTGATGAAGTTTCAATTGATATACCAAGGTTAAAGTTTGCTATTCTTGCAGATAAAAAATTTATTTTTTTTCTTCTTGCCATCATTCCAGCAAACTTGGTTTTCTTTCAGCATCTTGGGGCACTGCCTTTATACATTGTTGATGATTTAGGATATACAACTGCAGCTTTTGGATTGTTTGGTGCAATTAATACTGTGTTGATAATATTTTTAGAAGTGCCGCTTAATAATTGGATGAATGATATTCCGTATAAAAAATCTTTAATGATCGGTGCATTACTTGCCGCTATTGGTTTTGGCGGATTTGCAATTTCAACAACGGCAATTCCATTAATAATTTCAATAATAGTTTTTACGTTTGGGGAAATGATCTTCTTTCCGATTACCGCGGCATACACATCAGAAATAGCTCCGCAATATAAACGCGGCGAGTATATGGGATATTATCAGATGACTTTTAGTTTTGCTTTTTCTGCTGGTCCATGGCTTGGAACAGTTGTTTATCAGCATTACGGCTCTGTAATTTTATGGATTGGTGCCTTGGTTCTTGGTCTGATAACAGCAGCACTGATGTTTTTTGTAAAAGATAAACCAGAATAGATGTAAATATCTTTGAAAAGAATAACTCGATAAAATCATCCTGGTGAATCTTCGTGTTTTAGTATCTTGGTGGCAAAGTTTTTAATTGTAAAGAATTAGGTGAGTCAACTTAAATCAATAATTTTTTGTTAAAACCTTTAGTAAATTTGTAAAGCAAAAAACAATTGGTGTATAAAATGAACTTAAAAGAATTATTAAGAACACAAAGTGCAGAGATTTTAGAAAGCGCAACTCAAGTATTAAAATGTGCGCATTTAAAATCTTACGATAAATCATCACCCGCGGATAACAAGAAAAGAATATTAAACCTGCTTACACTAACTCAACAGTGTGTTATAGAAAGAACACTACTGCCGATGAAAGAGTATTCAGCGCAAATTGCAAAAGAAAGATTTAATGCCGGATTTGGTTTACACGAAGTTCAAACAGCCTTTAATGCTTTAGAAGAAGAGCTATGGACAAGAATAACAAAACAAATCGCTCCAGAAAAACTTGGCGAAGCATTAGGATTAATTAGCACTGTTCTTGGCGCAGGAAAAGAAGAACTTGCATTAACCTATGTTACACTTGCTAGCAAAACAAGAACACAAACATTAAATCTAACAGAGCTTTTTGGCAGAAATTAATTTTATTTGTCACACTGGGCTGATTAAATTGTGACCAAATTCTTTTTTTAGTCTTCGACAGGCTCAGCCTGACAGATTACTTCAAGACCAAAGTATCCTGTCCAGAAATTTTATTAATGTGGCATTTGCATTCATCTGTATTAAAGAAATATTCGCCACTTGCAGTGCGAATGCTGTCTGTTGCCGTAAAATAGATTTTTCCCGGTGTGCCGCAGGAACAAAACATTTTAGCAAAGGAATCAGTTAGCACTGTATATTTTCCGGCGCCAAAAATATTTGTTTCTTGTTGAACACTAAGCTCACCACCATCTTTATCTTTTATCGTTACAGCTAATGAGTCAACAGGAACACCAAGTGTATCAACAATTGTAACCAAATAGAAGCGATATTCTGCGGTGCATAAACAATCTTCTTCTAAAGTTGAGCAGGAATAAAAACAAAGGATAGAGAGAACAGAAAGTAAAAATATTTGTTTCATTTGAAAATTAATTTTGGAGTAGAATTATAATCCGCCAAACCAATAATTGGATATTCACAATAACAAGTTCCGCCGTTATTAATTTTAAAAGTAAAAGTTTTTTCAAGGGTTTTGGTTCCAGTGCTTGCTGTGAACAAAATATCATTACCACATCTTTGCAGCAGGGATTGAAGATCCAAAAGTTCATCATCAATTAAGGTATATTGTCCAATCGCTGCGGCGATAGGACTTTGAGGTACATATAAAATATTACCACAACCATCTTTTACAATGATATTTAAATTACTTACAGGTCTTTCTAATGAATCAATAATGGTAACATAAAATGCTTTATCGGGATCACCACATACATTGCAATCAAAACCTTCTTCAGAACAAGAAACAAATATTATTGGTAGAAATAGAAACACAATTAAGTTTTTTAATGTTATTTTTAACAAGATATAAACCATTAAATATTTCTTTTATCAAACTTAAACTTATTTTTGTGATAAATCCATAAACTAATTTGTAAAAATTGATGTCAAAAACTTGTGTGCTTCTTATTAACCTTGGAACTCCTGATAGTCCATCAACAAAAGATGTAAGAAAATATTTATTTGAATTCTTAAACGATCCGCGCGTAATTGATATTAATCCTATCGGAAGATTTTTTCTTGTAAATTTTATCATCGTTCCCTTTCGTGCACCAAAGTCTGCAAAGATATATAAAGAACTCTGGACTAAAGACGGATCACCAATTATGATTTACGGTGAATCTGTAAAAGAAAAATTGCAGAAAGAACTTGGTAATAATTTTGAAGTTGAACTTGCAATGCGTTATCAAAACCCAGGTCTTGATGAAGTTTGTGCAAGAATGGAAAAGAAGGGTTACGAAAAAATTATTATCATTCCATTATTTCCGCAATACGCATCAGCAAGTACAGGCTCTGCAATTGATAAAGCGATGAAATTGATAAGTAAATGGTGGGTGATTCCGGAAATAAAAATTATCTCACAGTTTTATGATAATGAAGATTATTTGAATTGTGTTATCGAGCAATCAAAAAAATATAACTTAAGCGATTACGATCATATTCTTTTTAGCTATCACGGATTGCCTGTTAGACAGGTTGATAAAGTTTATTCAGACGGAAAACCTTGTGCGGATCATAAATGTGAAGATGAAATTAATGAAGACAATAAATACTGCTACAAAGCAACCTGTTATGCAACAACAAGATTGCTTGCTGCAAAGTTAAATCTGCCCAAAGAAAGATATACTGTTTGTTTTCAGTC
>JAGOXU010000301.1 GCA_018059515.1 Ignavibacterium sp.
TTAACGGATTTTCGCTAAGTTAAGTGCTGTTCCGCTACGCGGAACAGCACTTAACTAATTTCTTACTTTAACCATTTACACAGAATTATTTACACTCCCCATCCATATTTTAAAAATTACATCCACAATTATCAAAATCCTTCCCTCATTCTTCAAAATTGGCTGTGTACTTGCCAAGTATCTTCCTGCATTCTTCAGAATTGTACCCCTAACTATTAATAATCCATCCTCTTTTATTATAATCTTGCAGGTATTTATCATACTGCTACCCAAATTCACCAAAAACTTATAAAAAAAGCCGGCTTTATAACCGGCTTTTTACGCTCTACTATCTTCGATAACACGACCCATTTTTCATATTTCGTCCAAACTTTCCTGTCTTTTCTGACCAGATTGTTCTTTGTTTTGCATCAAGGTTATCGTACACATCCATTTGATGATTAACTCTTTCCAAAGCCATTTCGTTTTTGATTACATTTATCTCTTTTGCAATTCTTAGCATTTCGCTGCGAGACATTTTATCACTCGATTTGAGTTTTTTAATTTCCAATTCCTTCAAATCAAGATCAGCTTTGTATTTGATCATTTTTTCTTGGTGAGCTAATCTAAGGCTTTCAATTTTATTTTGTTGTTCGTCCGTTAGATTTAGTTTTTCCTTTACATTCATCCGACAATTATTTTTATCCCAATTTCCTCTTTTCTGTGAAAACATTTCTTGATTAACAATAGTTATCAGGAAAAGTGCTGTTAAAATCACAATTAAGTTCTTCATAATTTGTCCCTTTCTAAGTTTTATTTGATTTTGTTCTTTTGACAACTTAGAATTACTTTAGGTTTAAAATAACTCTATTAAACTATTTTTAACTTTAAATTGTCTAAGGAATTAATAATAAAAACTGTATGCACGAATTAAACAACGATTTTGAACTTGCGAAAAATTTTTTAAATGGCGATGAATCAGCTTTTAATCGGCTTGCAGTTAAATATCAGGAAAAAATTTATTGGCACGCACGCCGAATGACAGGCAATCATCTTGATGCTGATGAGATTGTGCAGGAAGTTTTAATTGTTCTTCATAATAAACTTAATACATTTGAATTTAAATCTTCTTTATATACATGGATTTATACTATTACCAATACACGCAGTATAAATTATCTAAAGAAAAGAAAGTTAAAAAGTTTTTTTAGCCTTGATGAAATATCAAATAAAAATTTTAGTAATAACGATATAATTGATAATATTGAATCAAAACAAAAATTAGCTATGATTGAAAAGGCGCTGCAAAAACTTCCTATTAAACAAAGAGAAGTATTTATTATGAGAAATTTTGATGAGCTTAGTTATGAAGAGATTTCTGAAATAACTAATAAAAGTGTAGGAACTTTAAAAGCGAACTACTTTCACGCATTAAATAAGATTAAGGATTTGGTGAAGTATGATTAAAAATGAAGAAAGATTTTTTTCATATCTGAAAGGAAGAATGAATCCTGAAGAGATTGAAAAATTTGAAAACGATTTAAGTAAATCGGCAGACTTGAATAATGAGTTTAGTGAATATAAAAAACTGAATAACATCATTACAGAAGTAAAAAATATTCAATTGAATAATGATTATTCCGAGTCAATACTTTTAGATTTTCGAAATCGTATTGACTCAAAAAAGACTAATTCAACTTTCCCAAAAATCAGATATGCTTTTGCAGCCCTATTTATAGCTGTTGCGGGATACTTTATTATTTCAAATTTTAATAAAGGACAGCCGCAAGAAGTAAACTCTATACTTGCAGAGTATTCTGAAGATGAGCTTAATTCATTCAGTGATAATTATTACTCATCTATAATCGAAAATAATTTAAACGAATATGATTCTGAAAAATTGGATTCGATCTACTCTGAAAATATTTTTGCAAGTATTATTGGATCGATAAACGAAAAACAATTAAACGATATCTTTAATATCAATAACGTTTCAGATGTAGATGAGTATGTTTCGGATAACGATATTGATAAAATTTATTCACAATTAATTGATAAAGAAATTTTATAAAAGGTAAAAATGAAAAAGATAATTTTTGTTATTGTAATAATTTTATTTTCAACTGCCTTACTCTATCCGCAAAAAATGAGAAACAGAATGATGCAGAATAAAGGTAAACTTGAACAACTTGAAAAAGTAAAGTTGATTGAAGCATTGGATCTCAAAGAAGATGTTGCAGTTAGGTTTTTTGCCAGACGTAATGAGTCCAGAAATGAAATCGAAACTTTGGAAAATAAAGTTGATGACATTTTAGTTGAACTTGAAAATACATTCAACTCAAAGGATAAAAACATCGAAACAAAGCAAAAGCAACTTGTTTCAGAATTTTATAAAACCAAAGAAACTGTTGATCAGAAGAGACTTCAGTTTATCAAATCACTTGATGATATTTTAACAACCGAACAAATTTGTAAGCTAATTGTATTTGAAAAAAAGTTCATAGAAGAAATCAGAAATGTTCTGTTGGATAAGAAGCGTCATTAATTTCTACCCATAATATTTAAATAACACACCAAGAAAGTGTTGATTTTCTAAACTGATAGCTATAATTTGACACCTCAAATTTGCGGAAGTGGTGAAATTGGTAGACACGCTATCTTGAGGGGGTAGTGCCTTAATTGGCGTGCGGGTTCAAGTCCCGCCTCCCGCACAAAGGTAATCCATTTTTTCAACCAAAATAGGAAGAACACTATGACGAGAAACAGCTTATTTTTGACTGCTTTAATTGTATTAAGCATATCGGTATTTGGAATTGCTCAAGATATGAAACCCGAAGCAGGAAAGCTTTACAACGAAGGTAATGCGTTTTTAAAAAGCGGTAACTATAACGGTGCGATAGAAAAATACACTGCAGCATTGCAAATTGAAAAAGATTACAGAATCTTTTATCAAAAAGGTGTGGCTCTAAAAAAATCTGATAAATTGGAAGAATCTAAACTGGCTTTTGAAGATTGTTTGAAACTTAACAGCGGATACGAAGGTGCTTTAAATGCTTTAGGCGGGGTTTATTTTTCGATGGGAAATTATTCCGCTGCGATAACCAACTTTGAAAAAATTCTTAATTCAAACGCAAGTAATTCCACAAAGACAAAAGTTAAGAAAAACGTTTCCCTTGCTTATGCAAAACTTGGAATGGAATCTTTATCAGGCGGCGATTCTAACAAGGGAATTGAGTACCTGAAAAAATCTGTTGAAAACGATAATTATGATGCAGCTTATTTATCGCTTGCAAAAGTTTATACTGAAACAGGTAGATATGATGATGCTATCGCT
>JAGOXU010000302.1 GCA_018059515.1 Ignavibacterium sp.
TGAATAAATAAATAAATATTTTATTAGGTTGGGATATAGTTATCCCAACAAGAACAAAAAGTTCTTTGACATAATGATAGTATTTAATTTCTTCCTAACCTGTCTTTTCAAACAAGAGAGGACAAGTTAATGACCCCGAAACCAACGGTGTTATCCGTTATGGGGCTTGATTTGTTCCTCTCGTTTTTTGTTTTGTTTTCTTGAAACAGGTGCAGAAGAATCGAAAGACTGAAATCTCCTGTGTTTTAAGACTAATTGTTTTACTACCGGTTTAATTGTCTTGCTGGAGTTAAGCCTGTCAATATCTGGATTAAATTTTGTGTTATGCTTTAGCATACCGTAAACAATTCTAAGAATTTTATGCATAACAACACCAATAGCAGCCAGCCCGGTCATACCGTTTTTCCGATGCTTAATGTAAATCTCTTTAAGCAGTGGATTTGAGTTTATGGCAGTTCTGGCAATGTTAAACAGAATGAGTCTTGGTTCTTTTCTTCCCTTTTTGCTCATATGAATTCCACCAATACCATCGCCGCTTATTTTATAAACCGGATGAAGCCCGAAGAAGGAGGCTAGTTTTTTTGCAGATGGAAATCTCTGAATGGCTCTTATCTCAAGCATTAAACCAACAGCAGAATAAGTGCCTATACCATTAAAAGATTTGAGAAGCTCAACTTCAGGCAGGCAGCAAATATTCTCTAGCAGTTTAACCTGCTTGGTTATGGTTTTATCAAGAGAAATAATTTGCTCAACAATAGCCTTAAGCAAAGAACAAGATATCTTATCAGATACAGATGCTACGGAAGATTTGGCATTATTGATAAGAACCAGTGCCTTTTGGGCGGATATATAAGGTATTTTAGTTAAAGAAGAAACAGAGGCTTTTGCAAGTAAAGCAGCAGAAGGATATTTTTTAAGCAACTGCAAAACCCATTTAGATTTACCGTGCCTGCAGAAAATAAGCAGTTCCGGATTAAGCGAATAAACAAGAGACTCCAACTGGTTGTAGAGTTGAACTTTTTGTTTTACCAGCAGCTTAATGAAAATCCATTGCTTACGTAAAGCAGCAAAATAATCTTCTTCAACAAAACAGATTTTACTGCGGTGATTTATAAGATACTCTGCAATTGTAAGAGCACTAATCTTATCAGTAATAACTCTTTTAAGATCCGCTTTTGAGCTATGACTAACACCGAAAGGATTTAAGCGTGCAACACGAACAGGAATATCTTTCTGAAGTTTTGTAAGCAGATTAACCCAGTTATTTTCATACCCGCCTGTTGATTCAACTGCGGAGATGATACTGGCATTGGGTTTATTAGAAATAAATGAAGAAAGAAAACCATAGAGCTGTTGGTGTCCTTCAAAGGTGTCGTCAAGCTGAAAGTTTTTCTCGATGATATTTTTATTATTATCGAGAACAATAAAATCAGCATAACCTTTGGACACGTCGATACCAAGAAAATATTCTGACATAAGTACTCCTCTCTTTAGCCGAAGGCTAATAAATTTGTTTAGATAAACAGTTTGTCAGGTAACATCAGTCTTGTAAAATACGGCTTCAATTGAGCCAAGTTATTCCCCGATTTTAGCCTGACGGAAGGAAGAAACTGGTTAACAGGCTATTGATGCCTAACGCCTCAACCTTCTCTACCGTAAGGAATAAAATAATATCATTAAAATCAATTTTTATTTGTTCACTTTAAACATACAAGCGCCTCAACGCCGACCGCCATTTTAGCTCGGCGGTTTTATGATTTTTGAAATTGTATTTTAGTTATAGATTTTGTTCAAGGTGTTCATTCTAATTAATTAACTTGCCTTCGGTGCTTTGCTGATGCAATTTAAGCACCTGCGGCTAAATATTTATCAGTTGTGTTTTCCTCGGCTTCCTTGTTATGGGCGGCGGGTTAGGCGCAAAGCCGTTATACAAAAAGAAGAGAGAAATTTTATGTGCAAAAAAATAATATTTATTTCCATAATATTTTCTTCAATGATTTTTTCTCAGCCATCTTTCTTCCATCCAGAACAACCGAAAGTTAATCAAACATTAGAAATCTATTATAATCCCTTTGATACTAAAGCTAGATTTTCAATAAATGATAATATTTATATAGTAATCCAACTCACCGATCAAAATGGTGATAATCATGTAAGTTCTCAAAAAATGGAAAAACTGGATTCACTTTTTATTGCCAATATTTATATCGCTAAAAATTCTGCCGCATTACAATTGTATTTTATAACCCTCTCCCAAAATTCTTTCGACTTTGGTTCCAGTCTTCGGATAGTTATTTTCAACAATAATAATATACCGGTTGAAAATGCTTACTATGATAATTTTGAAAGAGAAAATGAAAATTATCCAAATAATTTTGCCGCATATAGAAGCAAATGGTTTCCAATTAAATTTCAAAAACCGGATTCGTACAAGGCGTTAGTTAAAAAAGATTTAGATTATTTGATCAATGTGAAAGATACTTCATTAGGGTTACTTTATTCTTTATCCTATGGGAGATTATTATTGGGTGAATATGAAGAAAGTATTGAAATAATTAAAAGAATGATAAAAGAATATCCACAAAACAGTTATACATATTTTGCTATTTCTTCATTTATTTATGAGCTCACAACGAATAACATAGAATCAGAATTATCTAATGAAATTAACCATTTAGCTGAATCTCTTGTTTTGAAAGAAATTAATTTACCTGATGCGTGGATGTTGGTTGGTCATTTAAGTACAAGTGTGTTTTCAGATAGTTGCATTTTAAAGGTGTGCGAGGAATGGATGAGTAAACAATCAGAAAACCCAGAACCATATTTTTTGACCTCTTTTGTTCTATCAAGAATATCAAATGATGATTACAACTTGGAACAAATTACAAAGCGATTTATAAGTTTAACTCTGGAAGGGAAATCAAGGCTTTATGATGATATAAGTGGAAAACAGAGCTTATCTAAGTTGTCTTACGGATACTACCGCTTGGCTGAAATATACTTTGCAAAAAAAAAATATTGCGATGCAATTTCCTCTATTCAATCTGCTATTGGTGTAGATCAAAACCCAAATGATAAAATGTTTTTATTAAAAGGAGATATTTGGTTCAAATTATCTAATTACCAACTTGCTGAAGAATCTTACTTAAAGGCTTGGAATTTGGGTAGTAAAAATGCAAAAGATAAAGTTTTGGATTGTTATGAAATAACTCATAATAATATTAATAACTTTGAAGAATACTTTGTAGAAAAAACAAAGACAAATTCAAATGATTTAACAAAAAAAGATAGCCAACTTGAATTGGCACCTGA
>JAGOXU010000303.1 GCA_018059515.1 Ignavibacterium sp.
CTATAGCATAAATTAATAATCATTAAGGATTGAATTAATTTTTAACTAATGAAATGTGATGATTTGAAAAATATTACGTATTTTACGTAACGCAATTTACGTAATGGAGAATTTTATGAAAACTGCAAATCCGTTTTTGCTTAGCGGTTATATTTCGAAAGAATATTTTTGTGACCGAGAAAATGAGACTGGAAAAATTCTTGAGGCAATTCAAAACAATCGAAACATTACAATATATTCTCAACGAAGAATCGGGAAGACAGTACTTATTAATCATGTTTTTCATTCTTTAAAATCTGATAAAAATAAAGTCTGTATTTATTTAGACGTTCTTTCTTCCAATTCTTTTAATGAATTTGTGAATGTATTTGGTAATGCAATTATTAATTCAATTGAAACTAAACCGGAAAAATTCTATAAAAAAGTTAAAGAACTTTTTATGAGCTTTAGACCTGTAATTACTATAGATTCCTTAACCGGATTGCCAAGTTTCCAACTTACAATTCAATCAAAATATGAAGCTGAAAAATCTATAGAAGGACTCTTTAATTATTTAAGATCACAAAAGAAAAAAATTGTAATAGCCATTGATGAATTTCAACAAATATCCCAGTATCCCGAAAATAATATTGAAGCATTATTAAGAACAAATATTCAAAAGTTAACCAACACAACCTTTATTTTTTCTGGAAGCAAAAAACATCTTTTACTTTCTATGTTCGAAGATAAAAATCGACCGTTTTTCAAAAGCACACAACTAATGAAACTTGATAAAATTGACAAAAATGTTTATTCTGACTTTATCATTTCATCGTTTGCTAAATCAGATAAAAGGATTAACAAAGAACAAACAAATATAATTTTAGAATGGGTTAATTTGCAGACATTCTATGTGCAATATATTTGTAACCGAATATTTAGTAAAAATGCTAAACAAATAAGTGAATCAATAATTAATGAAACTTTTATCGAAATATTAGAAGAACAAGAGATAGTTTTTATTAACTACCGAAATTTGTTAACTGAGTATCAATGGAGAATATTAAGAGCAGTTGCTTCTGAAGGAATTATTAAATCAGTCCTTTCCAAACATTTTATATCGAAATATAATTTAAATACTCCAAGCTCTGTAAAAACAGCGGTAGATTCTTTAATAACAAAAGATATATTAATTAATGATATCTCCGGATATTACATTCAAGATGTTCTTTTCCAGAAATGGTTAGAAAGAAATTAACTTTAAATTAAAATTCTGAGGAAAAAATGAAAACACTATTTATACTTTTTACAATATTTTCAATTCAAATCTTTGCGCAATACACAACACCCGATACAGGCGTTAACTGGAATCTTGATGATCTTGTTACAAACTCCGGTGGGGTAGTTGCTGGAGCATTTCCCAACTATACTATAACAAACAAAATAAATATCTCGGCAAGTGATAGGGTTTATATCAATCCCGGAACAACAGTTTTATTTTCCGGCTCAACATCTGGATTTGAAATTAACGGAAAATTTTCTGCAGTCGGAACAATAACTGATTCGATTATCTTTTCATCTTTAACTCAAGATTCAATCGGCGGCGCATACAATGGTTTTTATTTTCGAGATTCTTCCATTGATACGGCTTGCATAATTAGTTATGCCAGAATAGAATATGCTTATTATGGTCTTAGATGTTCGGGTGCAGGCCCTACATTATCAAACTCATATTTATGGAAGTGCAGAAGAGCTGTTTATATTCAAACTGGTTCAAATCCTGTGGTATCTCACAACAAAATAGAAAGAACTTATGAATATGGAATTTATGTAACTACAGGAAGCTCTCCATTAATTGAATGGAATGAACTTGTTAACAACAATACACAAAACACAAGTCCTAAAAACCAAATCACAATTGGAACACAGGGAGACAATTCACCGACAATTTTACACAACACAATTCATGGTGGTATGTTTAATAAAACAGGTGGAATAAGTATATCAACATTGATTGGTGGTTCAGCCTCTTCATCCGAGATTGCTTACAATGAGATTTATAATAACAGTTACGGAATTACAATGACAGGCAGCAACCCAATAACTTGTTATGTACACGATAACTTGATTTACAATAACAATATAAACCCGGATGTAATGGTTGCTGGAAGCGGGATAAATATTTATGGAACTGCTGTTGTTACACCGATAATCACAAGAAACACGATATACGGAAACTGGTGGGGCGTTACGATTCAAGTTGGTATTACCGGGCAGCCGGCAGCAAATCCAAATCTTGGTAATTTGGAAAATGCAGACACAACAGACAACGGACAAAATATTATTTACGGTAACATTCAGGGTTCAGATGTTTTTGATCTTTATAACAACACACCCGATCCTATTTACGCACAGAATAATGATTGGCGCGTTTATGATTCAACACTGATTGAAGATCATATTGTTCACGGGGTTGATAGTGTAACGCTTGGAATCGTAAAGTTTGTTCCTTTCTCTACACAAATTCCAGTTGAATTAACCTCGTTTGCTGCGAATGTTATTGATGGAAGTGTTTTGTTAAATTGGGCAACAGCTACAGAGTTAAATAATTTGGGTTTTGAAATTCAAAAAAGCCCATCCCCAACCCCTTCCCTAAGGGAAGGGGCTTTAGAACAATTTAATTGGCAACCAATTGGGTTTGTAAATGGAAACGGAACTTCAACAGAGATTAATAATTATACATTTACAGATTTAAATCCATTGGAAGGAAAATCTTTTTATAGATTAAAGCAAATAGATTTTGATGGAACGTTTGAATATTCAAATATCATTGAAGTTGATTTTAGTTTGCCGATAGGATTTTCACTTGAACAGAATTACCCAAATCCATTCAATCCAACTACAACCATTAAGTATAGTGTCCCAAATGTCACCCTGAGTCCCGATAAAAGCGGGATAAACTCCGTTGAAGGGTCTCGAGTGCAACTTAAGATTTATGATGTTTTGGGAAATGAAGTTGCTACACTTATTAATGAAGAAAAACCCGCTGGTAATTACGAAATAAGATTTGATGCATCAAGTTTAGCAAGTGGTGTTTATTTTTACAAATTACAATCTGGAAGTTTTATTGAAACAAGGAAGATGATTTTGTTAAGATAACATTTTTCATTCGTAGAGACGGGGCATCCTCCGTCTCTACAAATTAATATTTACAAACCAAAACTTAAACCTGCCATTAATCTAAATTCATACTTTGGAGCATTAATTGATTTTGCTGCATCATCATAAGTATATCCTTCTCTTCCGCTA
>JAGOXU010000304.1 GCA_018059515.1 Ignavibacterium sp.
GCTTTAGATAAATGGGAAAAAATTGGATTTGTTGAGGGGATTGGAAATTCAACTACACCAACGGAATATAGTTTTACGGATAATACAAAGTCTGCAACAGCAGCAGTTAAATACAGATTAAAAATTATTGACTTAGATGGTTCGTTTGTTTATTCCGGTATTGTAGAAGTGGAAACACAGCCGAATAGTTTTGAGCTCTCACAGAATTATCCAAATCCATTTAACCCAAGTACAAAGATCAGATGGCAGTCTCCGACAGCCTGTCATCAAACAATAAAGATTTATGATATACTCGGAAATGAAATAGCTACATTAGTTGATGAAGAGAAATCTGCAGGCATATATGAAGTTGATTTTAATGCAGCTAGCCTGTCTGCCGGCAGGCAAGGTTTAGCAAGCGGAATATATATATATGAACTTACTACAGCGAATTACACAGAGTCAAAAAAAATGTTATTATTACGATAATCATTAGCTGTTAGATAATTTTTATTGTCCAAACCGCATGCCCTTCAATCGTTTGTTGATATGGTTTAATAGCAGATTAATCAATGTTTTTAATAACGAAAAATTAACTTAGTACCAGTACATTAAAGATAAAACTGAGATTAAGTGCAAATTGTTATTAAATGCTTTTAGGAAATAGTTGTTTACAGGAAATACTATAAAAGCACTTTGTAAAGATTATTTACACACGATTTTAATAAGGAAAACTAGTAATTTCTTACAAATACGAGGTAAGATTTTCAGAATTGGTATTATTTTGTAAAAATTACACGTTTATCTTACGAATTATTTAAAAAATAGACTTGTTTCAAAAGAATGCATATACTATTTTTAGGCACTCGAATTGATACATATAGCCATATTTAAATAGCTATTGATGATCAATGAAAATTACAAGAAAAAAAAACCTGAAAGAGATAATTAATAATGTTTTTGACCACAGTTCGAAGATGAATTTGATATCAAAATTATTGATCGGAATTATAATTTTATCTTCAACCTGTAATCTTTTGGCAGAGGGGATTAACGGCAAGTTTGTAGTAACAAACAGCGGCAGTTCTAAGTTAGCCGTACATATACAGATCAATACAATTACAGGAAGCACTGCATTAGGGGGTGCAACAATAGTTTTTGGGTTCGATACAAGCAGTATTTATATTACAAGTACACCTACAAAAGATGTTGATTATATATATCACAATTTCAGTGACAATTACTACTCAACAGCTACAATAACAGAACCCACGAAGGGCAGAGTTTGGCTGAACATTGATCTGCCATATAATAACAACAATCATGGAACTATTGTATCTGATACTTCCGGCTGGACGGATGTTGTAACAATTTATTTTGATATAACAGATGCAAACGGATCAGCAAATCTTTACTGGTTATCAAACAGTCCATTCTGGGGTATTTATGGTGATGACAATTTAACTTTATTAGAGCCTAACCAATTCAATAATATAAATTTTATTTATGATATAACTCCCCCAGAACTAGTTAATGCTTCCCTGCTAGACTCAGTTAATCTTGAAGTTGAATTTACTGAACAGTTAGACAGTACTTCAGCATTGAACATATCCAATTATTCAATTAATAATGGAATAAACATTCTTGGAATTACAAGATCATCAAATTCGAAAAAGGTAATAATTAATGCAACAGCACATAGCTCTGGTGTACAATATACATTAACTGTAAACAATGTTACGGATCTGGCAGGTAATCTTATATCTACAACACATAATTTGACAGAATATGCTTTTTCCCCTAGCAATGTTAAAGGCGAAGAAGTACCAACAGAATTTCTTCTTGCTCAAAATTATCCTAATCCATTTAACCCAAGCACCAAGATCAGTTGGCAGTCCCCGGTTGCGGGACATCAAACACTAAAGGTATATGATGTGTTAGGAAATGAAGTTGCTACGCTTATTGATGAGTTTAGAGCTGCCGGAAGTTATAAAGTAGAATTTAATCCAGATAACCTTTCTTCCGGTGTTTACATTTATTGTTTGAAAACTGGAGAGTTTACACAAACTAAAAAGATGGTACTGCTGAGGTAAGCGCGGAGCGTAAAGA
Organism: Ignavibacterium sp.; assembly: GCA_018059515.1. Classification (GTDB taxonomy): domain Bacteria; phylum Bacteroidota; class Ignavibacteria; order Ignavibacteriales; family Ignavibacteriaceae; genus IGN3. The sequence goes on from JAGOXU010000304.1 coordinate 2,089, forward strand.
GCATGGCGCGAAGGGTGTAATTGGTTGTAGGTTATGGGGTGTCGGTTGTATGTTTGGGATAGGTTATAGGGTGTGGGTGGCAGGTAATGCAGGTAATCTTATTTTCTACATTTAATCTACAAATATTTTACTTCGCTGGATTTTCATTTGGATTACTCTCCGATTATAATTTCATTTAATTCTAAATATTTTTTAAGAGAAAAACAGGAATATAAAAGGCTGTCTCAAAAAACATGCTTTTTACCACACCATAAGCCCTGGTTACTACGTCAGGCTTTAATTCCGTATGTTCTTAATAATGCAGCTTATAAGCTGCGGCAACATAAATTTTAAGAGACAGCCTTATATTTTGTTTAGAACGTTAACTGTTAAAGAATGTGTTTGAATAGTTGACTACATTTCGTTCAGTGTTTAGAGTAAGAAGAGAAAGAAATGCCTTTCTATCCTGATACTGTGAAATCAACTGCGAAGTTTGATCATTAAAATTCAGAATAAAGTTTAGTTCAGTATTTAACACCAGAGCCTGCTCATCAAATATGAGACGCAAAAATAAATGATCTGTATTTTCTTCATCCACAGGGTTAGAAAGATGTAGAATACCAACCAGATGAAAATAACTCTCATTTAAGGTATCTATACCTGAGCTTGAAGATATACCATTTAAAGTAAGTCGCAGGCGGGTTTGATCTATATCAATTGAATTAATCTGCACAGAGAAACCAATTTCAGGCACTAAGCTAACCTGATCACTTACTGAATCAGACTGCACGTTTTTATAATTTGCTCTAACTATCTGATTGTAGGGAGACAGATCAGCCGGTGTAACAGATTTCCAAACTGATTTTAATTTATAGATAGAATTAATTTGTTTAGCGAGGCGAGTTGCCATAGCGAAACGTTTACGTCTTGCAACAGATTTTTCGTCTTTACCCGGTACGAATGACAGGGGTCTTGTACCAATATAGTTTCTACCATTTTTTGTGCGGAAGAGAATATCACCAACCGCACCGCTTACAGTGCCGAGCACTTTTTTTCTTAAATTTGCCATTGTTTTGTTTCCTTATAAATTTTTAAGTTATTTATGTCACGAAATGGTTCGTGACAACTGAGTTTCTATCAATATTTCATCCCTTCGGGATTAAGAAAAATAAATCCCAATAAGGATAAAATACCTGCTGCCGAGTTTGCTGCGGAATTA
>JAGOXU010000112.1 GCA_018059515.1 Ignavibacterium sp.
GAATTAATAGAAGCCAATCCTTACTTCTCTCTTTTTTTTCTATGTCTGATAAAACTTTTTTCTTAAATAAAAATTTCAAATTTGTGTTTTTCTATTTTTAATAAAGTATCGAACTATAAAAAACAAAATAATAACTGCGGTAATAATTAAAATTATATTGCTGTAAGTTTTAAGATAACTGTCTATTAAATCAATGTTTTCCCCAAACGCAATTCCAAGATAAATTAAAATTACATTCCAGATTGATGAACTAATTAAACTTAACAAAGTTGTTTTGTCAACATTCAGCCTGCTCATTCCAGCAAAAAAAGAAATAACTGCACGCGTGCCGGGTAAAAATCTATTGGCAACAATTAAATAGTATCCGTATTTGCGGAATGAAGTTTCAACTTTTTCAAATGATTGAACATTAATAAATTTTAGTTTACCCGAATGGATTAATCGTTTATCAAACTGCCAGCCGATTAGAAACGCTGTTAAAAATCCAAGTAAACTGCCCGCAGTTGCAAAAAGAAATGTAGGTATAAAATGCAAAGAGCCTGTTGCAACTAATGAACCGCCAATCACAACTACCATATCACTTGGTGATGGAGGAAATAAATTTTCTATATATGCGAAGAAAAAAATTGTGAGATAAATCCAGAATGGAGTAAAGTCTGAAAACTCTGAAAGAATAGTTTCAAACATTCTAATCTTTCAAATCTTTTTTCATTAGTAAAACTGTTGCAAATGAAACTACCCCTTCAGTCCTGCCGACAAACCCCATTTTTTCTGTTGTGGTTGCCTTGATTGAAATTTGATCAACATCTGCATTTAAAATTTCCGCAATACGGTTTCTTATCTGTTCAACGTAAGGAGATATTTTGGGATTTTCCATTGCAAGTACGCAGTCAAGATTTCCCAATTCATATCCTTTTGTGTTGATAACATGATTACAATGTTTAAGAAGTTCTGCACTGTCAGCATCCTTCCATTTTGCATCATTGTTTGGGAAGTGTTTGCCAATATCACCAAGTGCAAGTGCACCAAGCATTGCATCACAAACTGCATGAAGCAGAACATCAGCATCAGAGTAACCTTCTAATCCTTTATCAAATGGAATTTCCACTCCACCAATAATTAATTTTCTTCCTTCTGCAAAAGCATGAACATCAAAACCAAAACCAGTTCTAAAATTTAATTTCAATATCTAACCTCAAATCTTTTAAATTCATTTTTTGATTCCGACCATTCTACAAAGCAATTTACGACGTGTGATTTCATTGGACCGGTTTTTAGCTTTTTAATTAATTCTAAAATCATCGCTTCATCGCCTTCTACTTCAGTTAATACTTCACCTGTAAATAAATTTTGTGTATAACCTTTTAAACTTAAATTTTCTGCATGTTTCATCACAAAATATCTATACCCAACACCCTGAACTAATCCATTAACAATTATTTTTGCTCTTTTGGTATCACTCATTTTTATTAGTAAATACTTCTGAAATAATTAAACCGCTGAAAATAAGAACACATCCAGCCAAGCCAAAATTAGAAATATTTTCACTTAGTAAAAAGTAAGCAAACAATGCTGCAAATATTGGTTCGATTGAAAAAATAATACCTGCTTTTGTGGGTGAGACTGTTTTTTGATATTTCAATTGTATGATCGTTGCAAGTATTGATGCAAAAATAGAAGTATAAAGAATTGCACTAACTACATTAAAGTTTATTGTAAATCTAACAGCTTCCAATGAGGTAATTGAAAAGATGTATGCTAAGATAAATCCGCCAAGCCCTGTAATTAAAAGCTGAACAAACACCATCGGCAGGTAATCATATTTTTTTGTGAAAACATCCACATAAACAACTTGAAACGCAAAAAGTAATGCGCAGATCAGAGTTAGTAAATCGCCAAAATTAAAATCGCTGCCGAGCAGTTTAATAAACTCAACTACATTTTCACCTTTGCTGGAAAGCATTATCAACCCAACTAATACAAAGACTACGCTAACAAGATTATACCATTTTGGTTTTCGCTTTGCAATTATCAACTGCAAGATTGGAATAAAGATCACAAATGTTCCAGTAATAAATCCTGATTTTGTAGCAGTGGTTAAATTTAGCCCGAATGTTTGTGCTGCGAAACCTGAAAAATAAAACGCCCCGAGTATCACTCCTGCAAGAATTGTTTTTTTGTTTGTAACTATTAATCGTGAGTAAACAAGCGGAAATAAAATTAGTGTTGCAATACTAAAACGCAAGGCTAAAAATAAAAGTGGAGAAATATCAGTAAAAGCATTTTTAATTAATGCAAAAGTTCCGCCCCAAATAAGCGTATTAAAAAGAAGTGCGCTTTCACCAGTGTATTTTTTCATAAAATTATACTAAACTAAAATTTTGAATTTACCCCGACACAGACTTTGTCGTACAAATCAAAAAGTCATTTCGACGACTAAAGGAGGAGAAATCTGAAACCTCAGATATATTGAAATCAAATAATTATTTAACACTCAGATTTCTCATCCACTAAAGTGGATTCGAAATGACAATTTTCTTTAGTTATGCAAAAGAATAGGCAGGCAGGCTTGATCTTAATTTATTCTTTTTCTTTTGCCCGTACGTATCCAAAAGATTTTAACATATTAAGATTCGAGCGCCATTTTTCTCGAACCTTTACACGCAGTTCGAGATAAACTTCACGATCTAAAAATTCTTCAATAGCATTTCTGGATTTTTCACCAAGCCTTTTAATTGCTGCGCCGCCTTTACCGATTATTATTGGTTTTTGAGATTCACGTTCAACAACAATTTCTGCACTGATAAAATCTTTAGCGTGTTCCCGCTCCTTAAATTCAGCAATTAAAACTTCACAGCTATATGGAACTTCATCTTCATAAAGTTCAAAAAGTTTTTCACGAATTATTTCAGTAACAAAAAATCTTTCTGATTCTTCGGAAACAATATCATCGGGATAAAACTTTGCACCTTCGGGTAAACTTTCAACAATATCATTAAGTAATCTTTCTAAATTGAATTTTAGATTTGCAGAAACGGGGATTACAGATTTAAAAATATTTAGTTTTTCAAATCTTTCAATCAGTGCAAGTGCTTGTTCCTGTGAGATTGTATCAATCTTATTAAGCACTAATATTTTAGGATTCGATTTTTCTTTAATTACTTTTTGGATGTATTCATTTTCTTCCGCACCTTTAAATGACTGCTCGGAACTTACATCATAAATTATTACAAACACATCTGCATCTTTTATGGATAAATCAATATCATCCATCATTTTTTCTTGAAGCAGATACGCAGGTTTTAATATTCCGGGAGTATCTAAAAAAATTATCTGATAATTCTCTTCAGATAGAATTCCCAAAATTCGTTTACGAGTTGTTTGCGGTTTTGATGTTGTTATAGAAATTTTTTGTCCAAGCAAAGCATTCATTAAAGTTGATTTACCAACGTTTGGCAAACCGGTAATTGCAGTGTATCCGACTTTTGTATTCATTCTTGTCTTTTATTTTTTGTGATGTGCAAATATACGAAATGAGTATTGAATAAATGGGCTAATTAGAAAGTTATACATCGTCATGGATTTTAGAAAGATGAATTGTCACACTTCCACCTGCCTGCCGATAACAAAGTTTCACTAAGTATAACAGAAACTGAAGTTTAAATTACTTTATTTACCTAATACTAATGACTGAAGATTTTCTTCGATTGTTTTTTTAACTCGTATAAAAAATACGCGGAGACCAGCATTACAAATGAGAGTATCGAACCAAATATAGAAAGGTTTTGCTTTCCAAATATATTTGAAAGATAATCACCAATTCTTTTAGTATAAGTTGAAACTACTTCATTTGTCTCACTTGATCGAGTTGATGATAGAATTTGGAATAATAAATAGCCAGTAATTCCAAGTGCTATTAAAACTAAGAAAGATAAAATTGCTAACAGAAAATATTTTTGCTGTCGTGCGATTGAAGTTTTGCTGTTAATTTTATTCATCGCCAATTTAGTAAAATCTAAACTTGGTGAATCCGGATTCATACTTTTTAATAGACTATTTATTTTAAGTAAGAGATCATACTTCTTCTGTAACTCAGTTGAATTTTTAATCGCAGTTTTAACTATTAATTTTTCATCACTACTTAAATCATCATCAAAATATTTATTTAGTATTTCATCATTAATAATTATCATAAAACATCCTGTAATAAATTTCTTCTTTCAATTATCTCCCGTAAAAGATTACGAGATCGGTGTAAAATAACTTTTACATTCGCCACAGATATTTCCAAAACTTCACTTATTTCCTCAGTAGTCATTTCTTCTAAATAAAACATTGTAATCACAGCCGCATTTTTTGGTGGAAGTTCACTTACTACTTTTTTAACTAATTGAGATAAATCATTATTAACTAAAACATCCGCATCATACTCACTTTTTAAATCATACAAATCATCAATAGAGCTCATTTCATTTTCAATTTTTCTTTTTGAATTTGATAACTTAGTTAATGCTGTGTTATATACAATTCGATAAAACCATGTTGAAAACTTTGACTCATATTTAAAATTCTTGAGATTATTATATGCTTTCAAAAAACAATCCATTAAAACCTCTTCTGCATCCATATCATTTTTTAACATCCGTTTTAGCATAGAAAAAACTTTATTCTTATATCTATCTATAAGAATAGAATAATCCGCTGCATTACCTTTTTTTACGGATTCTATGATTTCAACATCTGTAAGGTTTTTCATTTTCTTTATAGACTGAATATCTGTATCAAAGGTTACAAATATGTTTAAGCGGAAGAAAATTAGATTGAATTTAGTTTATAATCAAATTGTAACCTTGCGCTATAAAGTTTAGTCAAATCTTTTAGACAAAAGGATTTTAATTTTTATAAAAAAAATTCTTTAAATAAAAGAATTAAATTAAAGGAGAAGTAAAATGGCATCAGAAGTTATTGCAGTATTTATTCCAATCATTATTACACTGGTAATTGGTGCAGTATTAATCATTTATTTTTATCTTAAGTCGAAAGAAAAGCAAATGCTCATAGAAAAAGGTCTTTCTGCAGAAGAGATAAAAAAATTCTTTGAAGAAAAACGTGATGGTCTATGGTTAATGAAAATTGGAGTTATTTCAATTTTCTTTGGGTTAGGATTGGGATTCGGAATGATGCTCGAAGATGGAACTGCAAAAGAATATTGGATTCCATTTTCGCTTTTTGTTGCAACAGGAATCGGATTTGTGCTTGCAAATATTTTGTCTGATAAGTTGAAGAAGAACAAATTATAAATTCAAATTTTGAACAAGGAATATTGAATAATGAAGTTTTTTTACTTCTAAATTCAGAATTCCTTATTCGTTATTCTTTATTCATCTTAAAATATTTTTAACCCTCTTGGGCTTCCAGCCAGCGTTCTGCATCTAACGCTGCCATACAGCCTGTACCGGCAGCAGTAACTGCTTGTCGATAAGTATGATCAGCAACGTCACCAGCGGCAAAAACACCCTCGATATTTGTATAAGTTGATCTGGGTTTTGTAATTAAGTAACCAGTTCCATCCATATCAAGAAAACCTTTAAATAATTTTGTATTTGGTTGATGCCCAATTCCAAGAAACATTCCATCAGCTTTAAATTCAGTTGTTGATCCATCTTTTGTATCCTGAAGAATAACTCCGGTCATAACTTTTTTACCATTTTCCTCAACACCAAGAACTTCTTTTACTGTTTTATTGGTCATAAATTTTATTTTTGGATTTTTCTGTGCGCGTTCAGTCATAATTTTTGATGCACGGAATTCATCTCTTCTATGGATAATTGTAACTTCACTTGCAAATTTTGTTAAAAATGTTGCTTCTTCCATTGCAGTATCACCGCCGCCAACAACAATAACTTTTAATCCTTTAAAGAAAAATCCATCGCAAGTAGCACATGCAGAAACACCGTAACCCATATATTTATTTTCGCTCTCTAATCCAAGTAATTTTGCAGATGCGCCGGTTGAGATTATAATAGAATCTGCTGTGTAATTTTCATCGTAAGATTTTAATTTGAATGGACGACTTGAAAAATCAACTTCCGTTATCTCTTTGTAAAATGATTGCGCACCAAAACGCTGAGCTTGTTTGCGCATTATATCCATTAAAGCCGGACCATCAATTCCGTGTTCAAATCCGGGATAGTTTTCAACTTCAGTTGTAATTGTCAGTTGTCCACCGGGCTGCATCCCTTCAAAGATAACAGGATTAAGATTTGCACGACCAGTATAAATTGCGGCTGTAAAGCCTGCAGGTCCCGAGCCAATAATTAAAACTTTAAAATGATTTTTTTGATTTGTTTGTTCGGCCATTTTCTCTCCAACAATAAATATTGAGCATAATTAATTTTATTTGTATTCGTAAGATTCAGATAAGTTGGTGAAGATTCAAGAAGGATCAATCTGATTATTAACTTTTAGTGTTTGTTTTGTGTCTTTGAGTCTTAGTAGCAAATGCGTTAAAAGAAAATGCCACGAAGTCACAAAAGCACGAAGATTCACAAAAATTACAACGAGTAAGTTGTTTGTTTTTTATATTCAAAAATTTTTTAATACAATTACATTAAATAGGTATTAAATAGATTATCGCCTTCTTGGGACTGATTTGCACTCACTCAAACAAAAACTTCGCATTACGCTGCAAACCTTTAATCTTTGTTCTTTTAATCGGGCTTTCAGCAAAACGTTCTTTAAATGTTTGATTATCCAATTTCAATACTTCATCATAGCTCAATTCTTTATTCTGCGGATAAAATTCTCCGATCGAGGTAAGGATAGAAAACTTTTGATTCCATGGGCAAACATCCTGGCATATATCACAACCAAAAATCCAATTATCAAAACTTCCTTTTAACTCATTTGGAATTTTATTTTTATTTTCAATTGTTTGAAATGAAATACATTTATTCGCATCCACAACATATTCATCAACTATTGCATTTGTTGGACAAGCATCAATACAAGCAGTGCAAGTTCCGCAATGGTCGGTAATCATTTCGGAACAATCAAACTCATAATTTGTAATAATGTTTGCGATAAAAAACCAACTGCCAATATTTGGATTTATAACATTTGTGTGCTTTCCCATCCAACCAATTCCGGCACGAACTGCCCAGGCTTTATCCATTATCGGACCTGTATCTACATAGGATAATGTCTGAAGTTCCGGTTCAAGTTTTTTTAATATGGTTTCAAGTTCCTCAAGTTTTTGCCAGATGATAAGATGATAATCCTTTCCCCAAGCATAGCGAGAAACCTTGCCTACCGGCTGGCAGGTCTTTCCTTTCTCATTTTCATTTGAATGTTGTTCCGGTGTGTAATAATTAAGGGCAAGTGAAATTATACTTTTTGCAGACGGAAGAATTTCTTTTACATCTTTTCTTTTGTAAAGATTTTTTTCCATATACCCCATTGTTGCTTGATAACCTTTACCCAACCATTGTTGAAGTTTTTCAGTTTCATCTTCAAGAGAATCAGCTTTTGCAAATCCGACTAAACCAAATCCGAGCTTCTTCGCTTTTTCTATTACTATTTGGTTTGTTAGTTTGGGCATATAATTTTTTTCGAATACTGCAAACATCATTTTTTATTGAAAAAGTATTGTGATTGTCATTTCGATCCCGATTCATCGGGAGAGAAATCTTTTATATCAAAATTTTACAGGTTTCTCTGTTGAGGACTCCTTCGAAAAGACTTTTAAGAGTTTTGTAACAGTGCCTAAAGCTATGACAATTTATGTTTAAGGTTTCACCACTTCAATTGTTTTGGTTTAACAAGTGCAAATACCTCATCATCAATAATTTTTATTGGATAGGTATCTAATCCACTGGCGCCTGTTGGCTGCTTACCGGTTTTAAGATTAAACATCCATCCGTGAGCAGGACAAACAACACATCCGTCTTCTAAAAATCCATCATAAATATTTGCTGTGTGCTGATGCGGGCAAATGTTACTAAGAATAAAAATTTCTTCATTCACTTTAAAAACAGCAACATCAACATCATTAATTAAAAATCTTTTTCCTTGATTTTCTTTTAATTCAGTAGCCGTACAAACTCTTGTATATCCATCTTTCATCTATTCAAAATCCTTAAAGACTTTATCTTGGACAATACCTTTTTCTGAATGTTTTACCGTTGCTAAAGCAAATTCAGGATCATGATCAAAATATAATTTCCAGTTTTCATCAACGGCAAGTTGTAAATATTTTTTCTTTTCCTGAACTGTAACCATAGGCTGTATATCATATCCCATCACATAAGGAATACGAATTTGCGAAACGAAAGGAATCAAATCAGCACAGTACAAAACTGTATTTGATGAATCAGAAATTTTTATCATCTGCTGGCTGAATGTATGTCCGTTAATTATTTTAAATGAAATATTTTCATCAAAGTCTATTTCGCCATCTATAAGAGTTAAAACACCTTCTTTAACAAGCGGTTCAAAATTATCTTTAATGTAACTCCCTTTATCACGATCAGATGGATTCATTGCCCATTCAAAATTTTTCTTTTGAACAAGATACTTTGCATTAGGAAAAGTTGGAATGAGTTTTCCGTTTTCAAATTTTGTTGATCCGCCCGTGTGATCGAAATGAAGATGTGTTAATAAAACGTCTGTAATGTCTTCATGTTTAATTCCACTAAGATCAAGAGTATGTCCAAGCTCAAGTTTAGGATCAATGCGATAAATATTTTTTAATTTTTCATCCCACTTATTTCCCATTCCTGTATCAACAAGAATTTTTCTATCATCGCAAATAAGTAACAAATTTCTGGTAGCAAGTGTAACTCTGTTTTGTTCATCAGCAGGATTTGTCTTTTCCCAAAGTGGTTTTGGGATTATGCCGAACATTGCACCGCCGTCTAATCCGATAAATCCGGATAAAATAGTTTTTAAAGTATATTTCCCGATTTTCATAATAGTAAAAATTGATTTTGATAAATGAAATTAAACAAGAATGGAGAGAAATCGAAATGAATAAATTGTAAAAATAAAAAGTTACAATTTTGGAGCTAAGATTTTAAAGGGTGGTTAGACCACCCTTCAATCAAAATCAGATTATCTTCCTATACTATCTAAATAATCTTTTCGTTTTAACAAAGTATCAACGTCCTCAACGTGTTCCGGATCTGGTATGCAGCAATCAACAGGACAAACTGCCGCACACTGTGGTTCATCGTGAAAACCTTTACACTCTGTACATTTATCAGGCACAATGTAAAAGAAATCTGATGAATAAAAACCAGTAGCACCAGAAGGAGCTGCATCGCCGCTGCCATAATGTTTTCCAGCTAATTCCCAATCAACTCCGCCTTCATAGATTGCAGTGTTTGGGCACTCTGGTTCACAAGCACCGCAGTTGATACATTCTTCAGTTATTTTAATCGCCATAATTTTTTTTCTCCTTTAATAATTACCAGTATTGGCAAATAATTTTCTAAACGTGTATGCAGTTTATAAAATATCGAGCTATTCTTCAAGGTATTAAATTAAAATACTTTGTTTATTTAAAAAATTACCAGCTTCCGCTTGCGCCGCCGCCTCCAAAAGAACCGCCACCGCCGCTAAAACCTCCACCTCCGCCGCTCCAACCAGAACTTCCACCCCAACTGCTGTTTCCGCTTGACCATCCGCCTCCTGAATGAGTTCCTGTTCTGTAAACACCCCCCGGAACAAACGGACCACCATTTTTAATAAATAAAAATATGACGATTATAATGATCACAAAAATTATAAATGGAAAACCGGAATCTTCTCCACTTTCATCTGCAACATACTCGCCGCCAATTGCTTTGATGATTGCATTAACACCATCGCTTATTCCCGCATAATAATCGTAATTTCTAAATTGCGGTCTTATAACATTTCTAATTATCGAGCTTGCAATAGCATCAGGAACCGCTCCCTCTAATCCGTATCCAACCTCAATTCTTAATTCCTTATCATCTTTTGCGATGAGAAGTAAAATTCCGTTATCATTTTTTTTTGTTCCGATTTTATTTTTAGTTGCTGTTTCTTCAGCAAGCATTTCTATAGGATAGCCTTCGAGTGAAGGAATCATTAAAACGATTACTTGATTTGACGAAGTATCTGCATAAGTTTTTAACCTAATATTCAAATCACTTAATTCTGATTGACTTAAAGTGTTTGTGAAATCCGTTGCCCACATTGTAAGTTTGGGGATTTCCGGCTGCCCAAATACAGTTGCTGCAAAGATTAAAAAAACTGCAAAGTATATCTTCATTTTTTAGAATTCTACTTTTGGCGGAGTATCTGCACCTTGAATAGATTTAAAATACTGTTTCTCACCAAACCCAAACATACCAGCTAACATTGAAGCAGGAAATCTTTTAATAGTGGTATTATACTGTTGTACAATTTCGTTAAACTTTTTACGTTCAACTGAAATTCTATTTTCAGTTCCTTCTAACTGAGCCTGAAGCTGCAAGAAATTTTCGTTGGCTTTTAATTGCGGATAATTTTCAACTGTAACAAGCAGGCGCGATAATGCACCAGTTAGTTCACCTTGCAATGATTGAAATTTTGCAAATGCTTGTGGATCGTTAAGAAACTCTGGTGTGATGTTGAACTGACTGACTTTAGCTCGAGCTTCGGTTACTTTTGTTAAAACATCTTTTTCAAAATCTGCATAACCTTTTACAGTGTTTACAAGATTAGGAATTAAATCAGCACGGCGTTGATATTGATTTTCTACCTGCGCCCATTGTTGTGTAACTGACTGATCAAGCG
>JAGOXU010000113.1 GCA_018059515.1 Ignavibacterium sp.
AAACAAATCAGAACAATTATGAAAAAACATCCAAAGAAATTTAAAGTCGGTTTAGTGCAGATTTCATTCAGCAAAAATCCAAATGATAATCTTAAAAAAGCTATTGTGTGGATTGAGAAGGCTGCAAAAAAAGGTGCACAGGTAATTTGTCTGCCCGAACTTTTTCGTTCACAGTATTTTTGTCAATCAGAAAATATAGATTACTATGATTTAGCAGAAACTATTCCCGGACCTTCCACAGAGGCTGTTTCTAAAATTGCAAAGAAACTTAAAGTTGTGGTCGTTGTTCCGCTGTTTGAAAAAAGAGCAATGGGTCTTTATCATAACTCGCTTGCAGTTGTTAATACTAAAGGTGATATAGCTGGAGTTTATCGTAAGATGCACATTCCGGATGATCCATCTTTTTATGAAAAGTTTTATTTCACCCCGGGTGATTTAGGTTTTAAATCCTTCGATACGGAATATGGAAATATCGGTACTTTAATTTGCTGGGATCAATGGTATCCTGAAGGCGCAAGATTAACAGCATTACAGGGTGCAAGTATTTTATTTTATCCAACTGCAATTGGCTGGCATCCGCACGAAAAAAAGGAACACGGCAAGCCGCAATTTGAAAGCTGGCAAACTATTCAGCGTTCACACGCAATTGCAAATGGAGTTTATGTTGCTTCTGTAAACCGCATTGGATTGGAAAAAGAAAATAAAGATTCGGCAGGAATAGAATTTTGGGGAAACAGTTTTATTTGCGATCCGCAGGGAATAATAATTGCAGAAGCTTCGCACGATAAAGAAGAAATACTAATTGCGGAAGTTGATCTTGATAGAATTGAATACATACGCCGCAACTGGCCTTTCTTACGTGATAGAAGAATAGATGCTTATGGGGATATTATGAAACGGTTTTTGAGATGATAAAATCAAAATTTAGATTACCCGCTGAATGGGAATTTCACGTAGCAACATGGCTCGGGTGGCCAAATAACAAACAAGACTGGCCCGGAAAGTTTCAACCGATTCCTTGGGTTTACGGTGAAATTGTTCGTTACATTTCTCGTGGTGAAAAAGTTAGAATAATAGTCCAATCAAAAGAACATCAAAAAAAAGCAGAACAAGTTCTAAAATCTGTTGATGCTGATTTTAATAATATTGAATTCTTTAAACTTGAAACAGATAGAAACTGGCTACGTGATGCAAGTCCGCAGTTTGTAAAAAATGAAAAGAATGAAACTGTTTTGATCAACTTTAAGTTTAATGCCTGGGCAAAGTATGATAACTATAATCTTGATGCAAAAATTCCTAAAATGATTTCTAAAAAATTAAAACTTGATTTAGTAAAAGCTGAACATCAAAAAAGGGAAGTGGTGCTTGAGGGCGGCAGCATTGATTACAATGGTTCAGGAACTATCATTACAACCGAAGAATGTTTGATGGATAATGAATTGCAGATTCGAAATAAAAATTTTACTAAAAAAGATTACGAAATAGTTTTTAATAAATATCTGGGTGCAACAAATGTAATTTGGCTCAATAAAGGAATTGCAGGAGACGATACCCATGGACACGTTGATGACATAACAAGATTTGTAAACAAAAATACCGTTGTTACAGTGATTGAAACTCATCCAAACGATGCTAATTATCTTCCGCTGCTGGAGAATCGTGAAATACTTGAAGGGGCAAAATTAGAAAATGGTTCAAGTTTGGATATTATTGAATTGCCGATGCCATCACCGGTTATTTTTAAAGGCGAAAGATTACCTGCAAGCTATGCTAATTTTTATATTTCAAATTATGCTGTGTTGGTTCCAACTTTTAATGATCCGAACGATAAAATTGCATTAGGAATTTTATCTGAACTGTTTACTGATAGACCTGTAATTGGTATTCACGCTGTGGATTTAGTTTGGGGATTGGGAACATTGCATTGTTTAACTCACGAACAGGTATTATAAGAACTAATTCTAAAACACAATTTATTTTTATTAGGTTATCATTCTCACGAACTCGCCTGCGGTAGAGTCTGTTGCACAAGTGTTGTACTTGTCATTTCGACCCTGCCTTTGCCGGCAGGCAGGCGGAGAGAGAAATCTTTTACACTAATATTTATAAGATTTCTCACCCCGAAAGCCTTCGGGATTTCTCGAAATGACTTATTCGAGTTATGCAACACACCGGTAGATAGGAGTGGAAATCCATTTCCAATTATTAATTTTAGACTCCCGTTTTCACGGGAATGACACTCAGTAATATCAGAAATTAGAGTGTCTTATTAATTAAAATCTTTTTAACATTACATTTCTACTCGTTCCAGTCTTAACGAGTATCACACCAAATATAATCACAACAGAAGCAATCAAAGTAAAAACAGTTAGCTGTTCATCCAGAATATCCAGCCTAAAAATAAAGCTATGACTGGATTTATGTACGCATAAGTAGAAACAAGAGAGAGAGGTAAATGCTCGATAGCATAAATGTATGACCCATATCCGAATATTGAACCGAACACAACAAGATATGCGAGTGACAAAACTCCGGAGTATGTAAAATGTAATGCGGAAAATTCTCCGAGAACTGTTCCAAGCAAAACCTGAAGGGATCCTGCAATTAGCATTTGTACAGATGCACTCATAAGAGGATGTACGCTTACTTTTTTATATTTTGAATAAACAGAACCAAGCGACCAGGCTACAACCGCACCAAGAATACTTAGTACACCAAATAAATATTTGATTTCAAAAATATATTTTAAGTCGCCGCCAAAAATTAATCCAACACCAAGACTGCCAACAATTAATCCCGCGATAGTTAACAAGTTTAACTTTGGACCTTTAGGAAGAAAAGATTCTGCACCCACCATCCAGAAGGGAACAGTGGTTATCAATAAAGCAGCTAACCCGCTTTCTATATATTGTTCGCCTACAACAACAAGACCATTACCAAAACCAAGTAATGCGATACCGATGATCGCGATGTGAATTATATCTGATTTTTTTGGAAGTTGTTTTCCTGAAAGTTTTAAAATTGTTATAAGAATTGATCCTGCAAAAACCCATCTAAATCCTGCAAACAGCATTGGCGGAATTGTTTCAACTCCAATTTTAATAAAAAGATATGTAGTACCCCAAAGGATGCAAATTGCAATCCAGGCAATGTAGGCTCGAATGTTTGGTTTATCCATAAAACTTTTTATTAATTGGCAGGCGAAAAATAGTTAATTAAAATAAAAAAGCCCTCAAATATTTTGAAGGCTTTTTATTAAAGTGATTTAATGGACAAGATTATCTAATCAACAACATCTTTTTAGTTTGAACAAAAGAGCCAGCCTGTATTTTGTATAAGTAAACACCGCTGGAAAGGGAAGTGGCGTTAAAATTAACTTCATAATTTCCTGCAGATTTTTCTTCGTTAACAAGTGTTGCAATTTCAACTCCAAGAACATCAAAAACTTTTAAGATTACATTAAGATTTTTTCCTCCGGTCGAAATGACATTTGGGATGCTGTATTTAATTGTTGTACTTGGATTAAATGGGTTTGGGTAGTTTTGAGCCAGTGAAAAATTTTCTGGAGAATTTATTTCAATATTTATCTCATTACTAAACTCAAAAGTTCCATCAAAATCAATTTGTTTTAACCGATATGAATATAGTCCTTCTGAAAGATTATAATCAGTAAAAGAATAATTACTTTCTTCCGTAGTTGTTCCATTTCCGTTTATAAATCCAATTGATTCGAACTCAGAAGCGTTCAATTTCCTCTGGATTTCAAAACCACGATTATTTAATTCAGTGGCAGTTATCCATTTTAATTCAACTTTATTGCTAATTGTATTTGCAGTAAATGAAGTTAACTCAACCGGAATTGGATCGTCAGAAGTTAATCGCAAGACACAAAAATTACCTTGTGAACCTGATGTAGCAGTTGAACCTGAAGCCCAGCACGCACTAAAATAAGTCCCATATCCCGTAATAGATGTTCCTATTGCATCAACACTTCGGGAAGTACCTGTTGTTACTGAAGATCTTATTTCAATCAACAGATGACCGCCGTTGTATAACCAATAGTTGTTAAAAGTTATTTGAGGTCCCCAATCGTTTGGAACCTGATTGAATGTATAGGAATCAGCAGGTATTACTAGTGGACCACTTCTAACCTGAGTTTGTGAGCCGACAATATTATTTGCAAATGTTAAACTTCTGGCAGATGGTGTTACTGACCCACTTAAGTAAATATCATAACTAGGATATGTTACTTCAGCAGCAGGCCAATTACTAGTAGCTGAAACTGGTAAACGAAAACTTATGCCCTGTATTTCTTTTCCAATTAAACCTGTAAGAAGACTATCGTGAATTAAGAACTGTATAGTTCTTGCAGTAGCTGCTAGTGGACCAGTAAACGATGTTGTACCTCCAACATTACTGTACTCCGGTGGAATAATATTAAATTGTGCAAATTCTATCGGAGGATCTACAACTTCGGACTGTGGTGTTGCTGAAGCAAGAAAGAAAAAACAGAAAAGTGAAACTAGTAAAAATGTGGATGCATTTTTCATAATAACTCCTTTTTTAATTATTTCAGAAAAAATATAATCTAAAAAAAATTAAAAGTAAAAGGATAATTAAATTTTTTACAGAATTACTATTTAATTCTCTTTATCCCTTAAAACCTCTTTTTTAATATTTCTTACTTAATTAAAATCATTTTTCTAGTTTGAACAAAAGAGCCAGCTTGTAAACGGTAAAAATAAACTCCGCTGGAAAGAGACGATGCATTAAATTCAACTTCATAACTTCCAGCAGTTTTGTATTCATTAACTAAAGTAGCAACTTCGTTTCCAAGTACATCATAAACTTTTAATGTTTGATGACTGCTGACTGGAGACTGCCAACTGATTTTTGTGCTTGGGTTAAATGGGTTAGGATAGTTTTGTTCTAATTTAAACTCAGTAATAACTATTGGTTTGTTTTCAATACTTGTAGGAATATCTGTAAAATTAGAATTGTAAATCTGAATTGCTTCCTCAGTAATACTTTTCATTACAGTAACAGAATTTAATGCACTTGAACCCCTGCCAATCAAATAGCAAACAATTATATCAATTGGTTTATCCAATTCTAAAGTAAACGGACCGGTATTTACGAACATTCGGTGATCAGCTGGGACACTATTTATCCATCCAACACTACTAACAGGATTACCTGAATATAAAAACCTTGGGTCAATTGTTGCACAATTAACGCCCCCCAATACTTGACCGTAAGACCAATTACAAGGATCAACTGGTATCCCTAAACGGGTTAAACCTAACAAATAGGTTCTCGCTTCAACAGCATTATTTGGATCGTTTAATATTGGATCGCCGCCCATATAGTGTATAAAAGAACTTATGTCTTGATTTTTTGCCCCGGGTAAAACTTGTGTACCAATGACTGGTCCATTATTTATATAAGCGGAATCAAGAGGCACATCAATTCCATTGTCATATACTCCATTTGAATTCATATCAAGAAACGTTTCACCTGGGATATAAACAGCAGGACCTTGCAAAATAGGTATAGCGAGTGCCGGCGGATTTGAGCCATAAGATCCATCCGGACCATTATTGTAAACATAGCCAGAATTTAAAAACACATCACTACCAACTAAATCATCCGATGGATCACCTAAATCTGGATCTGACCAGGCAGAAAAAAATACGCTATCGAATTTATTTGAGACAGTTCCCGTGTTCAAAATTCTGTACCGGATAAAAATCATATTATCAATTGGGTCGCTAACATTTTCGCCCCAGGCAAAAACAGTTTGTTGTATTTCAATTCCCATAGGTTGTTGATCAGAATATCTCCTCCAAGTACCTGGTACCGCATCATTAAATGTGCACCAGGCTGTAACATCACCCAAGAAATCAGGTCTGTCTTCGTTAATATCCCAAGTATTATTTCCATTTAAATCAATGGGATTATATAATCCATCATTATTACCATCGTAATAATCTGCACCAAGATTAACAGCTTGAGAATAGACTTGCCAGGCTGCACCAAAGGGTGGATCAGAATTTTTAATAATATATAATTTGTTGTATATATCAGATGGTTCGCTGCCAACTGGTCCTGGAAGATAGTCCTCAACTAAAGAGGCAGATGCAACTGCGTTTGTCCAAACAGTTCCATTGTTTAAACCGGAAAGAAAAAACCCTCCTGAATAAAGAATTGTAGACTCTTCGAATAAACCACCTTGCTGTCCATTTATCTGAACTGCTGCAAGAATTCCTTTATTATTAAGAGGTAGTTCAAAATTATTCACATCAAGAAGATATGAATAAGTGGCATACATCACTGGCAAAGAAACAGTTCCACCATTTAATTGAACCAAATTTGTATCATCATCTTCTATTGAAAAACTATAGATAATATGGTCACCAAAACTGTTCGGAATTATTGCTGTTCCATAAATTTTATCTCCAGCTAAAGAGTCATAATGCAGTCCATCATCATACATTTCCAAAACATCATATGTTGGTGGTGGATTTGTATAGGTATTAAGTTTAACTGATACTATTGTTTTATCGTCATCAATAAAAGCCTGCACAATGTATGGTTGATTAGGACCTAGATTTTCAGCACTGTGAAGAAATTTATACATAAATGGCGGCACATCTGTATCTATAGATAGATCAGCTGATGTAAAATAAATCTGGAAAAAACTATTGGAAAGGTTGATGTGTCTTTTACTAGCAAACGTAATTATTGGTCTTCCATTCCATAGACTTAAATTAAAATTTTCATCGGGCCCTACATATTTTGTAAAATTTATAGGAGTACTCCAAATATTTCCGTCATCCAAACTGTATATATATTTTATGTTTGATTGAAATATTCCATCAAATGGAGTTGCTTCCTGTTGAAGATAATATAACCAGGTCTTACCATTTTGATCTTTAGCGATTCGTGGATTTGTTTGGGAAAGATAATCTCCAACTAATAATATTTCATTACTCCAGGTTAGACCCGTGTCTGATGAAACACGATAAAATAGATCATAATTGGTTGAAGTTGAATCCTGATAAACAACAATTTCTTTGGAGTTTTCAAAATTCATTAACTGACCATTTTTACCTATCGTTGCAATTGTATCTGCAGCTGACCAGTTAATACCATCTGAACTTTTAATTATAAAAATTCCTTTTGCATCGTTCAGATTATTTGAGCTTGAAACACCATAGGTAAATCCCACATCACCATTTGACAATTTAGCCAAAGCTGATAAATAAACTCTCCGCCGTAAGGGCACATTCGGTCTAGTTGGTAAAAATGCAGGTGATGACCAGGAGATTCCGTTATCATCAGAATATACTATATAATATTGGGTGTAACGATATGTCAATAATATTCTGCCAGAATTTAGGATAGTGGCATTAATATCGGGTCCATATTCATCTGTGATAAAACTTGTAACTATATTTTCAGGCTGCCAATTTAATCCTCCATCATTACTTTTTGCTGATTTTAGTTGGCTGTAAGTTGAGTCATACCAGAACATTATTAAATCATTATTTGGTAATCCTAATAAACAAGATTCATAATTATTTTGAAAATATTCTTGAACAGGAAATCTTGTTGGAGTATCAATTTGAGCATAAGTTGTCAAAAAAATATTTATCGAAATAAAAATAAACCAATTATATACTTTCACTTGATCCTCCTGCGTTAAATTTTATTTTAATAGAATCATTTTCATTGTTTGAACAAACGAACCAGCCTGCAGTTTATAAAAATAAATTCCACTGGAAAGGGAAGAAGCTCCGCTTGTGGTGGAAAATTCAACTTCATAACTTCCAGCAGTTTTGTATTCATTAACTAAAGTAGCAACTTCGTTTCCAAGTACATCATAAACTTTTAATGTTTGATGACTGCTGACTGGAGACTGCCAACTGATTTTTGTACTTGGGTTAAATGGGTTTGGGTAATTTTGCTCTAATTTAAACTCAGTAATAACTATTGGTTTGTTTTCAATACTTGTAGGAATATCTGTAAAATTAGAATTGTAAATCTGAATTGCTTCCTCAGTAATACTTTTCATTACAGTAACAGAATTTAATGCACTTGAACCCCTGCCAATCAAATAACAAACAATTATATCAATTGGTTTATCCAATTCTAATGTAAACGGACCATTATTGATTAACATTCTTTGATCCCCAGGATATGAGTTTATCCAACCGTACCCGCCGAATAATACCGGATTTCCTGAATACCAAAATCTTGGATCTACAGTAGCGCAATCAACTCCACCGGTAACAATGCCATAATTCCAGTTACAAGGATTTATAACATTTCCTGTCTTATCATATCCCAACATAAAATTTCTGGCTTCAATTGCAAAGTTTGGATCGTTTAATATTGGATCATTATTTATGTTAACAATAAATGAACTTACTTTTTGATTTCTTGCTCCAGGTAATACTTTTATGCCAATCAAAGGTCCATTATTAATAAATGCTGAGTCAAGCGGTACGTCAATACTATCATCAAAAAACCCATTTGAATTTATATCGATAAACGTTTCACCCGGAATAAATACTGAAGCTCCTTGTAGAAAAGGAATTCCTAAAGCTGGCGGATTTATACCGTATGATGGATCAGGAGCAGAATTGTACATATAACCAAGTTTTAGTAATGTATCACAGCCTCCCAGATCATCATTTGATCCGTTTGTACCACCGATATCAGGATCAGCCCAAGCAGAAAAATATACGTCATCAAATTTATTTGCAATCGTACCTTTATTAGATATTCTATAACGTACAAATATCATATTATCAATCGGGTCAATAACATTTTCTCCCCAAGCAAAAACCGTTTGTTGTATTTCTATACCCATTGGCTGTTGATCATTCCATCTTCTTTCCGAAGCGGGAACTCCATCATTATACACACACCAAGCTGTAACATCGCCAAGTAAATCAGGCATATCTTCGTCAGGATCCCAAATATTGTTACCATTTAAATCAACAGGATTATATATTCCATTATCATCACCATCATAAAAATCTGCACCTTGTTCTACTGCAGATTGATAATCTTGCCATGAGGTGCCAAAAGGTTCATCCGAGTTTTTAATTATATAAAGTTTATTTAAAGGATCTAAGGGTGAGCTTCCTATTACCCCTTGCTGATAGTCTCTTACTAATGAGGAAGATGCTGCAGCATTAATCCAAAGACTGCCATTATTTTTACCAGAAAGAAAGAAACCGCCAGAATAAAGTGAAACAATATTATCAAATCTGCCGCCGCCTTGTCCGTTAATGAGTGCATCACCCAGTACACCTCTATTATCAATCGGAAATTTAAAATTGTTAACATCAAATAGATAAGTATCTAATGCATATTCCATTGGGATAGAAAAGAAATAACCATAAAAATTTTTAATATTAAGATCGTTATCCGTTATACTGAAATTATAACTTTTAAAGTCGCCATAGTTAGGCAGGGATAATTCAATTCCATAAATCTTATCACCCGGCAATGAATCATTGTGCAGTCCATCATCAAACATTTCTACAGTTTCATTAATTCCCGGTGGATTTGTATATGTATTTAAATTAACTGATATAACTTCTCTATCATCATCAACAAATGCTCTTATAAAATATGGCTGATTAGGAAAAGGGTCTACAATTTGATGAGTAAACAAGTACATAAACGGCGGAACATTTAAATCAATTATTCCATCAGCTATGGTATAGTAAAACTGAAAATAACCGCTGTAAGAGTTAAAATCCCGCGAACTTTTTAATGTCATTATTGGTCTTCCTGACCACTTGGATATGTTGAGAATGTAATCATAACCAACATATTTAGTAAATTTATCCGGCGTACTCCAATTGATTCCATTATCTGAACTAGTTATGAAGTTTATGTCAGATTGATAAATGTCTAAAAACGGAGTTTCAACTCCTTGATTATAATAAATCCAGATTTTACCATTTTGATCTTTAACTCCTCTCGGTCTCGATTGATCTAACAAATCATCGATCAAGACCGTTCTATCGCTCCAGGTTATTCCGGAATTGGTTGAAGTTCTAATAAAAAGATCGAAGCTATTTTCAGTAGAATCAGAGTAAACCAAAATGTCTTTGTTTGGATCAACATTAATTATTTGCCCAGTTTTACCAGAAACATCAATTGTATCCGCAGGTGACCAGTTAATACCGTCTGAACTGTTTATGCTAAAAATGCCTGTGGCTTTTTCATTATCATATATTTGTGATACACTATGAATAAAACTTATATCACCATTACCTTTTACCGAAAGTGAAGATTGAAAGACTTTTCGACGAGCAAGTATTCCTGCTCTTGTTGGCAATACAACGGGTGTGGACCAAGTAGAACAGTTATTATCCGAATATACATAGTAATAGAAAGTTGAGCGATATGTAACAAGCACCCTTCCAGATGGAAGCACAACTGCATTAATATCTACATAACTTTCACTTTCAACTATGTTTACAAGTGAATCTGTATTGATCCAATAATTTCCGCCGTCTGAACTGCGTGCATATTTTATCTGGTTGAATTGTAAATCATACCAGAACATAACAAGATTGTTATTTGGCAAGCCAAGTAAAAACGCATCTTTATTATTAACGCTGTATGGCTGGTAGGGAAATCTAGTTGGCTGATTGACTTGTGCCTGTGTTTGAATCGAGATAATAAAAATTGAAACAATAACGAATGTTGATAATTTCATTTCAAACTCCCGCTTTAAATAATTATTTGATTAAAATCATTTT
>JAGOXU010000008.1 GCA_018059515.1 Ignavibacterium sp.
TGCAAACCGAATTGCCTGCTGTCCTTTACTTACAATCTTAGAAGCCATCTCAAAAGCTTTACTTTGTAGTTCGCTTTGCGGATAAACTTTATTTACTAATCCAATTCTTAATGCTTCACTTGCATCGATCATATCGGCGGTTAAAATCATTTCTGCCGCTCTACCGGAATTTACTAATCGGCTTAAACGCTGCGTTCCGCCGTAACCCGGAATAATTCCCAAGTTAACTTCGGGCTGTCCAAACTTTGCATTTTCACTTGCTAATCTTATGTGGCAGGAAAGAGCAAGTTCACAACCGCCCCCGAGAGCAAATCCATTTACTGCGGCAATAACAGGTTTATCAAATTTTTCAATCATAGAAAAAACAGATTGTCCAAATTCTGCAAACTTTTTTCCATCTAATAAATTTAATTTGTTTATTTCAGAAATATCTGCTCCTGCAACAAAAGCTTTTTCACCCGCTCCGGTTAGTATCACAACAAAAATATTTTCATCTTCATTTAACAAAGTAAATGCTTGATGAAGTTCTATTAGTGTTTCGTGATTAAGTGCGTTTAGTTTTTCAGGTCGATTTAAAGTAAGAACAGCAATGTGTTCATTAATATCGAGCAAAAGATTTTTGTAATTCATAATCATCTCTCAAAAATTTATGTATAAAGGTATTCTAACTTTCAGATCAACAGAAATAAATTGATTTGAAGGCATATAATTGTATGATGCTAATAATTCCATCATAAACATAGAAATGCCGGCACCGGCGCTAAACCCAAACTTACTTTTATCATTAAGAAAGTTATTTCTGTTTGCATTTTGATCGAACTCATGCAGTGTTTGATAATAAGTAAACGATGCCGACGCCTGCACTATCGGCATAAACAGAACAATATTTTCCAACAGCGGTGCAAAATAATATCGCATTCCAATATTTACAGGCAAAGCATTAGTATGGAAATTGGAATACTCGGTTTCCTGAAAATAATTTTGGGAACCTGGATACTGTTCGTAACCAATATTTGCAAAAAGAAAAACCGGAAGGTAATCAGTATCGGTATAAGAAAATTCAATGTTAACACCGTAACCAATATCAGTTGTATTTGCAAAATCACCGAGCGGCATTCGCGGTCCAACTCCAAACGCAACAAAAAATCCTGAAGCTTTGCTTGATGGTGGAATTCCTGCAAATCCAACAGATGAAAATAGAAATAATGTAATAAGAAAATATTTTATTGATCTAATCATGGTAAAAAGAATTTAATCCTGTTTATATAATTATTTTCGATTCGTATCAGTTGAGTTTGAAAATAAAATAATTTGCTCTGCTAATTTGCCGCCGTAATTGCCCGCTTGATAAACAAAATACCCGCCAAGCAAAGACAGCACAAAGATAACACTTATAACTGTACGATTTAATTTTTTCTTTACAAATAAAAAATATCTTACAACCAGCAGTATCGCATAAAACCACACAGTTAAGTTTGCATAAGTCTGATGATTATTGAAAACATCTTTTCCTTCCGCTGTCCAATTCTTTACAAGTTCAAACGCCTGGTTACCTGAAAGCACTGCAAATAAAGCTCCAACAACTCCAATAGTTAAAAACAAAAATGCTGCTTTAGAAAAAAAATCTTTGTTGGTAAAAATAAAAAGTAATTCCATTAACGGATAAAGTATTAAAAATGCGATGGGAAAATGAACAATTTTTGGATGTATGCTTGCTAAAAATTCCATTTTTTTTATCCAACTAAAACCGAGCCGCCGTTTACATTTAAAACTTCACCATTAATATGTCTTGATAAATCGGAAGCGAGAAACATTATTGGTCCGGCAATATCATCTGCAGTTGCAATTCTTCCAATAGGAATTTTTTTTAATTCTTCATCAAGACTTTTTTTATTTGTTAAAACACTTTTAGACATATCAGTTAAAACCCAACCAGGGGCAACGCTGTTTACATTTATGTTAAAAGGTCCAAGCTCTGATGCAAGTGATTTCGTGAACGAAATCATTCCACCTTTAGATGCTGCGTAATGCGAGTAATGTGCTTCGCCCCTTTGACCAGCGGTTGAAGATACGTTAATTATTTTACCATATCTTTTGATTTTCATAAAATTGCAAACTTGCTGTGTAAATAAAAATGTAGAAGTAAGATTAGTTTTAATAGTTTCGTCCCAGGCAGCACGTTTCATTTTTGAGATTTTTGCTTCTTTCCAGATTCCAGCATTGTTAACTAAAACATCAATTCTCCCAAAATCCTTTATAACCATTTGAACAGTTTTTTTAATTTCCTCTTCATTATTAATATCAACTTTATACGCTTTGCATTTTGATATTTTTGAAAATCGTTTTTCTAATCTTGCCGCAAGTCCGGAACTTGTATTATAAGTAAACGCAACAGATGCGCCAGCCATACAAAAATATTTTACACATGCAGCGCCAATTCCTCTTGATCCGCCAGTAATTAAAACTTTTTTTGAATTAAGATTAAACACTTTTAATACTCCACTTTATATAAAAATAATCCTTTAGCCGGAACAGATTCAAAAGCTTCTTCCCGGTTATGTGAGTTAAATATTTTACTAATAAAACTTTCAGAATCAGGTTGATCTTGTGCATTTAATAAAGTGCCGGTAATTGTTCTTACCATTCCATGCAAGTATCTGTCTGCTTGAATTACAAATAGAATCAGTTCACTTTTTTTATACCAAAATGCTTTATAGACTTTGCACATTTTGTTTTCAATCTCATCATTTTTTTTACTGAATGATGTAAAATCCTTTTCACCTAAAAATAATTCACTTAACATATTTAGTTTTTGTAAATCAATTTTACGCGGATAAAAATATGAATAATTTTTATAGAAAGGGGACCTGGTTTGTGAGATTAAATACAAATATGTTCTTTTTCTTGCATCATATCTTGCATGAAAATCTGTGTCAGCTTCTTCCATCTGGCTAATTAAAATTTCTGCCGGCAAAATTGAGTTAAGAGAGTGTTTGAACCTATAAATATCAATCTCATTTTCAGTTCTAAAATTTGCGGTTTGACCAAGTGCATGCACACCTGAGTCTGTTCTGCCTGATCCAATAAGATTAATTTCCTCTTTTAAAATCATTTCAATTGCCTCAGTAATAGTTTGCTGGATTGAAGTAGATTTTTTTTGGATTTGCCATCCGGAAAAGTTAGTTCCATCATACTGGATAATAATTTTATAGTTTTTCAAAAGAAGAAATCTTGAAGTTGTTATTTTATTTTGTAAAGATAACCTTCAAATCAAATTATAACAATTAGAAAACAGGATTGATTTCAATTTTTAACTTATAGAATAGAAAAACGATTAGTTAAAAATTGTTTTAAACAATAATTTTTTTCTACTTATCTTAGCACGTAAGTTTATAACGATATTAAATTATATGCGAAAAAAGTTTAATCATAATAAAATGAAGATCACAATAAAATCTTGTTCAGATATAAAAAGATAATTGATACAAAATGCTGAAAGATAATCTTGATAAATATTGTTCACTCTATGATAATCTACCTTTAATTCATATCACAATTAATTATGATTTTAAAATTATTTCTATAAATAAAAATGGTGCAAAAGAATTAGGTTATGAAGTTGAAGAGTTAATTGGTTTACACCTTGCTAAGTTATTCATTCCACAAGAATCTGATAGAATTGAAAAACAGGTTCAATATGTGCTGCTGAATCCCAACAAGCAATCATCGCACGAAATGAAAATGCTGCATAAAAACGGGCGGGAATATTGGGTTAGGGAAACTATTTACACAACGGACGATTCAAATTTATCAAAAAAAATATTTTTTGTATTTGATAATATCACCTATCAAAAAAACGCTGAAGCTAATGCAAAATATTTAGCGCAAAGCCTGCAAAATATGCTGGATGCTTCGCCGCTTGGTGTGCTTGTTTACAGTTTAGATGAGAATGACCAACTCATTTTAATAAGTACAAATCAATCTGCTGTTAATATTCTTCAAATTGATGTTTATGCATTAATATCAAAAAATATTCGGGATATTTTTCCTTCTCTTGTAAAAGACAATGTCATCGGAAAATTTATTGATGTAGTTAAAACCGGTCAGCCGCTTCTAAATCAAAATCTGTTTTATGAAGATATTCACTTTAAAGGTGTTTATGAGTTTTCCGTAATGAAATTATCTAACAAAACAATTGCAGTGTTTTTTACAGACGTAACCGAAAAAACAAAAGCACTTGATTCATTAAAGCAAAGTGAACTAAAATTTAAAACTCTTTTTGATTCAGCTAACGATGCAATCTTTTTGATGAAAGAAGATGTATTTATTGATTGCAATGAAAAGACTACAGTGATGTTTAATGCATCTAAAGAACAAATAATTGGTAAAAAACTATATTTGTTTTCACCTGAGTTTCAACCCGATGGACGCACATCCAAATCAAAAGCAAAAGAAAAATTAATATTAGCGCTTGAGGGTACGCCGCAATTTTTTGAATGGAGGCATACACGATTAGATGGAACTCAGTTTGATACGGAAGTGAATATAAATCATATTGAATTTCAGAATGAAGTTTATTTGCAGGCAATTGTTAGAGATATTACGGAAAGAAAAAAATCTGAAAAAATTATTTCTGAACAGAAAAGAGAATTAGCAACTCTAATGAATAATCTGCCAGGAATGGCTTACAGGTGCGCCAATAATTTAAATTGGACAATGGAGTTTGTAAGTGATGGCTGCTATCAGCTTACAGGATACAGAAAAGATGAACTTTTAAATGATAAAATTATCAGCTATACTAATCTTATGCACAAAGAAGACCAGTTGTTAGTTTATGAAACTGTTCAGAATGCAATTAACAATCACGAACAATTTACTTTGTTGTATAGAATAAACACCCGGCAGGGTCTGGAAAAATGGGTTTGGGAAAAAGGCTGTGCTATTTACGACGAAAATGGAAATGTAATTTGTCTTGAGGGTTTTGTAACGGATATAACTGAAAGAAAATTAGCGGAAGAAAAAATAAATATCCTTGCACACGCGTTAAAAAGTGTTTCTGAATGTGTTTGGATTACAAATATGAGGGATAATATTATTTTTGTAAACAAATCATTTACACGTGTTTATGGTTATTCGCTTACAGAAATTATTGGCAAACCTATTTCATTTATTCGATCACCAAAAAATGATCCTGCTGTTCTAAAAAAAATATATCCTGAAACTTTAGCCGGAGGCTGGACTGGCGAACTTATCGACAGAAGAAAAAATGGTGAAGACTTTCCAATACATCTTTCAACATCTTTAATTACAGATGATACAGGTAAACCTATCGCTCTGGCTGGTGTTAGCTTGGATATTACAGAATCTCAAAAAAATGAATTTGATCTTATTGAAGCGAAGGAAAAAGCTGAGCAAGCTTCGCGTTTAAAGAGTAATTTTTTTACAAACATTAGTCACGAACTAAGAACTCCGTTAGTGGGCATTTTAGGATTTGCGGAAATATTAAAAGATGAAATCAAGCAGCCTCAATTTTCTGATATGGCAGAGATGATTTTATCAAGCGGCAAACGTTTAATGGAAACACTTAATTCTGTTCTTGATCTTTCCCGGATTGAAGCTGATAAGCTTGAAATGAAATACACGCCGGTAGATCTAAATATTTTTGTGGATGAAAACGCTAAAATCTTTCAATCGATCGGGGCAAAAAAGGGTTTATCTGTAATCACAAAAAAGTCAAAGCAAAGCGTTTATGCTTATGTTGATGAACAAGTTTTGTTTCAGATATTAAATAATTTAATCGGTAACGCGATTAAGTACACACATAAAGGTACAGTTACTCTTGAAGTTAAAGTTGTTACAAATAATAAAAAAGAATTTGCCTCAATTGCTGTTATTGATACGGGTATTGGAATCAAAAGTGAAAATTTAAATAAAATCTTTGAGGAATTTAGACAGGTTAGCGAAGGATTAAGCAGACACTTTGAAGGCACCGGGCTTGGACTAACAATCACAAAAAGATTTATCGAACTAATGTCCGGAGAAATTATTGTAAAAAGTAAATTTGGAAAAGGTTCAACTTTTGAAGTGCTGTTTCCGTTGTATAAATTTAAAATAATAAAAGACCCTGAAATCACAGACAAGATTTCAGAATCAAAGCAAGAAGAAAAATTTTTACTGTCTGATTTGCCTGATGTTCTAATAGTTGATAATGATGAAGCAAGCAGAGATATAATTAGATTATTTCTTAAAAATATTTGCAATGTTGATTCAGCAAAATCCGGTGAAGAAGCAATCAAACTTGCAAAAGCAAAATCTTACAAACTTATTTTTATGGATATAAATCTCGGTAAAGGGTTATCTGGAATTGAAACCACACAAAAGATAAAGAAGTTAGCCGCTTACAAAAACACTCCCATTGTAGCACTAACTGCGTTTGCAATGTCTGGTGAGAAGGAAGAGTTTTTACGAAAGGGATGCACACATTATCTATCAAAACCGTTTATGAAAAAGGACTTATTAAATTTGCTGAAAACCATTCTCTTTTAATAATTTTTTGTACTGTTCAAATATTAATTTAGTTAGTGAATATAAACAGTTTTAATATTCACAAACTCTTTTATACCAAACGGTGAAAGTTCTCTTCCATAACCTGATTCTTTTATTCCACCAAATGGCAAGCGTGGATCTGATTTAACGAAATCGTTTACAAAGCAGCAGCCTGCGTTAAATTTTTCTTTTGCGATTCTCTCTCCCCTTTTTAGATCATTAGTAAAAACAGCAGCACCTAAACCAAAAATTCCTTTGTTTGCAAGTTCAATTGCATCATCTTCATCCTTAGCTTTTATTAGTGCGGCAACTGGGCCAAATAGTTCTTCATCAAAAGCCGGCATACCGGGTTTTACGTTTTTCAAAATTGTTGGAGGATAATATGCACCATCAATATCCGGAATTTTTCCACCAAGAATTAATTCTGCACCTTGATTTACACTTCTTAAAACCTGATCGTGTAATTCATCTCTTAATTGTAAACTCGTCTGCGGACCAAGATCGTTTTTTTCATCTAACGGATCACCCATTTTTTTCTTTGACATAAAATCAATGAACAATTTTTCAAATTGATCATAAACACTTTCAACGATAATAAATCTTTTTGCTGCAATGCAGCTTTGACCCGCATTAATTAAGCGTGAAGTAACGCAAGATATTGCAGCTTGTTCTAAATCAGCATCTTCAAGAATAATATATGGATCACTGCCGCCCAATTCTAAAACCGTTTTTTTAATTAAGCTTCCGGATAAAGAAGCAACAGCTTTTCCTGCAGGAACACTTCCTGTTAACGTTACTGCCTGCACCTTTTTATGAGATATAACCTGTGAAGTATTTTTTGATGAAACTAAAAGAGTTCTAAAAAGATTTTCCGGAAATCCAGCTTTTCTAAAAATATCTTCAATCGCCAATGCACAACCCGAAACATTTGATGCGTGTTTTAATAGTCCGGCATTACCAGCCATAATATTTGGCGCAGCAAATCTAAGCACTTGCCAGAAAGGAAAATTCCACGGCATAACTGCAAGTATCACTCCAAGAGGTTGATAAGAAACAAAACTTTTTGATGCTTCGGTTTTAATAATTTCATCCCTTAAAAATTTTTCAGCATTATCAGCATAGTAATCACAAACCCATGCACATTTTTCAACCTCTGCTCTTGATTGCTTAATTGGTTTTCCCATTTCAGTAGTCATCAACAGCGAATATTCTTCAGAGTTGTTTCTTAGAACACTTGCAGCGTTGTGCATTAATTTAGTACGATGAATAAATGAAGTTTCTTTCCAACTATTAAATGCTTCATCTGCCTGAGAAATGATTTGAGATATTTCTTCACCTTGCATTTCTGTGTAGGATTTAATTGTTTTGTTGTTAGCTGGATTCATTGAAGTTAACATAATATTCTAATCTCGTAATTTTTAAATTTACAGTTACTGTTATTTAATCTAAATGTCACTCTGAGTTTGCAGACACGCCTGTAGAAAAAGATACGCAATAAAAAGTTCTCCTTCGTCTTCACTCATTATGACGTTTCAACTTCATATAAGATGATAAATAAAAACCGTAAAGAAAATAAATTATTTACGATGTTCTTTTTATTACCACGATAGTTTTATCATCTGTATAAGATCCATTTGCAGAAAACTTAATAACATCTTCCAAAATTCCAAGAGCAATTTCTTTTGGAGTTTTATCTTTAAGTTTTTTTATCATTGTCATTACACGCTGCTCCCCATAAAATGCAAATTTTGAATTAGCCGCTTCTGTAACTCCATCAGAATATAAAACAAGAATATCATTGAGATATATATTTATATTTTCAACAAAATATTTCGATTGCGGTGCAGGTCCCAAAACAGGTCCTGTTGCATTAAGAAGTTCAAATTTATTTTTTTTACTTTGATAAAACATTGGTGGATTGTGCCCGGCGTTTGCATATAAAAACAATCCATTCTTATAAGTAGAAAGTTCACCATAAAATAACGAAGTAAATTTATCATCTTCAAAAATCTTATTCACAAGTTCATTCATTCTTTTCATAATTGAGTAAATCTTAATCTCAAAGGTTGTAGCCATTCTTAAAGCACCTGAAACATACATTGCTTCTGCGGCTGCAGCAACACCTTTGCTTGCAGCATCACCAATAGTAACACCTATTCTATCATTGTTGTCGCCAATATCCAAGTAATCAAAAAAATCACCTCCAACTATTTCAGCAGGATCAGTAATACCGTATATATCAAAATGATGAAATTTATACTCGTGCTCGGGCAAAATACTTTTTTGGAGTTGTCTTGCTTTATCAATATCAGCTTTAAGTTGGTTCGCGCTATAAGATATTTTTCTCTGCTTTATTTGGGCTGTTAACGCCGTAGAGATAATGCTTAGATTAACTCTTAATTCTTCATCAATATTTTTTGAGTTAAGTGCCAATACATATTCATAAAATTGTTTGCCTTGCAGTTTTGTTCTATGCCCAACACCGGAGGCTGAATAGCTAAATATTCCTTTTTTACGTAAGGCTTCAATCGTCTCGTGTCCAAGTATAGTTCTGGATTGAGCAAGCTGTTCAAAAACCGGATATTCAAGTGCGCGAATTACAAAATTTTTATCAATCTTTTCCATATTGCCGGTTTGATAAAGCAAACGATATCCTAAAATATCAGGATAAAGTTTCCAAATTCTTCCGCCTGTAAATCCAGTTATTTGATCGTAAACAATTTGGTCTATAACTGTTTTAAGCATCTCTTCATCTGTAGCAAATTTTTGCTGGGCTATAGTCTCAACTGTTTTATGTAGTTTTCTTTGATCCAAAATTTTCCTTTAATATTTATTCAGAATAAAAATCTATCATTTTTTTTATTGCTCGTTTACAAACGGGACAAAAGTTATTAATTGAAATTGATTTCATCGAACAATCCTGCATTGGTCTGTAAACACCTTTGGCAA
Organism: Ignavibacterium sp.; assembly: GCA_018059515.1. GTDB lineage: Bacteria > Bacteroidota > Ignavibacteria > Ignavibacteriales > Ignavibacteriaceae > IGN3. Next base: position 9,496 of record JAGOXU010000008.1, read on the forward strand.
CATACCCGCCGCCTTCATAAACGCCAACTTTATCTTTGTTCTCTTTTGTTATAGGAGTCGGAATGGAAGTTTCTTTATCAAGCATATCTTTCCACTTCGATTCAAAATTAACAAGCGTTGTTAAATTTGGATCAAGCGGTTCAACATCAAGAGGATAAAATTCATTATAAGCAACATCCGAAGTGTAGTATTCGTCTCCAAGCCCTGCAAATCCGTGTCCAAATTCGTGTGTAAAAATATACTCGCTGTTACTATTATCGCTAACACAAACTGAATAATGATTATAGATTGCGCCGCCGCCGTATTTATTTGTATTAACTAAAATAAATATTTGATCATAAGGAGCGTTTGATGCAATGTTACGAAGTGATTTGTTATCACTCGTCATCAAATATCTGTCAAGATCAAACATATAAAACTGTGTATTTGAAATTGTGTTCTTCCAAATATTTTCGGCGGGAATATCTGTGCCGGATTCTTTAGAGGGTGCTTCGATTCCCCAAATGTTAAATTTATTTTTATTTTCTTTGTAAGGCGATGCGTTAAAAAGAAATCCTGAAAATTTTTCACAATCTTTTTTAAATTTATTCATTTCCTCTTTTGTGTAGCCATCCGGTATGATAACAATATCTACTGCTTCATTGGGATCATTACTATTTAATATTTCAAAATTTGGATATTCAAGTGAACGCTCTGTTTTTACAAAATAGCTGTTTGGATTTACAACATACTCAAATTTTTTATGCAGTATATTTTCCTTGTCTCTTGAATAAAACTCAACAACAACATTGTTTTTAGGATATGGGAACACAATTGTTTCACTAAAACTTTTTATAGTTTGAGTTGCTTCATCAGTTGTTTGCCATTCGCTAAATAAGGTTGAATATGTTCGCGAGTATATTTCAATTCCTGAATCATAATCCTTTACAATAAATTTATACTTACCGTAATCAAACTTATCAAGAAGATTAGTTTTTGATCCGCCCCAATATGGTTCTTCAATCAATTCATCAAATGAATAAGAATCTTCAATCGAATTACCAGTGTGATAATAATCCAACCTTAACGTTTTATTTTCAAAGTATTGATCAAAATTTATTTGAGAGAACGTGACATTTGCAAGCAGTAGAACCGTAGTAATTAATATTTTCATAAATATTGTATAAGAATTTTGTCAGTCTGAGCCCGTCGAAGACTGATAATTAATTATTGGTCACACTTCGACAGGCTCAGTGTGACATCTTGTTGGAATTATAATTATTTATTGAAAAGCTAAAGAACTTTTCTTGAACCAGGCTTTACTAATTCTAATTTTCCCTCTTTGCAAATAGCACAGTCTTCAGGTGGATAAGAAACTGCATTTAATCTTAGTGAAGGGAAAAACTCATAACCAAAATCTACCTTGCCGTTACTACGATCAACAATACTTCCGATTCCAACAACAACTGCATCAAATTTTTTAACTATTTCAATCACTTCTAAAACGGAGCCTCCTGTTGTAACAACATCTTCACACACTAAAACTTTTTCGCCTTTGGATAAAGAAAATCCGCGGCGTAAAGTCATTACTTTATTTTCTCTTTCTGTAAAGATTGAACGCTTGTTTAATTGACGTGCAATTTCATAACCAACAATTATTCCGCCCATAGCCGGAGCAATTACAGTATCTATTTCAAAATTTTTAAAATGGTTTGCAATTAAAGAACAAATTTGAGAAGTATAGTCGGGATACTGCAAAACTTTTGCACACTGAAAATATTGATTGCTGTGTCTGCCTGAGGATAAAAGAAAATGTCCATCCAGTAAGGCTTCAGTGCTTTTAAATATTTTTATTATATCATCATTATTCAAGTTCATCAAGATAATCCTCCAAAACTCTTACTGCTTTTACATCATTTAACTCTTTTGCTATACGCAAACCTGTTCGATAATAATATTCAGCGTCTTCAACTTCATTATTGTTTTCTTTAAGGTTTCCGTAAGTAATATAAGCCTGAACATACTTTGGATTTTTTTTAATTAAATCTTTCAGATAGACTTCAGCCTCTTCATCTTCATTATTTTTCATATACTCTTTAACGATGCTGAATATTATTTCTGCATCTAAAGGGTTTTCATCATATTTATCAAAAAGTTCATCGAGCCGCGTACTCATTTTATTCGTTCCTCTATTTTTTGTGCTAGCGAAAAATCTTTTTCTGTTACTCCGCCTGCATCGTGAGTTGATATTGTGATTTTAACTTTGTTCCATGCAAACATTAAAATATCCGGATGGTGATTCATCTTTTCAGCTTCCATACCAACAGCATTTACAAAAGACAATGCTTCTATAAAATCTTTAAACTGAAACTGCTTTTCGATAGAATCATTTTCAAAAATCCAACCGGATAGTTTTGAAAGATTAGAATCGATTTGATCTTGATTTAATTTATTCATCATATTACCTAAAGTTTAATTGTTGAAACAAAAATAATCAAAAAAAAGCGCATCCTAAAGAATGCGCTTATAAATGGTCTAATAAAATGATGAACTAATTTCCACCCAAATCCGATTTTTCCGGTTCAACGTTTGGATCAGGGTGTTCCAATGATTCATCAAAGTAAACTAATTCTTCAGTGTTTTCTACGTGCTTAGCAACTATTGTTGTACCTTCTTTAAATGAACCGCGCAATATTTCTTCAGCTAACGGGTCTTCAACGTATTTTTGTAATGCTCTTCGCAACGGACGGGCACCAAATTTTTCATCATAGCCTTTGTTAACCAAAAACTCTTTTGCGGTCTCATCAAGCTGAAGTGTTAATTTATTTTCTTTAATGTTTGTAAGTAAATCTTTTATTTCTATATCGATGATCTTGTAGATATCTGCTTTATCAAGATGTCTGAAAACAATTGTATCATCAATTCTGTTTAGGAATTCAGGGTTGAACAATTTTTTCATCGCTTCTTCAACAGTATCCTTTAAGCTGGAATACTTATCGGCTTTATCATCACCGCCAAAACCAAAGTTGCTGATATTTTTAATATCCTTTGTACCGACGTTTGATGTCATAATGATAATTGTATTTTTGAAATCAACTTTTCTTCCGAGAGAATCAGTTAACGTTCCATCATCAAGTACCTGGAGCAGCAAACTAAAAATATCCGGATGAGCTTTTTCAATTTCATCAAACAAAACAACTGAGTATGGTTTGCGTCTAACTTTTTCAGTCAACTGTCCGCCTTCTTCATACCCAACATATCCGGGAGGCGCTCCAACTAATCTTGAAACAGAAAACTTTTCCATATACTCGCTCATATCAATCCTTACAAGTGCGTCTTCGCTGTCGAATAAATATCTTGCAAGAACTTTACACAATTCAGTTTTACCAACGCCTGTTGGACCCAAGAAAATAAAACTACCAATTGGACGATTTGGACTTTTTAATCCAGCACGAGTTCTGCGAATAGCTTTTGTAAGTTTTTGTACAGCTTCATCCTGACCAACAATAGATTGAGTAAGTGCATCAGCCATTTTTAAAAGTTTTTCTGATTCGGTCTGTGCGATACGGTTAACAGGAATTCCTGTCATCATCGCAACAACAGTAGCAATATCATCTTCCGTTACATCGTGAACGATATCTTTTGTTCTTGTATCCCACTCACGTTTCGCGGTATCAAGATCAGATAAAAGATTACGTTCTTTATCACGCAATCTTGCAGCTTCTTCATAATCCTGCATTTTAACAACGCGTGCTTTATCTTTTTTAACGCCTTCAATCTCTTCTTCAAGATCAAGAATATCCTGCGGCACTTCAAAGTTGCCCATATGTACTCTTGAACCAGCCTCATCGATTACATCGATTGCTTTATCGGGAAGATGGCGATCTGTTATATAACGATTGCTAAGTTTAACCGCTATTTGAATGGCATCCGTTGAGTAGCGTACCCTATGATGTTCTTCATACTTGAATTTTATGTTCTCAAGAATTTGCAAAGTTTCATCGTACGTTGGCGGATCAACCATAACTTTTTGGAATCTACGATCAAGTGCTCCGTCAGTTTCGATAAACTTTCTATATTCATCTAATGTAGTTGCACCAATACATTGTATATCACCGCGAGCTAACGCAGGTTTAAACATATTTGATGCATCAAGTGAACCGCTTGCACCGCCGGCACCAACTATAGTATGAAGTTCATCTATAAAAAGAATTACATCTTCAGCTTTTTCAAGTTCGTTCATTAAAGCTTTCATTCGCTCTTCAAACTGTCCGCGGTATTTTGTACCGGCAACAAGTCCTGCAAGATCTAAAGTAACAACTCGTTTATCCTGCAAAGTTCTCGGCACTTTTTTCTGGATGATTCGAAGTGCTAAACCTTCCGCTATTGCTGTTTTACCAACACCAGGTTCGCCAATTAAAACAGGATTATTCTTTTTTCTTCTGCTAAGAATTTGTGCAACGCGCTCAATTTCTTTTTCTCTTCCAACTACCGGATCAAGTTTATCTTCAAGACCAAGTTTTGTTAAATCTCTTCCGAAATTATCTAACACCGGTGTTTTTGTTTTATCAGTTTTCTTATCCATCATTTGTGGAACTTTTTGTCCAGTATCTTTTGGGTTTTTAGCGCTTAACATAGCGTTAAGCTCCGAGCGTGCTGAATCATAAGTAACGTTAAACTGATGAAGAATTTGTGTAGCAATATTATCTTCATCTCTTAGTAAAGATAAGAGAAGATGTTCAGTTCCGATAACATCAGCTTTATAAATTTTAGATTCGATCTGTGTAATCTTTAAAACTTTTTCTGCTTGTTTTGTAAGAGGAATATTTCCAATTGTAAGCGTACCGCCGGAAGTTCTAACAGTATCTTCAATTGCTTTTTTAAGTTTTACCAAATCGCAATCAAGATTTCTTAAAATCCTTACGGCAACTCCTTGTCCTTCGCGAATAATTCCAAGCAGCAGATGTTCTGTACCAATATAATCATGCCCAAGTCTAAGGGCTTCTTCCCTGCTAAGTCTAATTACGTCTTGTAATCTATCTGAGAAATTTCCGTCCATATCACTCCTTAATTTGATTATAAGTGAAACAAAAAATTCTCAAATTTCGTTTCACATCTGAAATATAAGAATAAGTGCAGACCCATATCAAGCCAGCATTAAATCTAATACACTCAAAAACTCTTCCATTTTAAATAAAAACCAACTTTTAATGATTCAATTCGGATGCCAGTACAGATTGGTTAAAATTTTCTATAATTTGACCATAGAAAGAAAAATTATTCTGCAATATTGATAAAATACCTGTCATTAAATCCTAACAATGGTCAGATGGGCGCATTTAGTGGCAGATATTGCTTTTGCAGTTTATGAAATTAAAGTAATATTTCAAAATAAATTATGGAGTTTAGATGGAAGCATTAACAGGATTGTCAATCGTAATTATAATTGCGGCTGCATTATTCTTAATTCTCTTTCTTTATTTCGTTCCACTTGGTTTATTTATTACAGCTTACTTCTCAGGAGTAAAAGTAAAAATAGTTAGAGACCTAATCGGAATGAGATTAAGAAAAGTACCGCCGGTATTAATTGTTAGAAGCATGATCACTGCAACAAAAGCAGGATTAACAATTGATCAAGCAAAACTTGAAGCGCATTATCTTGCAGGTGGAAATGTAACTAAAGTTATAAACGCTCTTATTTCTGCGGATAAAGCAAATCTTGGATTAACATTTGAACGTGCAACTGCGATTGATCTTGCAGGAAGAGATGTTCTTGAAGCGGTTAAAATGTCGGTTGTTCCAAAAGTAATTGAAACACCACTTGTTGCTGCAGTTGCAAAAGATGGTATTCAGCTTAAAGCAATTGCAAGAGTAACAGTGCGTGCAAATATAGAAAGATTAGTTGGCGGCGCCGGCGAAGCTACGATACTTGCAAGGGTTGGAGAGGGAATAGTTTCAACAATTGGTTCAAGTATATCACACAAAGAAGTTTTAGAAAATCCGGATAAAATTTCTAAATCAGTTTTGGCAAAAGGATTAGACAGCGGAACAGCATTTGAAATTCTTTCAATCGATATTGCTGATGTTGATATTGGACAAAACATCGGTGCTATTCTTCAAACAGATCAAGCAGAAGCTGATCTTAAAGTTGCACGTGCTAAAGCTGAAGAAAGACGCGCTGCTGCTGTTGCAACCGAGCAAGAAAATATTGCTGAAGTTGCAAAGATGAAAGCAAAAGTTGTTGAAGCTGAATCAGAAGTTCCGCGTGCAATCGCTGATGCATTTAGAAATGGTAAGCTTGGTGTTATGGATTATTATAATCTTCGCAACATACAAGCAGATACAGATATGAGAACATCAATAGCACAACCAGAAGAAAAGAAAAAAACTGATTCATAAGGCGAATCTGAAATGAATAAAAATAATAATTTAAATAAGATATAGAGAAGCCCTATGGATGATTTATTTCAATACCTGATTTGGGGTATTATAATTTTTAGCTTCTTAAGCTCTTTCTTTAAAAAGAAAGGGCAGCCGAAGCAAAATCCTGTATCACGCACAAAACAAAACGATGCGGTATCATATCCAAAATCTATAAGTGATACAGAGCGTACTGCAGTTACTCCTAAGCAGGATCAATATGATATTTTGCGGGAACTTGAAAATATGTTTAAAGGAAATCTAAAAATTCCTGAACAGCCAAAACCTAAACAAGTTGAATCTTCAGATATTTATAGTTCGAGTGGAATAAAAGATGTAGATCTTGATCTTGTTGTTGATAAACGAATGCAGCGAAGTGTTGAAGATAAAAAAACAACCGGATCAAGAAAAATTTACGATAGAAATACATCATACAAAAATGTTCCTGTTACAAAGCAAGTAACTAAAATTGATGCAAAAATTGAAGAGGGTGCAAAAGAGTTTGAAAGAGTTTTAGCGAGTACGAGAAAACGTAAAGCTGCTATTACTGAATTCAATCGTAAGCTAAAAAATCCATTAACCGTTCGAGAGTATATCCTTTTTTCAGAAATTTTAGGAAAGCCAAAAGCACTGCGTAGATGAACCAGAAAAAATATACGTTAAAGAGACTTGGTAATACGGGCTTAGTTCGGCAAACGGACGAAGCCCGTTTTACAATTAATTACCGTGAAGAATTAAATGCTTCACAGTTTGAGGCTGCATCTGCTGTTAATGGTTGTTACTTGATTATTGCAGGCGCTGGTACAGGTAAAACACGTACATTAGTTTTTCGCGTTGCAAGATTAATAGAACTTGATTATGATCCGAATTCTATTTTGCTTTTAACTTTTACCCGCAAAGCTGCTAATGAAATGATGAAACGTTCATCAATGCTGCTTGATGATAGATGTTCAAAAATTCGCGGCGGTACGTTTCACTCGTTTGCAAATCTTACACTTAGAAAATATGCCAAAGTAATAGGGCTTGATTCATCATTTACAATTCTTGATCAGGGTGATAGCTCTGATGTGATAAATTTAATTCGTTCGCAGGATGGGTTTATCACAAAAGAAAAAAGATTTCCGAACAAGCAAACGCTTAATAAAGTATTTAGTCTGAGTGTTAACACCGGAAGAAAAATTGAAGAGATAATTGAAAATGATTATCCGCATTTTATTCCTTTGCTTGATAAAATTTTACAAATACAAAAAATATTTACTGAGTATAAACGCCGTAACAACTTGCTTGATTACGATGATCTATTGGTTTATTTGCGTGAGTTTCTGAATAAAGGTGGCCCTGCAGTTAAGGCACTTCTTTCAGAAATAAAGTTTGTAATGGTTGATGAGTACCAGGATACAAATCATTTGCAATCAGAAATTGTAAAAGGATTAGCGCAGTACAGTAAGAACGTTATGGTTGTTGGTGATGATTCGCAGTCAATTTATTCTTTTCGCGGTGCAGATTTTCATAATATCATGCAGTTCCCAAATCTTTTTGATAATGTAAAAATTATTAAGCTCGAAGAAAATTACAGAAGCATGCAGTCTATCCTGGATTTTGCAAACAGAATTAACGACGCCGCAATTGAGAAGTATAAAAAAGATCTTTATTCAAGACGAGGAAGCGGGCAGTTGCCAAACATTGTTGCCGCATCAACTGAAAATCTGCAATCAAAATTTATTGTTGAAAAGATTCTTGATCTGAGAGAAGAAGGAATTTCATTAAAAGATATTGCCGTTTTGTTTCGTTCTTCTTTTTTTTCGTTTGATCTTGAACTGGAACTTGCAAAAGCAAATGTTCCTTTTCAAAAATTTGGCGGGATGAAGTTTGTTGAAACCGCACACGTTAAAGATGTAATGGCGTTTCTTAGAATTACTGTAAATCCAAAAGATGTTATAAGCTGGTACAGAGTTTTACTTTTGCACGAAGGTATTGGACCCAAAACAGCGCAAAGAATTTTAGATGAACTTGCAACGGCAAGAATAACTATCAAGGCGGAGCCTGACCAACAACCTGGATTTAAGCATCGTAATCTTGGTCGGTTGTTTTATCTTTTATATGAACTTCAGAAAAAGAAATTGCTTCCATCTGAAATGGTGCAGAAAGTTTATGATTACTACTGGGAACTATTCAAAGCAAACTATGATGATTGGAATAAGAGAAAAAAAGATCTTGAAATTTTCCAGAACATAGTTGAGAACTACACATCCGTAGATACTTTACTTTCCGATATGGCGATTGAGCCGATAATTGAAAGCGTTGTTGATGTTGAAGCTACTGATAAAGAAGAAGAGTATGTTACGCTTTCGACCATTCACTCTGCAAAAGGATTGGAGTGGCATTCTGTTTTTATCATTCACGCTGTTGAAGGATACTTCCCTTCTGCAAGATCGGTTGATAATTTGGAGACGTTAGAGGAAGAAAGACGATTGATGTATGTTGCTTCTACCAGAGCTAAAAATAATTTGTTTGTTACTTACCCGATGAACCTTTACGATCGTGAAGCGGGAATTACACTTTCCAAACCATCACGATTCATTTCAGATATCACTCCTGATTTAGCCGAAGGCTGGCTGTTGGAAGAGGACTATTAGCATAGGAACGTCATTGCGAGCGAGTCCTCGAGCGAAGCAATCTAACAAATTATTTGACGTATCACTTCTCTTCGTTCTTGCTGACTTTAAAATATCATCTCGCTCTTAATTCTATCTTCAGTTTCTTTTTTCTGCTGCAGTCTTTCCTGATGCCAGCTATAATCTGCAAGCCATTTATCAACTTCAAATTTTATCAAGTAACAATAGAAATAAAACGATCCAATAGGAAGAAGCATCAAAGCTTCAAAGAATAGTGCATCACGGAAAATGATGTATGCAAATAAAAGCGGCAGAATAATCATTGCAAAAAAAGTTATTATCCAACCGTATTTTTTTTCTATTATCAACACATAAAAAATATAAGGCGTAAATAAAATTGCTGCAATTGCAATTACCGAAAGTGCAAGAACTAAAACATTAATATGCAATCCGAAAAAAGATAATGACTGATTAATGAAGCCAATCAAATACATCAATAAAATTAAATTAGCTCCGTCCAGAAACCTTAATTCATAAAATAAAATATCTCTAAACCTCTGAACTGCATCTACATCTTTAATAAGCTTTGAATTTTCATTCACTTTATTTCTCCAATAAATTAAAACAATCCGTTTTTTATTCTTTCTGCCTCTTCTTCTTTTTGTTTCTTTTGTTCTAAGCGATTTTGATGTCCGTAGTACTCTGTTAGCCATTCACTTATTTGGGCCTTTAATAGATAGCAGAATAACGCATACAAAATAATTGGTAAGAACGCTGCCATATTGTAGAACATTGATAATTGAAAAATCAAAGAGGTAAATAAAACAGGAATAACTACAATAATAATCAGGAAAGAAATCCAGCCCTTTCGATTTTCCTTTATAAGAACATATAATATGTACGGTATAAAAATAACAGCAGTTGAAGCTATTATTATTAATAATATCCTTGATAGAGGGTTAACCATTTCACCTAAAAACCCGCCCGTCCTTCTAACCATATAAGTTAACAATGCAATCAATATTGTTAATGCTAATAACACTCTAACATAGATTTGAAAATAATTTTGAAATGTCTGAACTAAGAAAACATCACTGATAAATTTTTTATCGGACATATACTGAGACCCGGGATTTATGTTCTATATTAAAAAAGCAAAAATAAATCGATCTACACAGATTGGCTTTTTCGTTTGACATCTTTCGTTTCACATTGAAGTTTTTATTTCATCAACATCATCTTGCGGCTTAATCTATTTTCACTTGTATAAATCGAATAAACATAAACTCCGCTCGGCAGGTTTTTACCATCAAAATCAATCTTATAACTTCCGGCGGTTTGATAGCCAAAGTTTTGTTCGATAACTTTTTCTCCAAGAATATTAAAGACATTAAACTTTACGTCAGAAGCTTGCAATAACTTGTATTCTATCTTTGTGGTTGGATTAAATGGATTTGGATAATTTTGAGAAAGAACAAAATCATTTGCAATTGATTCATCTTTAACGGCACCATATCCTAAATGAGTCGGTATGCCAAACAATTGGATATGCCCATCGATACTGTCTTCCCAAACAGTATAAACAACCAAACCATTGTATTCTAAACCAACTGGTCCAACCGCTAAGTTTGGATTTGCAACCGAAACCTGTACAAGGCTATCTGTATCCCAATATCCAAAATCAATTAAACTAATGCGAACCTTTCTTACACCATTGTTTTCAAGTAAGTAAGTGTAAGGCATATAAAAAATAGGATCAAGATTTTCCTTGTTAATATTTTTACCAACTATGAGCAGGGAATACATTTCAAACGAGGATAAATTTCCTTCATATTCAATTTCTAAAGGTGCTATTGAATGAACTGTGATAGGGTCTTCAACCATATAATATCTTTTTTGTCCTTGCAGGCTATCTAAATAAAACAAACCCCAAATCATATAATCAGAAACTTGAAGTGAAAGACCCGAACAATCGCAGCTATCTTTTACAATAATTTTTTCCTGCCATTCCCCTCCGGTAGGTTTGAATTTTCTTACAATTCTTTTTTGATTACTGTTATCTTGTTCAATTGCAAAAACGTAAAGTCCATCAAAAGGAGCCCATAAATAAAAATCCAATCCAACAAATTCTGTATAAGTAAATTGGGAAGTATTCTGGAAAACCGTTTCTTCGGATATTTGATTTTGATTGTATGACAGGTGAACTATGTCATCATTTCTTTTAAACAAAACGTTCACAGAATCTGGAAATGAATTCGTGGACTCAAAAAACTTGGGATCTGTTTCATCTGCTAAAGAATTAGTAAGATATTTTAGCATGCCCCAATTATTATTACTATAAGGTAGTAAGGCAATATCCCAGTTACCGTTTTTATTTGTCTGATAAAGCAATCCTGAGTTACTTTCAAATGAAGGATTGATATTTAGATCAGTACCAAATGTTAAGGCAACAGTGTCTTCAAAAAGTCCGGTACCAGAGTTGTATTTAATCGAATAGACATTAGAATAGCCATCCTGATGTAACTCAAAAAACATTGGCGGAGCATTTAAACTGAATTCATCTTTGTAGATGAACGGATTCCTCGCATCAAAATCACCAGTGGTGATTTGCCTTATAAAAATATTTTGCGGCAGGATTACTGACTGTAGAAGCAACAAAAAAAATACTACTAATTTTTTCATAACTCGGACCCCTTATAATGTGCACCTAAACTTAATAAAAAATAATAAAAAAAGCGAGCTATTCAACTCGCCTAATTTTTTTTCCGTAGCTCAGGACTCCGTCCTGAGATTTAGAATCCCAATTTTTAAGAAACACAAAGCTCAGCTCTGGAGAGCTGAGCTACGAAAATGTTACGAAATGTTACGGAAATTATTTCATCAACATCATCTTACGAACTGCTTTAAAGTCGCCCGCTTCTATTGAGTAGAAGTAAACACCGCTTGATAATTGTGATGCATTAAAGTTAATTTCATAACTTCCTGCTTTTGCATTACCATTTACAAGTGTTGCAACTTTTTCGCCGAGTAAGTTGAAGATTGATACATTTACAAATCCATCTTTTGCAATTGAGTATTTTATTAATGTACTTGGGTTAAATGGATTTGGGTAATTTTGATCTAAAGAATACTCAATCGGAATCAACTCATTTTGATTTTCAACATTAACTACCAACACAGATGATTCATTGCTGGTATCTGAAGCAGCAAGATTATTTTTACAATAAACCGCATATACATACGATTCGCCTAGTTGAACTGAAGTATCAGTATAAGCAGTTTGATTTGATCCAACTGAATCAATAATAGAGAAGCTACCTGTTAAAGTTCGTCTTATTACAAAGTAAAATGTCTCGACTAATGAACTATCTACCCATACTAAATCAACATCGTAGTTTGAGTTTACCGCTGCTGTTAAATTAGAAGGCGGATATAATTCTGTGGTAAAAATTCTTCTATTGGAAAAAGCACTGGTACCTGAAGAGTTTTTGGCATTTACTTTCCAGTAATATTTCTTTCCTTCATTCAATCCATTTGCTTGATACGAATTTGAAGTAAGTGTCGAATCATTAACTACTAAATTTGTAAATAGTTGATTTGTGGCAATTTGAATTCTATAAGTTGAATCCCATTGAGAAGATGACCATGAAAAAATTAAGTTGTGCTTTTGGTGTACTGCATCATCTTCAGGAATTAATAATTCAGGTGTTAAAGGTAATGCTACAGTTGTGGTAAAATATCGAGTAGCTGACCACTGACCAAAACCACCGCTGTTTGAAGCGCGAACTCTCCAGAACACCGTTGATAAAGATGGTAAATCAGTTATGGAACTGTAAACACCCTGCAGAATAGAGTCAATTAGAGTTGTTGCAAAAGTTGAATCACCAGAAATTTGTAATTGGTATTTCATACTTCTTACTGAGCGGTCCCATTTAAATAAAACTTCACCCGGAAAAATATTTTGAGCAGCGTTTAATGGTTCTACCAATGAAATAATTTCAGGAACAGGAACTACTGCACCGCTTACAACGATTGAAAACTTTTGTGAACCGCTGCTCAATGTTCCTTTATGATTAATTCTTACTGTGTAGGCACCCGCTGTCGGTTCTTCGATAAAAACCTGTTCGATATTATCTCTAAAGTTATCACCAGTTGTGGCAGCGAAAGAAGGATTTGATGGATCTAAAACCCATGATTGATAAACCGTTGCCGTAGGACCAGTAACTCTTAAATCTAAATCATTAACAAGCATTAAATTAGCCGGATTTAGTGAAATAGGCGGAGGAGTACCAGCGGGATCAATCCAGCAAATTGTAACTTTTAATGGTTCAAATCCATTAGATTCAATTTGAAATTCAGAAAAATTACCCTGTGTTAAGTTAATTTCTCTAATCAAATTATTGCTGCCTGTTTCGTGATCAAGTGTCATCAACTGAACAGCTTTATAGGTATTCATTAATCCCCAGCCAAAAATATAATCAGGACCTGGTGCTATGCCCGCCTCATCGGAAGTATTTATAATTAGTGCTTTCATTGTTGAAGAACGAAACGGATTGGTTGTGCCATATAATGTGGTTTGGTGCTGCAACAACAACCCCACGGAACCAGAAACATTTGGAGTTGACATTGATGTACCGCTCATTGATGTATAAGCAGTAGTTGATGTGTTTGTAGCGGAGGTTAGTCCTACACCATTTGCAACTACATCCGGTTTTATGCGTCCATCATCAAGTGGTCCCCAATTACTAAAGGAACTCATTATCACATCCGAAGGCGAACTATATCCGTTTGGAATATCATTAACAGCACCAATTGTAAATGTATTTTTTGCAATTCCACGCGCATCATTAATACAATCATATCCATCAGTACCGCCATCTTTTTCCCTTGTTGTATTTGATAAAACCCACCCGCCGTTAAAAACCCAATGTTCTGTATTTGGACCGGGACCATCTCCTCTATCATTTCCCGCGCTTTTACATACTAATACATTTGGCGCATTATTTAAGAACTGATCCCAAGTGCTGGAAGTAGATGAATAATATCCAAATGAATAATCTTCGCTTTCACTAATTGATGGATCACCAAACCATGCCCACTTTCCATCACCAAAATAATCATTGCGCCAGCCTTCTATACTACCATAGGAATGATTAGAAACCTTTAAACCATTGGCAGCAGCGTTAGAAATCTCGCCAAGATCATTGCTTGATGTATAAGAATTTATAGTGCCTAAGAACGCCATACCTTTTGCTTGTGGATTAATACCGGTCGCAATCATGGTTCCTGCAACGTGAGACGCATGATCTGAAGTTACTCCGCCTCCATCCATTTGTGTAACTCTGCCTGAATATTCTTGATGAGTAAAAAGTGGCGTTCCACCGGCTTCCCAAAGCCCTAAAACTTGTCCGCTGCCCGTTAATGAGAAACCACCAAAGCCATCCGGATGAACGTATCTTGTTGAAATCGTTGCGGCAGCAGATTGGTTGTCTGTCATATCATAGATGGGTAAACCATTCTCAAATCTTTGAAGTTCTATAATTGCTCCATCACTCAATTGTTTTAGGATGGGCATATTATAAATAACAGCGAGTGATTCTGCCTCGCTTCGATTAGTTATCCATTGTTCAGTTGCATTTTTAGAATAGTCTGTTAACCATTTTTTTTGGTCAATTGTTTGTGCTAATCCTGTTAAGTCTAACAGGCACATTATAGCAAATAAAATAGTTATTGTATTAATCCTATTCATCTTACACCTATATTTTTTGTTTAATTAAAATTAAAAAATATAATCGACTATAGAAACAGTATGAACATAAAATTTGGTTTTTAAAATAAAAAAGGCGAGCTGTACAACTCGCCTTTTTTATTTTAGATATTCCGAACTTGTTTCGGAATCTCATACATAAGTCAGACCCTGAAACAATCCGCCTGTGGCGGACAGGGTGACATCGTGATTATTTCATCAACATCATCTTACGTACTGCTTTAAAGTCGCCCGCTTCTATTGAGTAGAAGTAAACACCGCTTGATAATTGTGATGCATTAAAGTTAATTTCATAACTTCCTGCTTTTGCATTACCATTTACAAGTGTTGCAACTTTTTCGCCGAGTAAGTTGAAGATTGATACATTTACAAATCCATCTTTTGCAATTGAGTATTTTATTAATGTACTTGGGTTAAATGGATTTGGATAATTTTGATCCAAGCTGTATTGTTCCGGTCCGTTTACATCAACATTTATTTCATTTGAGTATTCGTATGAGCCATCATAATCAACTTGTTTTAATCTATATGTATAATTACCAACATTAATTTTGCTGTCTGTAAATGAATATGCTCTTGGTTCAGTTGTAGTTCCAAAACCTGCAACATAACCAACTTGTTCAAATTGGCTGTTAGCTGACTTTCTTTGGATTTCAAATCCGCTGTTGTTTAATTCAGTAGCGGTATTCCAAATTAAATTTACACTGTTACCGCTAACATTAGCTGTAAAAGCTGTTAGTTCAACAGGAATTATATCTCTGAACAAGTATCCTACTGCATTTTCTATAAGAGCAGCAGCAACATTTTGATCAGCTATCTGAGAGACTGCAAATGTAAAGAATATATTTCTGCAAACAACACTATCATTATTCGGATTGTGAACGATTATAGAACCATTCGCTTGAACAGTTGTTGACGACCAATTAGCAATTCTTATAACACCAGGTTTATTTAACAAAGTTACTTCATCTCTTGCACCATACGATGAACTGCCGTTTGTAACAGTGATAGGACCGGTAATCGTATTTGGTGTTGTAAAAATTGGGTGCGATGGACTTACTAAAACTAAATTGTTGTTTGATCTATCACTAACCCACGAGCTATCATTTAATACATTCTGTCTAAATAATGGATCAAGATCGGTAGTTGTACCGGATTTTCTATAAATATAACCAACTTCACCGCCTTCAACTATTGTTTTTCCGCCTGCTATTGTCCAGTTAGTAATTGCTGTTCTTTTTGCAGCATCATTAAACATTGTTGTTGAATTATCGCCTGCACAAAGAATTACAAGATCATAATTGTTAAGATTTGCAGTGTTTAAAGCAGACCATGTAACTTCTTCAACCAAATAACCTGCCGCTGTTAAAGTTGAGTTAAATAAGCTTGCAGATATTCCTAATGGAACTGATGCATCAATTATATCACCACCCTTATCTGGGGAAATTCTATTTTGCAAAGTTAAATCATCATCAACTACCAGCACTAATCCCAATACATCAATAATAGTAAATGAATTATATCCTGATGCAGGGCTGTATCCAACATTACTTTGTGATGAGTTATCTGTTGCTTTAATTCTGTATTCAACAACATCATTTATTGCAACACTGCCGGTAAAAGTACCTTTATAAGTGTTACCACTTAAAAGAGGCATTGGGAATGTTACAACTCCTCCACCGTTTAGTTTAAACTCACACACAACGGACCCAACGCCAATGTTATCTGTAACATCAGCACTTACATCAACAGGCCATCTTAACTGAGCTGTATTGCCAATTGCTGTATGTGTAATTGTTGGTGCAATTACATCTGTTGCGGCGTTAAATGTAAAATAATTTGTTGGTGCACCGCCTGGTAATGTGGAACGGAATCCTTGATTGTCTTCAGCAGCAAGATAATAATTGTAAACTGCATTTGCTCCGTTACCCGGAATGTTTGCAGTATAATTATTACCGCCTGTATTTGTCATTACAACGCTGTCCGTTAAAGCTGCGACTCCTCTGCCCCAGTAAAGCTTAATACTTCCGGCAACTAAAGGATTAACCGATGATATAACTGCGTTTACAACATAAGGTCCGGCTAAATTTTCTGTATTTGTTAATGGGGTGTGATCGATTGAAGGACCAAAAGTAACTTCGGTAATCCATGCTTGATAATTACCTGTTCTATCATCCATCCAAAATGGATAAGCTTTGTTATTTGCGGCTGCAATGCCGATATAATCACCTTGATATCCGCCTGCTAAACCTGAAATCGGTTTCGGTCTAAAATTTTGATCACTCACCTGGAAGTTATCAAAAGTCAATCCACCATCATCAGATGTTGCCATAAACACACCGGTACTATCGTTAGTTGTATTACGGCTATCATAGAAAACAATATTTAATTGACCGGTATTTTGATCAACTGTACACCATGGATAGTATTGATCTCTTCCGTTATTCATTGGATCATCATTTACTCTTACCGGTGCGCTCCAGGTTGCGCCGTTATTTGTCGAGCGAATTAAAACTATATCCGGATCTGTTCCGGCAGGTGCAACGCCAATTTGAGGCCAAACAATATAAATATATCCGTTACTAGCTCCTCCCGAACGATCAACTGCCATTGAAGGGAAAGAAGAAACTCTAATTGAAGTTGGTTTTATGTTTCCTCTTATTCCAAAATTAACAGCACTATAAATTCTTGTTTTAGTCCAGGTTGCCCCGCCATCAGTTGATTTTGCAAAACCAATTGCATCTTCACCACCTGGCCAAGCATCATAGATTGCAAATGTAACATATACTTCTCCATTTGGTCCGGTCTGTACATTTGTACCTTGAGCATGGCTACCAGGTGAAAGTGAACTTGATAAATCAACAAATGTGCTCCAGCTTGTCCCAGAATTTGTGGAATAATTAATAACTACTTGATTGTTACTAGCATTTCCAGAGACAAAGTGTGTCCATGTATCATATACTCTGTTTTCAAAAGGGCTTCCAACTTTTTTATCAACCATTAAATGGTTTTTATCTAACAAATTTGGATAAGCAACATCAGAACCTGCTATAGATGAAGACCATGTAGCACCATTATTTGTAGAGGTGGCAACACCTTGCCCATTACCATTTCTAATGTAGCCCATATAAAAATTACCATTTGATCCAATTACTGCTGCCGGATCACCACTGTTTGTTGAGCCGAATAATGATGTTGGGTTATTGTTTCCACCCCATGTTAATCCTGCATCAGTTGTCCAGTAAACACCTGTGCCATATATTGTTGAATAAGGCCAGTTTGTTGCATTTGAACCCGCAAACATTATGCTTGAGTTCGTTGGATGAATATCAATTGACAATTCTGATTGTGTTGTATTAGTAGCAGGCATAATTCTATAATTAGGCATTACTAAAACATCTGTTTCCCCAAAATCATATTTCTGAAACACTGGTGGTCCCGGAATATAATTATAATCTGATGGCGGCTCTGGTACAAAGTTTTTATCAACATTAACTCTTGACCACTTCTTCTCTGTATCAACATTAACTTGCGCATTTGTTGATGAGGAAAGAATGCCAAAAATAAAAGTTGTAATGAGCAATAATTGGAACGCTCTTTTCATAGTAACTCCATTTTGGTTATTAGATAATGATTAGTTGTAAGTGAAATTAAAAATTTATATTCCGGTAGTATAAAATAAATCATAAAGTAATTTTTAAATTGATAATTATTGAAGATTAATCTATGTGATGGTTGATGGCTTTATCACACTAAGAATACTCCACAAGATTCAATATGTAAAAAGATTAGTATTATTTTTGAACTAACTTATAGTAAAATAATCTAATTTACTATATCTAACTTAAAATTTTTCTATTTATTTAATAAACGGTTTATTGTTTTGGATGTTATGCCCCTTACATATTTGATAATAATTTTATTCCTGCTAATTGCTATAAATGTTTATAAGGGATTTAGTTATCAACTAAGCCGTAAATTTACGACAACATCCAAGCCAAAATTGTCGCTTGTTATTGCTGCAAAGAACGAAGAATCAAATATTGATTCTCTAATTGATTCACTTGAACAACAAAATTATCCAAACGAGAATTTAGAAATAATATTTATTGATGATAATTCCACCGATAAAACTGCAGAGACTATTCAATCCAAAATATCTGATAAACAAAATTATAAACTTATTACTGCAAACAATAAAACCATTTCGGGAAAGAAAGGCGCACTCGCAATTGGAATTGATATTGCTGCAAATAATTTTATAGTAATTACAGATGCTGATTGCAAGCCTGAAAAATATTGGTTAAACACAATCGCAGGTAAATTGGATGAAGGCTTTGATTTTGTTTTTGGAGTTGCACCGATTGAATCAGGTAAAACTTTAATTGAAAAAATATCTGCTTTTGAAAATTTAAGGAACACATATTTATCAATCTCTTCCGTTGGATTAAACATTCCATACTCCGCAGCCGCAAGAAGTTTTGCATTTAGAAAAACATCCTTTAAACGAGTTGGCGGATATGCAAACACGACAGAAACAATTTCCGGTGATGATGATTTACTTTTACGCGAAGCAGTAAAAAATAAAATGTTAATTGGTACAGTGGTTGACCCCGATGCGTTTGTTTTTTCAGCCGCACCAAAATATTTTGCTGAATATTTCAATCAGAAGAAAAGACATTTACAAACTTCGCTTTACTATTTGTTAAAGCAAAAATTGTTTTTGGGTTTCTGGCATACCATAAATTTAATTTCATTACTTACAGTTTTTTTAATTTTTATAAAACCTGTTTTAGCACTGCCGTTTGCAGTTAAACTTATTTATGATTTTTTTGTTGTGATTAAGCATCAAAAGGAATTAGGACATCGTTTTAAGTTCTATGAAATATTTTACCTGCAAATTCTTTTTGAAGTTTTCATCGTAGTTAATTTTTTCAATTCACTTTCAGGCAAAGTTAATTGGAAGTAAAAGGACATAATCCTGTATGGTTAAACGAATCACATCCAAATTTTTTGAGATGGAAACGAGCGCGTGATTTATCACTTGCTCGCGGAAGATTTGTTGAATCAATTATTAATCAAAAAGTTACCACAAAAAATTTATCAGTTCTTGATTTAGGTTCGGGTGAAGGAGGCACAGCAAAAGTATTTTCAGAAAATAATTTTGTTGTTAGTTTTGATTTGAGTTTAGTAAGGTTGCAGCGTCAAAAATTAACTGTTCTTTCTGCCGAAGTCATCCCTTTGGAAGCGGTTGAGTTTAAATATGCAAAAACGTCACACCGAGCGAAGTCGAGGTGGAAATTTATTAAGAAATGCTCATCTTCGTCTCCGCTCAGACTGACGTATGTAAATTTTCAAACAGGCTCGGAAGAACGAGAGCTCTACACGCCTGAGAAATCCACATCTAATATCGTAGAAGATTTCTCTCTCGCTGACTCGTTCGAATTAACAGAACCAAACCTGATAAACGGCAATGCGCTCAACCTTCCCTTTTCAAATCATTCATTTGAATTAATAATAATTCAAGATGTAATTGAACATTTAATTGATACAAAAGATTTTTATTCTGAAATAAAAAGAATTTTAAAACAAAATGGAACAATCTATTTAAGCACACCGAATAAGTTTTCAATATTTAATTTCATCAGCGATCCGCATTTTGGATTACCAATCGTTTCTATATTAAAACGTTCATCAATCAAAAAATATTTTCTAAAATATTTTAGAAAAAATGATTATAACCGCACAGATATTGCGCAACTTTTATCTTTAAAAGATTTGAGAACCATATTTAAAAATGATTTTAAAATTTCACTCCAAACTAAATTTTCTGTTCAGGAATTATTTAAAGGCAACACAGGAATTGTCTGGAGCAGCTTTCATCTTAAACTAATCAGCTTTTGCAAATCAATAAAAATAGATTGGCTTATAAACAAAATTGCAAATGATAAGTTTGGATTAGTAAATAAATATTTCACGCCAACTTTTTATATAATTTTGAAAAGGGATTAATTAGTGTTTTGGTGCTTTTGTGGCTAATATTTTTTTATGCCACTAAATCTCAAAACACAAAACTTTACTAATAAGAATTCGGTCTTTTCAACAAATTACCTTAATCAAT
>JAGOXU010000305.1 GCA_018059515.1 Ignavibacterium sp.
GTATATGATATACTTGGCAGAGAAATAGTAACTCTTGTAGAGGAACCTAAAAATGAAGGAAGATATGAAGTAATATTTAATGCTTCCTCATTAGCAAGCGGCGTTTATGTTTACAAATTGCAGGCTGGTGATTTCACCAATTCTAAAAAAATGTTACTTTTAAAGTGACAATGTATAGCTACAAACCCAGTTCCTTTAAGGAACTGGGTTTGTTAGTTCTAGAAAAAATTCAGCTAGAAATTATTTTTCTTTTTTTGATGTTTAAAACTATTTCTTTCCCAAAAAACTCCATCTTCATAACCTTGTATTGATTTTTCAGTTTCAGCAATCGCTAATCTTTTTAAAGCAAGTGAAGCATAAGTTTCATCAACTTCTACTCCGCAAAATTCACGATTAAGTTTTTTTGCAGTTACTGCTGTTGTTCCCGAACCAAGAAATGGATCAAACACTAAATCGTTTTCATTTGTACTTGCAAGTATAATCTTTGCTAAAAGTTTTTCCGGTTTTTGTGTCGGATGATCAGTGTTTTCGGGCATTGACCAGAACGGGATTGAAATGTCATTCCATAAATTTGACGGATGAGTGACTCTAAAATTCTTTCCGTTTTCTGATTGCCAATCTTTTGGATCACCATCTTTATTTTTATACGGTGCCCGAACTGAGCGTTTAAGTTTCACCGATTCAATATTAAAAGTAAACCTGCTACTTAGAGTGCAATACCAAATATCTTCATAAGAATTTTTCCAATTATCTTTTGAGCCTCTTCCCTTTTCGCGTTCCCAAGTGATTCTGTTGCGGATAATAAAATATTTTTTCAAAACATTGTAAACAGGAATTGAAGTTTTCCAATCACAGCAAAAATAAATTGAAGCGTTTGGTTTTAATGTTCTGATAAGTTTTGAAATCCAACTATCAATCCAGTTTTCATATTCATCAATTCCCATTTCTTTAAACTTAACTGAGGAAAAATTTTTATTTAGATTGTAAGGCGGATCAAGAAAAAGTAAATCAACAAAGGAATCGGGTAAAAAATTAATCACATCAAACAAATCCTGATTTATAATTTTACAGCAAACTTCATCAACATCAGTTTTGCAATTAAGTTTTATCATTTTGCTTTTAAATAATTTAATCTCTTCATTGGAGATATTGATTGTACGATTTAAAGGCGCTCTCGTTTTTTTTGATTGAAGCATCAGATAAGATAGGTTGATTAAGAAAATTTAACACCGGAATATTTATTTTTTAGTAATACAATCTCTTCTAAGATCATTTCAAACTGTTCAGAAACTCTTTTAAATATTCGCAAAGATTCTTCGCTGATACTATTATCAAGCGCCATATCCTCAAGAGTTTTAAAATCATCAAGCACACTTTCAATTCCAAGTGTTAGCGATGATCCTTTTAATTTGTGAACGTAAAATCTTAAATGATCTGTATTATTCTGGAAAATAGAATTACGAATAGATTCAATGTTTTTAGGAATTTCTCTTAAATAAATATCCAGCATCTCTTTAAAGAACTGAAGATCAGCTTCCGATTTAATATCCTGCAAAAATGAAATTTTATTTTCTTCAATAAATTTTAAATCAATTTCTGATTCAATATTTCTTCTAACTTCAGTTTGTTTTTCAAGAATAATTTTTTCAGTCCATTTAGAAATTATTTTTCTTAATTCTTCCAAGTTTACAGGCTTGCTAATGTAATCATCCATTCCAACTTTAAGATAATTTTCTCTGTCGCCGCTCATCGCATTGGCAGTCATTGCAACAATAATCGGCTGCTTCTTTAAATTTTCATTAGCACGAATAATAGAACAAGCTGTAAGTCCATCCATTTCCGGCATTGATATATCCATAAAAACCAAATCGTAACTTATTGATTCAACTGCGTCAACTGCTTCTTTACCGTTGGATGCAATATCAGCATTGTAACCAATTCTTTGCAGCATACGAGATGCAACCATTTGATTTACACTATTATCTTCAACCAATAATACCTTAATTTTATTGCCGGTAGAAGTTGCAGGAACTTCCTTTTCGATAAAAGATATTTCAGGAACATTTAAACCAACTTCGACAAAACTAAGTATCGTTTGATGGAGTTGTTTTCTTCTAACCGGTTTAGCAATCATTTTACAAAATGGATTGCGATCTGATTCCGGAATTCCTAAATCTTTACCCTGAGTTTTTATTAATATGAAGCCGATATTTTTTTTAGGAACTAAACTTTTAATTTTATCCAACAGATCATAAACTTTATTTGTTAAACCGGATGTGTTAATTATAAAAAGTTTTGTATCAGGATAAAGTTCCAGTTTAGGTTTTAGATCGGATAGATCTGTAATCAGATCAGAAATCATTCGCCATCTTTGGGTAAGATTATTTAACATCATACCATTAGATTTATTCTGATCGATAATCAAAACTTTTTTGCCAACTAATTTTGGAGATGATTCAAACAAATAAACTTTTTTATCGGATGTAACCGAACCGGCTTTTATTGTAAAGAAAAAATTGCTTCCTTTTCCTTCAACACTTGTTACTCCAATTTCGCCGCCCATCAGTTCAACAATTCTTTTACTGATAACCAAACCCAATCCTGTGCCGCCAAAAGTTCTTGTGGTGGATGAATCAACCTGGCTGAAGGGTTTAAATAGTTTATTGATCTTGTCATCCGGAATTCCCAAACCAGTATCTTTTACGCAAAACTTAAAAAGATATTCTTTAAAATCTAACTCCTCCGAAGTAACAGTTATCTCAACCTCACCTTTGTTTGTAAACTTTACGGCATTACTTAATAAGTTTGTAAGTACCTGTCGTAAACGAGTAATATCGCCGCGAATTGCATAAGGAGTATTTTCATCAATGTTATAAAAAAGTTCAATATCCTGTTCCGCTACTTTGGTGGAAATTAAATCCATCGAATCTTCGATACATTCCCTCAAATCAAACGGCTGAGTTTCAAGTTCAAGTTTTTCTGATTCAATTTTTGAAAAATCAAGTATATCATTAATAATTACTAAAAGATGCTCACCGCTTAACCGTATTGTATTTACATAATCTTTTTGAGATTCATTAAGCATTGTTTCAAGAAGCAAGCCTGTCATACCAATTACACCATTCATTGGTGTGCGGATTTCGTGGCTCATCAAAGCTAAAAATTCGCTTCTTGCTTTAGCAGCTTTTTCAGATTCTTGAACAGCAATATCGAGTTCTGCATTTTTTCTTATCAACTCTTCACGAAAATTATTTTTC
>JAGOXU010000306.1 GCA_018059515.1 Ignavibacterium sp.
AAATTTCCTATTGGTAACTTTTTCTTAAGACCGCATAAAAGTACGATAAGTAAAAGGTTAAGAAATTTACCGACAGGCACAATTGAAATAACAGTAAACAAAAAACTTACTTTAGACTATTTTGTATTTGTATCAGATTTAAGAACATCAAAAACAAAAACACTTCCATTACTTACAGCAACACACAACAAAAATGGAAACATAAGAAATAAGCTAATCGGAATAGATCAGAACTATGCGGAAATGTATCCCACAGAAAGAATAGATTTAAGTTTTGGAACAAATACCGCAACCGGTAACCGCGCTTATATTATTAAAACAGTTGGAAGATATGAAACGGATACAACTTTTATAAGTAAACAAAACAATCTTGCAAAAATTAATGATCAGCCAATTGTGCCAACAGAAAACAAGTTGTATGATAACTATCCAAATCCATTCAATCCATCCACAATGATAAAATACTCATTAAAGGATGAAGGAAGAGTAACAGTAAAAATATTTAACACATTAGGCGAAGAAATAAGAACACTTGTTGATGAGATAAAATCGGCAGGCAATTATAATCTTGAATTTAATGCAAACAATCTGCCAAGCGGTGTTTACATTTACAGATTGCAAAGTGGTGAATTTGTTTCATCAAAAAAGATGTTGTTAATCAAATAAAATGTTGAATGTAAAAAAGCTGCAAAAAAAATCCCGCTCAAGTGGCGGGATTTTTTAATTACATTACATCATAATGTTATCAGGGCGATGAGCACGTCTTGCGGCTTTTATCTTTTCCATTCTTTTCTTAATCGAGGGCTTTACAAAAAAAGTACGTTTCTTGAATTCCTTAAGAATTCCCGAGCGTTCATATTTTTTCTTAAATCTCCTAAGAGCTTTATCGATGGATTCGTTATCGCCAATTTGAATACCGACCAATTATATCACCTCGCTTTGTTCGTCTTGGTCTGTTTGTTTAATGTAAGATTCAACTAATTTTTTATTTCCGGAATTTTGAAATTCAACTGTAATTGATTTTTGACCGTTAGATAAAATTTCTTTTGAAACCACTTTCCCAAAATCATTCCAGTTTTCGTGAAAGATTGTTTCTCCAATCTCAAAAGATTGAGAGGGGGAGTAAGTAGCGCATTTTTCGTTTTCAATTCCTTCTAAAGAAACTTTTTGTTTTACAACATCTTCGGAAAGACTAATGATCATTGTTTGTTTGCATTTTTTGCATTTCGCCCATCGTTTGTTTTCATCACCGGCAACTTCTCCGGTTAATTCCATCTTTCTGATACCATTACAAATGCTGCAATGAGCTTCAACATTTTTTACTTTAGCCATAATTTACCTTTATTACAAGATTGCGAGCCTCTAAAATATCAAATCATTGTTGATAATGCAAGAAACAGCGTTTACTTTGATTTTGAGGGCGGCGTGGTTACCAAAACTGGGATTTTTGAATATCTTATAACTTTTTCAGCAACACTGCCAAGCAAAGTGTGCAAAATTCCGGTTCTTCCGTGTGTAGCAATAACAATCAGATCTATCTTTTTTTCTTTAGAATATTTTATAATCTCTTCAAAATCCACACCTTTTCTTATTGCCGGGATAATTTCAGCATCTCGAATCTTCTTTATTTTTTTTATACACTCATCCAATTGTAATTGTGCATCGGCATCTATTGATTGTCTTATTTTTTCACGTGATAAATCAAGTGAGCGAATTGCAAGTATTGGCGGCATTTTTTCCAAAACATGTAAGACGTGTAAGTTTGCTTTGTATTCATTTGCCAACTCAAGAGCATATTCGGCAGCGGTTAATGATGTAGCACTAAAATCTGTTGGTAAAAGGATGTTTTTAATTTTAAACATTTTTTTCATTCCTTATATTTAAATACTACAAAAAAGTTCTTGAACTTGTTTTGGATTTGCGTTTGAAACAACAGCACAAATATTATTTTCAATTTTAGTAAATAAGGTAACCGAACTATCCGTTACGGAAGTGTAGCAATTTCCTTCGTCTAAATATTTTATCAAATCATCAGATAAGGAAATTATTTCGTGACTATTTAAATATGATTCATCAACCTGGAATAAATATGCGAGCTTGCCCTCTTTATCCACATAAACATGATGAGCAAATTTTTCACCTTTATCTTCGGAAACAACTGCGCCAAGTAAATTCCAATCTAAAACATTTGGGACCGAAGTTGAGTATTTAACACCACTATCATTAAAGAAATTTTTAATCTCATCTGCACTGTTACTTGCAAGCTGGGGGGCTAATTTACCTTGTAAAATACTGTTAAAATTATTTTGCGCTTGAACAAACATATTATCACTGCCGAGCTGCTCTATTGCAAAATCTTTATTCTCTATATCTACTGGTCTATTTATAATTATCAAAACTATTGCTAACACTACCACAAAAGCAGTTGCAAATGAGAATGCGGGTTTTTCAAATAGTCCTGAGAAAAATGATTTGTTTACGGATTCGACCTTTGTTGTAGAACCAATTGATTTTAGGATTTTTGCTTTAACCTTATCCGGAGTTTTTTGAAATACAACTTTTTCTTTAATTAGATTTTTAACTAAGGTTTGCATTTTAAAATCAATAGCAAATTCTTTATCGGATTCTATCTTAGAAAAAAGTTCCTGCTTTACATTTGCATCAGTTATTTCGCCATCAACTAAGGCGGTTATCATATCTTTTGTAATTTCCATCATTTCTTTTCCTTGTTCTTCACATATCCTTTATCACTTGCATATTTATGTAGCTTTGTAAAAAGCATTTTTCTTGCTCGGTGCAAACGTGAGCGAACCGTTCCAACCGGAACGTCAACAAAATCTGCAATCTCATCATAAGTATAGCCCTCAATATCACACAGAATTATAACTGTGCGGAAATCTTCCGGCAAAGATGAAATTGCGCTTGATAGTTCGTCATCAAGAAGATTATCATAAATATCTTTTTCAAGGTGTGCGCTATCGGTAGATGATGGTTTAATGTTTTCATAAAAATTTTCAATCTCTTCGTAATCAACTTTATCGGGTTCTTTTTTATTTTTTCGATAAGAATTAATAAAAGTATTTTTCATGATTCTAAACAGCCAGGCTTTGCAATTAGTTCCTTGTTCGAACTTATCCCAAAAGCGAAAAGCTTTTAAATATGTTTCCTGAATCAAATCGCTTGCATCATCACTATCGCCTGTCATTTTAACAGCGTAGTTGTACAAAGCATCCATGTGG
>JAGOXU010000009.1 GCA_018059515.1 Ignavibacterium sp.
CTTGTCGAAGAATGACCGACACACTTCGACAAACTCAGTGTGACATTTAAGTTATTTACTAAATGAATAATTCTTATTCTTTGCCTGTTCACGGATTGTTTTAATCATAACAGCATCAAGTGTATTATCATTTTTATTCTCAAGCATTTTTTGTGCAACGTATTTACTTCGCTCATCATTAAGCTTATTTATTTTTATTTGGATTTGTTCACGTTCTTTTTCTTTTTTCTCAATAAATGTTTTTCTCTCCTGCACACTCATCTTTTTCATTTCGTCAGGTAATTCTTCATCCTTTAAATCTTCAATCTTTAGAGTTCCATCTTTTTTTGCATCAACTAAATCCCAGGTTGAGTTTTTATACTGTCCACCAGATTTTGTTACCGATCTTTGCACCATAACTTCATTACTTACACTCATTGAATTTGCATCTTGCTCAGATTGCATTTCTTTTTTCTCTTTACCAATTTTTCCAAAAGCTATATAAGTTTTATTTAGCTGCTGTCCCAGCTTAATTATCTCAGCATCTTGCGGTGCGTCAATATGAACGATATCTGCATTGTGATCAATGTTCATATACTTTCCATCGGAAATATCCGCACCGGCTTTCCACATTGTTTGAACACCTTCATCATAGTTACCGCAAAAAATAGTATTTACAACAATCCCATTTTTAACAGCTTTTTTGCATGCTGTTTTGTAATCTATGTTTCCTTGAGTAAATGGCTCGTTGCCGGCAATAAAGATTATTTTTAACTGGTCATTAGATTTATTCCATTGCAGATTATCAACAGCATTTAAAATTACTCTGCCACAATATTCTTCTCCGCCATTGGTTTTTAGTTTAAAAAGTTCGTCGGATATTTTATCCAGATCTTGTGTAAAAGGAACAATGTTCCTAAGATATCCTTCATCGGCAGGGATCGATTGTTTTCCATACTCGAACAGTGCAACTTGCAGCTCAACTGATTTACCATCTTTTTTAGTAGTTGCAAGTTCGTTTACAATTTTCCACAACTGGCTTTTTGCTTGATCAATCAAGCCATCCATACTGCCGCTGGTATCTAATAACAGCGCAAGTTGGATTGTATTATTTTTTGCAAGTTTGTTTTCCGGAAAATGATTTGAAAATAAATCAGTTGATGTTGTGATTATAAAAACCAATGCAAATAAAAGTTTCATTTGAACCTCCGTAATGGATAATCAATTAATAATCTGTTGCTTTGACTAAAGCATAAACCTC
This sequence comes from Ignavibacterium sp., assembly GCA_018059515.1. Lineage (GTDB taxonomy): Bacteria > Bacteroidota > Ignavibacteria > Ignavibacteriales > Ignavibacteriaceae > IGN3. The sequence continues at coordinate 1,241 of JAGOXU010000009.1, forward strand.
TTTGTTCCAGAAAAATTAAAGATAAAAGGAAGGGGAAAGAATATTGACCTATTTTATTTCAAAATCAAAATAGGTTTTTGGGAATGGCTCGGCTCTTAAAGTAAAATGCCACCATTCTTCTGCAAGGTTTTTAAATCCATATTTGTCCATTAAACTTTTTAGTAAAAGTCGGTTTGCACGCTGTTGTGGATTAAGTACCGGATTTACTGTGTGGGATAATTCATTAAAACAATCAAATCCGGTTCCCATATCAATGCTGTTATCTTTAAATCTTTTTTCTGTTGATTCAAAACATTCGCATTGATTATCAATATTAAATTCAGGTTGATAGGGAAGAGGAATTGGAACAATTGTTAAATCAACCGTACTGCCGCGGCTGTGTCCGGATTTTTCTGCAATGTAACCATCTGCAAATAAATTTATTTTATCCACTGTTGGATAGAATTCTTTTTTACTTATTGTATCTGAAATGTTTTTTGCCCATCGTACAAAATGATTAACTGCTCGTTGCGGACGATAAGCATCGTAAATTTTCAATGATAAATTAAATTTTCTAAGTTCGGCTTGTACTTTAGAGAGTGAATCTGCTGCGGCTTTTGTGATATAACATTTTTCAGCTTCATATCCATCAACCGGAACACCAAGAAAATTATGATTGGTTAAGTATCTAAGATCAAGAATTATATCCGGAATTACTTCACGTATCTCAACAAATCCATCCGGTATTTCTTGAGTATATATCTGGAAGGAGAATGCAACAAAAAATAAAAATATTATTTTTTTCATTACTCAAATTTAACTAATTAATCCGTTTTCCAATGACAATCAGTACAAAGCTGCTGCTGCTCTGCCTCTTCCAAATCAACAGGGTGTTTGAATGACAATCCATTCAAATCAACTCTTGTTTTTCCGGAATTATCTGTTTGAGAAATTATTTTATGACAGCTATTGCAGTCATTAGAAATTATTTTTCCATCATCGCTAATGTGATTTCCATCGTGACAACGGAAACAGCCCGGTGTGTAAACGTGAGAAATATTATCCGGAAAATGTTTCCAATCAGCATTCATATAAGGGAAGTAATTTCTTGAGTAAATCTTTTTTACTATCTCGATACTTGACTGAATAACATCTTTTTTTGATTTATAAATAGCAGGATAATTTGTAAGATAAAAATTATTTATTCGTTGTTCGATATTTTCTAATGCTTGTTGTTTTGTTACATATTTTTCTTCCAGAACTTCAACAGAAATACTTTTAATGTATGGGATAGTTTCATAGACTGTATTTTTGGAAAGTGCTTCATTAATCATTTTATCCGGCTGATGATAAATGTGAGAAGGGCGATTGTGGCAGTCAATACAATCCATCGTTCTAAGATTTTCTTTATTGAAATTCCTTTCATCAAACTTTGATTTTCTATCTCTGAAAATCGTTTCCTTCCCATCTTTTGATGTAACTTTTACCCACGGTATTACTAATCTTCTGTCATCACTATGGATATATGAAATTGTGTTATTAGGATTTATATGCCAGTGAATACCTTGTATAGATCCCAGCTCGCTTTTGCCGCCGCCAATTTTAATAAGCATACTGATATTTGATTTTGTATTCTGTTCATCAGACAAGTAATAATTGTAATCAACTTTTTTCTCATTATAAAAAAGCGATGGAGTATGACATTGTTCGCATGTACCAACAGCAGGGCGAAGTGATTTTACAGGAGTTTCAATTGGTCGGGAATATTTATTGAACAAAACAGAATATACCTGATATGCACCGGAAAATTTAGATTTAACATACCAGCTTGTTCCAGAACCAATATGGCATCCAACACAGCCAACTCGTGAGTGAGGAGAATCGAGATAAGCCGTATATTCGGGTTCCATAACACTATGACAAACTGTTCCACAAAATTCATCTGTCTCAGTATATTCATAAGCTTTAAAACTTCCGAATGCGGAGAACATCATCAACACAATTGTTCCAACAGAAAAGGTTACGAACATTGCACGTTTTTTGGGATCATTTAAATCAATAACCGGTAAGCGTTGTTCTCTAACTTTTCCTTGGCGTTCTCTTTTTCTTTCACGGATAACGCCATAGGCTATTACCAACAGACCAAAAATCAAAATACTTGGAATAATTATGTAGGTAAGTATTCCCAAGTAAGTGTTTTCTTCATTACTAAAGAAATCTAAAACAAACAGAAAAATTATTAACCCAAAACTTAGGCTTGCTGTTGCGGCACCAATTAATGTGATGGGATTATAAACGTATTTTGGGAATGTCTTTTTCATAATATTCCTTTATTAAATGTACCGGAATAATAGAATTACGAATTGTACTAAGTCTAAAAAATAATGCTAAGATTCAAAAACTTATTCTGAATCTTCTTCAGACTTACGTCTTTCTTCTGCTTGTTTCTTTTTTATTCTTTCAAGTTCAAGTGGATGCTCTTCAGCCATTTCCTCTTCCGTTATTGTTCCTTTAAACCATGCAAGGCTCATAGGGTAAATATCCGGATTGAAAATGACAAAGTAGAAGTGCCAAATTACAATTGCCAGAAATGCTAACCAGGCTTCATAATAGTGAATTGTTCTTGCGATATCCCAATCGAATTTTGAAAAAACACCAATATAATCGATATATAACCACATTAATAAACCGGTTAAACTCATTACAATTGTGCCCCAAACTAAAGCCCAGTACTCAGCTTTTTCAACATAACTAAATCTATCTAGTTTAGGTTTGTTTTTAGAGATACCAAGATTATATTTTGCAATGCCTATTGCATCAGTAAAATCTTTTAGAGTTGGAAATAGATCTTTTACTAATTGTCTGCCCCTTTGTGTAAATGAAATATAGTAAACATGATAAAGACTAACTGAAATCATTACAATCGCTGCAATACGATGTATCCAACTTCTGTAATCAACCGCACTAGCAGATAAATCTCTAATGTGGCTTACCCACCAGGAATTTGGAAATCTTAACATAAATCCTGTTATAACAAGTATTATAAAACTAATCGCCATTGTGGCATGTTGAACTCTTTCATTTACAGTCATTCTTAAGTAAAGTGAATGACCATGTTTTTCTTCTTGAATTTTACCAAGCTGTTTTAGTTTTTTTACTTTTGTTCTTTTGATTAGGTCTAAAAAATTGTGCAAAAACATTCCGCCTAAAACAGTAATAAGCAAAATTATATAAGTAGTTGATATCCAATAAAGAATAGGTTCATCAGCCTTATCTAATGTAACGTGAATAGTGCCTTGTGTAAATGTTTGATTAGCGCCAGGATGACAGCTTCCACAAGTTTTAACAAGATTTGCCTTGTTAATCATCGATGTAGGATCACTTGATGGTTTTATATTATGCACACCATGGCAGCTACCGCAATTTGCAACTGTAGCCGAACCACCGCTTAATGCGAGTCCGTGATATGATTGTGAAAAAGTTTTATATCTATTGGCAGAAAATCCATATTTTTCAGAGAGTTGTACAGAACTATGACAAGGAGAGCAAACTTGATTGGAAACATTTTGAAATGCAACCGGTGCATTAGGATCTTTAACATTTAATATATTGTGTTCACCATGGCAATGAGTACAAGAAGGAGCATCTGTGTTTCCTTTCAATACTAATTGACCGTGAATGCTTTCTATATATTCATCTTTTATCTCCGAATGGCACGTGCCGCAAGTGTTAGGAATATTTAATCGGTAAACACTCGATCTTGAATCTGTACCTTTTATAATTTGATGAGATTCATGACAATTAACACAGCTTGCTGACTCACCATTTCCATCTATATGTAGGGCTAATCCATGAACACTGTTGTCGTAAGCATGAATAAATCCCGCAGAGGGAGTTGTTCTTTTCTTAACATCTTTATTATCTAGGTGACAGGAAAGGCAAAGGTTTTCCTGTGCTTTTTTCATCTCAACTTTGTTATCACCAAATGCAGATTTTGTAATTGCAGATTTATGACACGTTATACAATTTGGAGATCCTTTATCATTGTTTTTGAATCCAGCGGCGTGATTGGAATTTAAATACTGTTCACTTGCTTCTTTATGGCAATTTCCGCAAGTAACAATTAAGTTTTTATTATTCCATTTATTGTTTGGATTTTTTAACGAAACAACATCGTGAATTCCGTGACAATTTTTACAAGAAGTATCGGAGGATTTGCCAAACCCTTTTGATTTAATAATTTGAGGATGAAATGAATGGTTTGTTAAATCTTTTTGATGGCAGCTTACACAATTGACTTCTTTAATATTTTCAGCGTGCGGAATACTTTCAGCATCAAATCCTTTGTGGCAAGAAACGCAGCTTAATTTTGAGTGAACTGAATTTTTATAAGCATCTTCTTTAACGAACAGGGAAATTTCTTTCCCTCTTTTTTCCATAGTGAGTTCATTATCACTATGGCACATCAAACAGTCATCAATCGATTGAGCATATATATTTGTGGGTAGAATAACTAATCCGATTACAAGGAGGGTTTGTATTTTCTTTAAGATGTTTGGGAAGCATCTTAATTTCTCGCTTGATGATGATTTCAGTGCCATAGATGATAAATTCAAATCTTATTTTTCCGATTTTAAAGTAAGAAGCCAATCAACTAAAATTTTAAGATCTGCATCAGAGCCTTTAAAAGATGATTTATGATCTTTATCATTTAATTTAGTTTCTTTCTTTAAATATTTTAACAAAAATTCATGGGTTGCATCTTTACCAACTACAGATAAATCAGAAGCATCAGATTTTTTAGATTCAATACCTGCGGATGTAACTGTATGGCACATATTACATTTGTTGTCAATAAATATTTTTTTACCGTCATCACTTTTTTGATCCGCAATTGTAAAAGCAAATCCGTATAAAGCAACAATAGTTACAATTAAGCCGAGATAAATCAATATATTTTTCATTTTCTTTTTTTCCTTTTAATTTGAACTACTTGGTTATTGATTTTGTGTCCTTATGTTACAATTAGAATACCACTTTTTCAATGTTTATTATTTGCTAAAAATCCAATATTAGGCTTGTTCAGAATTGCTATATTTCTCAGCTTTGGGAAGCTAATTTACATCAATTTCGCAAGAATTAGAATGATTTAATAAACACCAATACTATTTCAATAAAAAAAATAATGTCCACAATAAAGTATGATGAATAAATAAAAATGAACAGAAGATTATCAAGATAAAAACTAAGTATTGCTAATTAAGCGTTTGCTAAAAGGGTTGGTATCTTTGAAGAAATTTCATTAAGGTCGAATGGCTTATAAAAAATTTCATTTATAAATTTTTTAATCTTTCCTTCTGTTTCTTTAATTCGATTATTAAAAACATAAGTTAAAATCAAAGGAACATTTGATTTACACTTTTTAAATTGTTCACATTTAAGTAGCAGATTTGCATCTGGTTCTTTATCCATTATCACCAAATCTGCGCTGCCATTACACACTAATGCCGACACAACTTCAATATCAGTTGTGGCAACAACCTTATATTGTGTTTGCAGGTACATTAGTAAACTGTAACACAAGCTAAAATCGGGACTATATATAACTACGTTTTTCATTTTTTTAATATTCTTTTCCCCTGATTGGAAAAGTTGATATACTTTTGCTATTAGTGTGCCAAAACACGGAATATAGATGGACTGTATAATAATAGTGGTTTTTGTAAGGATTGAACAGAAAAGTACAAATATATATTCTCGCAATTGAAAATTGATAAAATTGCATTTTGATTATTGAGAATAAATCCAAATAGGCAATTAGCTTTAGAATCTAAACTAAACTTTTATATCCAGTTCTTTTAATTTGCGGTATAGTGTTGATAGACCAACACGCAATGCATCAGCAGTTTTTTCTTTATTATTATCATTGTTTTCTAATGCTCTCATAATAAAATCTCTTTCAAACTTTCTTACAGAATCATCAAGCGAACCGCTGATTGAAAAATCTATTTCATCACTTTTTGGTTTAAAACTCGGCGGCAATTCCTGCAAAGTAATCATATCGCCTTTACAAAAAATTACTGCTCTCTCGATAATATTTTCAAGCTCTCTTATTTCACCTTTCCATTCGTGATTTAATAGTGCACGAATTGCTTCGCTATCAATTCCCTTGATATTCTTATTCAGCTCTTTGCGATATTTATCAAGAAAATGATCGGCGAGTAACGGAATATCTTCTTCTCTTTCTTTTAGAGATGGAATATGAATATCAACAACATTTATTCTGTAAAAAAGATCTTCGCGAAATCTTCCTGCTTTTACTTCTTCTTCCAAATTTCTATTTGTTGTTGCGATAAATCTTGTGTTAACTGGAAGTGAAACAGTTGTGCCCACCGGAGTATATTCTTTTTCTTGAACTGCCCTTAGAAGTTTTACTTGTAATTGCGGAGGCATTTCACTTATCTCATCTAAAAATAATGTGCCGCCATTTGCAGCTTTCATATAACCTTCTTTATCAAATATTGCTCCTGTAAACGCACCCTTTTTATGTCCGAACAATTCGCTTTCAATAAGATTTTCTGAAATAGCGCCGCAGTTTACAGCAATAAACGGTTTGTTTTTTCTATGACTTTTATAATGCAATGCGCGAGCTACAAGTTCTTTTCCCGTTCCGCTGTTACCGCTTATAAGCACTGTGGAATCAGTTTCTGCAACAGCTTCAATCATTTCATAAACTTTTTTGATGCTGCTGCTTTTTCCAATAATATTTTCAAAATCATATTTACGATGAATCTCTTCACGCAGCACTCGATTTTCTAAAAGTAATTCTCTTATTTCAAAAAGTCTTTTTGTTTTTATTAAAAGTTCATCAAACTCAACTGGTTTTAAAATATAATCGCTTGCACCATTTCTAAGTGCTGTTATTGCAGTTTCTAAAGATCCAAAAGCTGTAATCATTATTACAGATGTTTGATAATTTAATGTTTTAATTTTTTCAAGAAGTTCTGTCCCTTTCATTATAGGCATTTCGATATCTGTTATTACAAGATCAAAATGATTAGCAATAATTTTTTCGTAAGCAATTTTTCCGTTCTCTGCTTTATCAACAATGTAACCTTCTTTTTCAAGAATGTAGAAAAGAGAATCTCTAATAATTTCTTCATCATCAACAACTAAAATTTTTTGCGTCATTATTTATCCTAATTAATTTTAATGGATTGGTAATTTTATAATAAAAGTTGTGCCTTCGTTCAGCTTACTTTTTATTTTTATATCACCCTGAAAACTTTTTACAATACCATAACTAACCCACAAGCCAAGCCCTGTCCCTTTACCTTCTTTTTTTGTCGTAAAAAAAGGCTCAAAAACTTTTGTTAGGCTTTCTTCTTTTATACCTGGTCCTGAATCCGAAAAAGTTAATGTTACTTCATCACCATTCGATTCAGATTTTACTGAAATCTTCTCAAGTTTGGCTGTGCGTTTATTTTCCGAAATTGCATCTACAGCATTAAGTAAAATATTTACAAACACTTGTTGTATTTGATCTGCAATTAGCGGAAGCATAGGTATGTCTTGAGACAAATCGGTTTCAAAAATTATGTCCTTAGCTTTAGTACCAACCTTAGTAATTTCAACTGCTTCATCTACAACTTTATTAATATCAGTCAAAGCAAGTTCATAATTTGATGGACGAGAAAAATCAACAAGGTCTCTAATAATTTTTGAAATTCGTGTAACCTGACTTTTCACCAATCCCAATTTTTCATTAACAAAAGGATCCGTTGTAACGCGCTGAGCAACTTGAACCAAGGCTGAAATTGATGCAAGTGGATTTCCAACTTCGTGTGCAATTCCTGCAGCCAAGGTTCCAATACTTTCCATCTTTTGAGTATGGATTAACTGTCTTTCCAACGTTCTTTTTTCTGTAAGATCACGATGGATCCCAAAATATCCTGTAACCTTTCCATTCTTATCTAATATAGGTGAGATTAAAAGTTGAGTATAAAAAGTTTCGCCGTTTTTTTTAACATTCTCAACTTCACCAACCCAAACTTTTCCGCTTGAAATTGTATCCCACATTTTATCCCAAAACTTGATAGACTTTTTTCCGCTTCCAAATATTTTAGGATTTTTACCAAGCAATTCTTCCTTAGAATATCCGCTGGAAACTTCAAACGCTTTATTAACATAAATCATTTTTCCGTTAAGATCAGTAATCTGTAACGGATTTACAGTGTTTTCTGCAACATTAAAAAATCTTAACAGATCAATTTCTTTTTTCTTTTCTTCACTAATATCGCGTGCAGTTACCAGTGTAAGTTTTTCTTCAAAACCATTGCTGGCAAAAGGAACAAAAACAAGATTAACGTTTACAATATTTTTATTGATAAAAAGTCGTGTTTCAATTTCTGATGAAATGCCGGTTGAAAAAGAATCTTTAAAAAGTAATTCGGTTTTACTTCTATCACAAAGTTCTACATAATCAAAAAATAATTCAGGTTTGCCGGTTTTAATATTTAAATAATTTTTTGAAGTTTGGTTTAAAAACTTTATATCTCCATCTGCATTAATCAGAAAACACATGTCCGGAAAACCATCAAACAAGGAAAAATCAAATGTTATATTTTTGTTCATTCGGAAGAATTATTTTTTAAATAAACTGTTGCGCTAAAATAAGTATTCCATAGCTATTTAGTGATATAAAAATGTCCCACTATCACAACATTTTGCTATTTTTTAACACACAATGAACTATTTTAATGTATGATTGAAATCAAAAATATTTTTAGTTACAGATTAGTTTGGCTTAACGCAGTTTTCTGTTTGATATTTGGATTTATTTCGTTTTTCTATTTTGAATTTGCGGCGTTACTTTTTGTTCTTCTCAGCAATTTATTTGATATACTTGGCTATCACTTTTCTTTGATAAGAAGAACAAATCAACTGCCGGAAAAAATAATAATTCATTCCTACAGAATAAACCAGTTTATGTACGATGTACTTTTACTAATCATAATTGGAATTCAATTCGATTGGATTGCCGCACTTGCAGGCTGGATTATGAAATTATTTGGTTTGCAGGATGTGTTTTATTATCTATTTCTAAAAGAAAAACTTCCGTTAAAATGGACTTGGATGAAATGGACTCCGCTCGGATTTTTTAAGGGTGATTTATCAAAAAATGAAATTGTAACTCAGGCTGTAATTGGAATTTTAATTTCTGTGATACTTTTAATATTAAGGTAAAAGATTTATGAAAAATAATTTAAAAATTGGTTTAGTTCAGTACGCCCCTGTTTGGGAAAACAAAGCCGAGTGTATTGAAAAAATAAAAAATTTAGTTAGCAGTATTTCTGAAATTGATTTACTGATTTTTCCTGAAATGACGCTTACAGGATTTACGATGAAATCAGATAAGCTTACAGAGGATTTAGTTGGAGCAACTTATTATTACTTTTCATCACTTGCAAAAGAAAAAAAATGTGCTGTAATGTATGGAATAGTTGAAAAAGGGAAACGCAAAAACTTTAACACTTTAGTTCATTTAAATAATCAGGGAAAAATAATTGCGACTTACAGAAAGATTCATCCGTTCTCTTATTCAAAGGAAAACATTTTTTATGGAAAGGGAAAAGAAGTTGTAATCACAAAGGTTAAAGGATTAAAAATTGGACTTTCAATTTGTTATGATTTACGTTTCCCTGAATTATATAGATATTATGCAAAAGAAAAGGTTGATATGATTGTTGATATTGCAAACTGGCCTGATACAAGAATCGAACATTGGCGCACATTATTAAAAGCTCGCGCAATAGAAAATCAATGCTATGTTGCGGGTGTAAACCGTGTTGGTAATGATCCAAAATTACATTACAACGGATTTAGTTCTGTATTTGATCCGATGGGAAAAGAAATAGCTGCTGTAGAAAATGATGAGAAATTAATAATTTCAGAAATTGATAAATCTTATGTGAATGAAGTTAGAAAAAAACTTCCATTTTTAGATGATATAAGATTGATTTAAAACTATTTTGCAACAGAAATTAGCGCAAGAATTATCGCCATTATGTTACGTGATATTCCTAAATATTTACCAACTACTCCAAGATCATACTTGTTACGATCCTTACTTGCATATTCCATCAATAACCGGAATGACTCTTTAAAAGATTCGAGTCCTTCTTTGGAATAATGTTTTAAATTTAAACTATCTGGTTGTAATAAAAATACGGAATCATTTATAGCCCTTGAATAAAGCTCTAACCCTAATTTCAAATCATTTCCCATTCGCTTCTTTGTATCATTTCGAAAAAAGTTTTTGAATTGTAAATCATTTTTGTTGATTGGATTAACATTGGAAGCAGAATCTTTTATTGAAAAATTGCTAAGGTTTTCTTGAGAATAGCATTTGCAGTGAATGATGAAGATGCAAATAATAAATAATTTATAACATCTCATACCGGCTTAAGTTAATTTATAACCAGCTAAAACTTAGATTAGATGTAAGTAAAATTCAATGGAAATAAAAAAGAATAAATAGTAATACAATAATTTTTCTAACCACAGAAAATAGAATTAAATATTTAGCTGTTTTAGTTTTTAGAAATGGAAATTGTTTTAATAATTCTTCTTTTAACTTCATCAATTATCTTTAACAAATAAAAGAGATAGTATTCTTGGTAATTTATTTTTATCAAGTTTGTGCCAAAACTCATTTAACTTTAAAAGTTTAAAACCATTATTGATTGCAGCATTTGTAAAATCTGAAATGTTATGAACAAATGCATCGATCACAGTTGTCTTGCCATCATTTATAAATGTTGCTTTTTTACCCTCATATTGTCTGAATGGATGTAATTCATTGATAAAAATTTTCCCTTTTTTTTTCAAACATCTGTTCGCCTCTGAAAAAATAAAATCAAGATTTTCAATGTGCTCAAGAATCAAACTACAAGCAACAAGTTCAATAGTACTAGTTTCAATTGGCAATTTATGAATAATATCTGCTTGAGTAAATTGTACATTGCCCGATTTAATCTTTTCTTTTGCTTTTAAAATCATTCCTTCGGAAAAATCAATTGCATTAACCTTATCAGCGATTTCTGAAAAGAAGTTAGTATTTTTTCCAGTTCCACATCCAATTTCAAGAATTGAGTCAAATTTAATATTAGCAAATTCATTTCTGACAATTTCAGCATCAAGATCACGAGTAAGATTTTTATCTTCATCGTAAGATGATGACCATTTGTTATATGCTGATTGGATGTTCATAGTGCAAAGATAAAAAGATTTAAAATATAAAAGGACTCTTGCGAGTCCTTAATTGTTTATTACATATCGCAGCTTATTTAATTATCAGCGTTAATCCTCTTATAACCGAAGCCAATCTTATCGCATCAAAAATTCTTGCATCACTTGCTCCAAGTTTTCTAACGGATTCTTCGTGCGAGTTAACACAGCTTTCACATCCATTTACAGCAGATACCGCAAGACTCATCAATTCAAATAATTCTTTTCCCAAAACAGGATTCATCATAACATTCATTTTAATTCCTGCTGGCATAGTTTGATAAGCAGGATTTGTGTCTTTTGTAAAATGTCTAAATCTGTAAAACACATTGTTGCTTGCAAGCATAGATGCACAGGCAATTGTTTCTGCAATTTCTGCTTCGCTCGCTTCAAGTTCTTTTGCTTTTTCTGTAAATGATTTGACCAATAAATCATTTTTTTCATTAACTGCAATTGAAAGTGCGAGCAGGTAAGATTCTTTTGACTGTATGTTAGTAGATGTTAAAACATTTTTAACATTCACACGTAAATCACGTAAGTATTTTGTTTCACCATCGCTCATCATCTCAAGCGCAGGGATTTTGGTGTTTTCGTCTAATCCAAGATCTTTTAAAAAATCTATTTTAGTTTCTGTAAGTGCCATAATTCTTCCATATTTTTTCGTAGTTCAGACTTTAGCCTGAAACAATTTTTAAAAAGTTGTTGTTATAAAAAAGAAAAGCTCAAACTAAAGTCTGAGCTTTAATGAATAAATTTTTATACGTGAATTGTTTCTTTTCCTTTTTCCCAATTGCAGGGACACAGTTCATCCGTTTGAAGAGCATCTAAAACTCTCAATACTTCCTGAACATTTCTACCAACACTTAAATCATTTGCACTTGCCCATCTCACAATCCCTTGTGGATCAACAATATGTGTAACTCTGTAAGCAACCCTTTCATCATCATCAGTTAAAATTCCTAATGATTCTGCTAAAGATTTTGATGTATCTGCAATCAAAGGAAATTTTAAATCCTTCAAATCTTTGTGATCATTTCTCCATGCAAGATGAACAAATTCACTATCAGTAGATGCACCGTAAAGTACAGCATCACGATCACGAAACTCGCCGGCTTGTTTATTAAATTCAGCAATCTCAGTTGGACAAACAAAGGTAAAATCTTTTGGATACCAAAACATTACCATCCACTTGCCATCTTGTTGATGATCGTTTGAAGTTACTTCTGAAAACTCTTTTCCTTTTTCAATCGAAACCACTGCTTTCTTTTTGAAATCAGGAAACTTTTTGCCTAAACTTAACATAATTTTTCTCCTTTATTTTTATGATTTATTTAATGTGAAACTAAGTTAAGCCTATATTTATCAAGCTTCAAATAGATAGTTTTTATACGTGCATAGTCAAAACTTATAGTGATTAAAATCTTTTCATTTCAGTATATTACAGACGAAAATTATGACAATTACACAACTTGAATATATCACAGCAGTCTATACTTATAAGAGCTTTTCGGTAGCAGCTAATCATTGTTTTGTTACACAACCGACTTTAAGTATGCAAATTCAAAAATTAGAAGAAGAACTTGGAGTGATGCTTTTTGATCGAAGCAAAAATCCAATTACAGCAACCGATGTTGGCGAAAAACTTATAAGACAAGCAAAAATAATTTTAGGTGAACGTGATAGATTGCAAAGCATTTTAGAAATTGAAAAAGGTGAATACACTGGAATTTTAAAAGTTGGAATCATCCCAACAATTGCACCGTTTTTACTGCCGCTATTTTTAAAATCATTTACAGAAAAATATCCAAACATAGAATTAGTATTGGATGAACTTACAACGAACGAAATTATTTTAGGTCTTAATAAATCTTCTGTTGATATTGGCATCCTTGCATTGCCGATAGATAATTCCGGAATAATTGAAGAACCACTTTTTTATGAACCATTTGTTGGATTTATTCCTGAAAAGCATAAGTTATTTTTAAAAGATAAACTTGATATTGAAGATTTGGAATCCGATGATTTGTTATTGCTTAAAGAAGGTCATTGCTTACGCGAACAGACATTAAAAGTTTGTAAGTCATCAGAAAAAGAGTGGCGCGATGATCATAATAAAATTCTTTTTGAGTTCGGGAGTCTTGATACATTAATCAATCTTGTTCAGCAAAATTTTGGAATGACGTTGCTTCCTTATCTTGCAGTAAGGTATATGAGTGATGCTAAACTTAAACTCGTTCGTGAATTCAATTCACCGATACCCAAAAGAGAAATTGGAATAGTTTACAGTAAAAATTTTATTAAGCAGCATCTTGTTGATGCTTTGAAAAAAGAAATAATAAAAAACATTCCAAAAGAACTAATTGATAAAAAAGAAAGTTTAATAATCAGGTAGATATGTTTACAATAAAAAAGAAAATAAATTTTTTTGATTGCGATCCTGCAGGAATAATTTTTTATTCAAGAATTTTTGAATTCTGTCATTCAGCTTACGAAGAAATGATTGCGAGTTTCAATTTAAAAGAAAATTACTGGATGAATGATGATTACGTTGTACCCATTATCCACTCAGAAAGTGAATACGTAAAACCAATAAAATATGGTGATGAAATTTCAATCAATGTTCAAGTATCTCAATTAAAAAATTCATCGTTTGAACTTACTTACGTGATAAAGAAAGAAAAAGTATTATGCTGCCATGTAAAAACCGTTCACGTTTTTGTTGATAAAAAAAGCTGGAAGAAAAAAGAGATGCATAAAAAGTTGATTGAAGGCTTGGAAAAGTTAAAAGCCTAAATAAAATTATTAAGTCATTTCGAACGAAGAGAGAAAGCTTGATTTAAATATTCAAACGAATTTCGCATCCGAATCCGCTGCAACGGACTTCGAAATAACATAAGTGGTAATTCGTTTTCTTTATCATAACTTTTTTCAAAACATCTTTTTGATTTTATCTCTTTCCAATTTTCCTAAAGAAGTTTTCGGCAATTCATCTACAAAATAAAATTGCTTTGGAATTTTATATCCTGCTAATTTTTGTTTTAGAATATCTTTAATACTCTTTTCGTCCAAGGATAATTCATTAATCACAATTGCAGCAGCTACTGTTTGCCCCCAAGTTTTACTTTGTTTTGCAAACACACAGGCTTCTGCTATTCCGGAAATTTGTTTTAAAACTTTTTCAACTTCAATTGGATTAATATTTTCTCCGCCAGAAACTATTAAATCGTTTCGTCGTGCCTCAACAAAAACATATCCATCGTTATCAACAAATCCCAAATCTCCACTATGATAAAAACCATTCATTAGTTTTGAAGATGTTTCTTTTTGATCATCCAAATATTTTTTAAACAGGGAATTTGATTTGATAAGTATTTCCGAATCATCAGAAATTTTAATTTCTACATTGGAAAAGCATTTACCAACTGATTGAGATTTAGATACTATTTCATTTGCGGAAATTGCTGTAACCATTGAACCGGTTTCCGATGAGCCGTAAACGCGAAACGGTTTCCAGCCAAGTTTATCAGCCTCAAACATCAGTTCATCATCAACAAATCCACCGCCGATTAATGATACCTTTAATGATTTATCAGGAATTACTCCATCATTAATTATTCTTTTCAATTGAGTTGACACTAATGAAAGATGAGTGGGTTTATGTTTTACAATTGCATCAGCCAAATGATTTGTTTGCTGTGATTCGGGAATTACAATTGCAAATCCATAAAAAAGGGAGCGGCAAATTATTTGAAATCCCCCGATGTGATAAAAGGGAAGCGATGCCAACCAGCAATCACTTTGATCATGATTTAAAATTCTATTTCCGTTTTTAATATTATTTATCAAAGATGAAAAAGTGTGCACAACACCTTTTGGTCTGCCCGATGAACCGGAAGTGAAAATTACAACTGCTTCTTCACTTAATTCCGGAATTGCGAAGGTTGTTAGTTCAGCTTTATTAGTTTGAATTTCATTTTGTGAAATTACTTGCAAATCATTTTTTAGATTTTCGTATCGGAAATCTTTATCAGTAATAAAAGACTTAAAACTATAATCATTTAGAATTAATTTGATTTCATCATCAAGCAGTTTTGTGTTTAATGGAACAGGAATCGCACCCAAGAACCAAAGCGCAATTGTTGTTTCGATAAAACTTAGATAGGACTCTATCAGTAAAGGAACATAATCATTTTTTGAAATATTTTCTTCAGATAGTTTAACAGCAATTTTAATTGATCTCTCAAATAATTCTTTATATGAAACTGATTTATCTGATTTAATTATTGCAGTAAGATTTTGTTTGTGTGCAAAATTAAAAAAGTTATTTGTGGACTGTGAATTCATCATATAAAATTATCTATAAGATTGCTTATAAAATAATTCCAATTGAAAGAAGTAAACCATACAACGCAGAAAACTTAGCCGAGAGTTCTAATGTTTTGTTTAATTGTGTTCCTGTCAATACGTAGATCATTTTAACAAGTGTTATTGCAATCGGCAATGTAATGTAAGGAAGAAATATCCAATAGTTAAAATCGAATTTAAAGTGAAGAAGGAAAGGCACAAAAAAGGAAACCAAAATGAAAAAAACATATTCAAATCTGGAAAATTCTTTACCGAGTAAAACTGCAAGAGTGTTTTTTCCGTTGGATTTATCTTCTTCAATATCACGATAATTATTTACGATCAAAATATTTGTAATCAATGCGCCAACCGGAAGTGAAATTAGAAATGCAATTGAAGTAAATTGCTGAGCATGCAGATAATATGTTCCAACCGTTCCTACGATTCCAAAAAAAATAAAAACAAATAAATCGCCAAGACCATTATAAGCCAATGGAAATGGTCCTGCGGTGTAAGCTAATCCTGCAACGATTGAAAATATTCCTATCCATAAAATTATTAATCCAACCGAATACACAAGATATAACCCAAGTAAAAAAGCTAAAAAGAATATAAAAAATATGCCCCATTCCATTTCTTTAACAGTAATTAATCCGGAAGCTAAAACTCTTTGTGGACCTTTTCTTTCTTTTGTATCTGAACCTTTTAAATGGTCGTGCAAGTCGTTTGTAAAGTTTGTACCGATTTGAATTAAGATGGAACACAATAATGCTATGATTGAATACGCAGGAAAAAATATTCCATGGTAAATTGCTAATGCAGAACCAACCATAACAGGAACTAATGCTGCCGGCAAGGTTCGTGGTCTGCTTGCCAAAATCCAGCTATCTAATTTTGCTGGTTTGTTATTGTCTGTGAGCATATAAAAATATATTTATAATAATTCCTTTTTCGACCTCACCCTTAATCCCTTTCCTTATGAGAACCTGTGCTAAAATATAAAAAAGCGTCACATCGAGCGAAGTCGAGATGTGAATTTATTAAAAAATGCTCGGCTCAGTTCCAGCCTACCGGCAGGCAGGTCCGCTCAACCTGACGATTTCAAATTTTCAAACAGCCTCATGAAGGAGAGGGAAATAAGACAAAAGTTAAGGTAATTTAGGAAATTTTTTAAAATTTGGTTTACGTTTTTCGTTGTAAGCTTTTTTACCTTCTTGTGCTTCTTCACTCATATAGTAAAGTAAAGTTGCATTACCTGCTAGCTCTTGTATTCCGGTCTGTCCATCAAGCTCAGCATTAAAAGCTGATTTTAAAACACGAATTGCCATTGGGCTGTGCTGTAAAATTTCTGTTGCCCATTCTACACCTTCTTCTTCAAGTTTATCAACCGGAATAACTTTGTTTATTAATCCCATATCAAGAGCTTCCTGTGCATTGTACTGTCTGCACAAGTACCAAATTTCGCGTGCTTTTTTTTGTCCAACCAATCTTGCAAGATAACTTGAACCAAAACCTCCATCAAAGCTGCCGACTTTTGGACCGGTTTGCCCAAAGATTGCATTATCAGCGGCGATAGTTAAATCACAAACTACATGAAGTACATGCCCGCCCCCAATTGCATATCCTGCAACAAGTGCAATTACAACTTTTGGAATGGTGCGAATTAATTTTTGTAAATCTAAAACATTTAGTCTTGGTACTCCATCTTTTCCAACGTAGCCCATATCACCGCGAATGCTTTGATCGCCGCCGGAACAGAATGCGTACTTTCCATCCTTTGCTGGACCATAACCGGTTAATAAAATTACACCAATCGTTTGATCCTCGCGTGCATCAGAAAATGCGTTGTACATTTCAAACACGGTTTCAGGTCTAAATGCGTTCCGTTTTTCTGGACGATTGATCGTAATCTTTGCGATACCATCCATCTTTTCGTAGATGATGTCTTTATAGACTTTAGCTTTTTTCCATTTTATGGTCATAAAAATCCTTTAATTAAAACTGTCCTAAATAATTTAAAACTATTTCCACAAATCTTTTTGATTCTTCCAAATGCGTGTTGTGCCCGGAGTTACGCACTATTTTGTGTTTCGCTTTAAAAAATCTTTTTGCAAGTCGTGCATTTATTCCTGTAAACTTAGTATCAAGGTCGCCTGTAATCAGTAAAGATTTTACGGGGATTTTTTTCAATTTATCATGAACAGGCGGCATAATTCCTGTGCTGAAACCTTTTAATGAATTTGCATAACCAATTTTACTTCCGGCAGCTTTTTTCTTTTTTAACTTTTTCAATTTATCATTTGAAAATCTTCTTTGCGTATTAAACAATTCCTGATCACTCCACATTTCAATAAACTCTTCGAGTGTATGAGTTTCAATAAACTCCGCAAGTTTTAAATCTTCATCATACCGTTTTTGTCGCTCCTCATCGTTTTTAATTCCTGCAGAAGCGCTTTCAAGAATTAATCCTTTTAAATCTTCGTGATGCGCAGCCGCAAAACTTAGTGCAATTCTACCACCCATTGAGTAACCTAAAAGAAATATTTTTTCTTTTGTAAGATGATCTTTTACAAATTTAATTTGTTCAATCAGAGATTCCACATTGTATTTATTAACATCGCCTGGCGCATCACTTTTTCCGTGTCCAACAACATCCATAGCAATGTAATTATATTTATCAGGCAATTGCTCAAAAACGGGAAACCAGTCTTCTGCGCATCCGGTAAAACCATGTAAAAATAAAACGATGTCTTTTGTTTTATCAATAGGTTTTAAAAGTTCTAAATTTATTTTAACGCCTTTAACATCAAACTTCATAATTCCTCGAAAAATTTTCAACTAACTTATTAATTTTTTTCCAATATTTTTTTCGTAATGATAAAGAATACTCAGAGTTTGTTTTTATTTCAAATATAACAGATTTTTTTCTTACGGAAGATACTTTAATGTGATTTAAAATATCCTGTTGAGATTTTAACTCCTTAAAATCAATATCAAATGCATCAGCAAGTTTTTTGAATGAAAGATTAGTTGGAGTTAAGAAATATTTATTAAAAACATTTTTGTGTTCTGCAATAGGAAGAAATTTAAATATTGCACCGCCGTTATTATTTATTAAAATAGTTATTAACGGGATGTTATATTGCTTTGCAATTAGCAGACTGTTTATATCATAATAAAAAGATAAATCACCTATTACAAGATAAGTCGGATTTTTTGACTGCGCACAAATACCAAGCGCTGTTGAAGTAACACCATCAATTCCGCTTGCGCCTCTGTTTTGATAAACATTAATATTTTTATTTACTGCGGATGCAATAAAATCAAGATCACGAATCGGAATGCTATTTCCGATCATTAAATTAGAATCGGGTGGTATTGAATCAATTAGATTTAAAAGGATACCTGTTTCATTTATTCTTTTTGAAATTGAAAAGGAATTTGATTTTATCTTCTCAATTTGATTATCCAAATATTTTAGATTATTTAATCCTTGTAATAAATTTTCATTTATATGATCAACAGCATTAAGCGTAGTTAAAAATACTTCTTCACTACTTTTTATAATTTTAAATTTGCGAGATGGATCTAACTGATCACCAAATTTATTAATTGTAAAACCTTTTGGTTTACTAATCGAAAAATATTCTTCTAATTTGGGCGAAGTAAGTGGTCTGCCAAAATGCAGTACAAATTTTGGTTTAAATATTTTTATAAATGATTCACTGCGTAAAAGGGCATCATAATTTGAAATTAAATTTGATAAGGGATTTGCTTTAAATCTAAAACTGCTTGATGCATCAGCAAAAACTGGGAGTGAAAATTTTACTGAAAATTTTTCGAGCGAATCATAAAACGAATGACTAAAATTTCCAGATCCAACAGTAATCAAACCATCAATCTGTTTTTTGAGAAAATTAGAAATAATTTTAACAGGCTGTTGATTATCGTTCACTTCTACTTTCGTCTGCTGATCGTCATACTCATCGGCTAAGGATTCTAATAAAATTTTTTCTTCTATTTCATCTGTAAAAGAATTTGGCTCAAGTGGTTTTTCAAAAGGAAAGTTTATATGAACGGGTCCAATATTTTTAAAACTGCAAATATCAAAAACATTTTTAGCGGTAGTTTTTAGCTGTTTAATTTTTTTCAAATCAATTATTGGCAGAGCAGTATCATAAAAAAATCTTACATGATTATTATAAAGATGATCCTGATTTATTGTTTGATTTGCGCCTGAGTTTCTTAAATAAGCAGGTCTATCTGCAGTACAAATAATAAGCGGAACTCTGTTTTGATACGCTTCAATTATTGCCGGATACAGTTCAGCAGCCGCTGTGCCGGATGTTGTAACAACTATTACAGGCGAGTTAGTTTTTTTTGCAATTCCTAACGCAAAAAATCCTGATGTTCTTTCATCAATAATAACGTATGATTTTATTTTTAAATTTTGTGATAGTGCGTAAGTAAGCGGAGTGCTTCTTGATCCCGGAGAAATACACGCATATTTAACACCGCACTCAGCAAGCTGATCAAAAAAAATGTTTGCCCAAAATCCATTACGATTAATCTTAATCAGCATTATTGAATAACGATAGTATAGGTTTTAGTTTTAATTGTGTTTCTTCAAATTCTTCTTTTGCATCCGAGCCGTCAACAATTCCACAACCGGCATAAGCGTACAATTTATTTTCTTTTACTAAAGCAGAACGAATCGTTACAAAAAATTCACCGTAGTTATCTGCATTAAACCATCCGATGATGCCTGAAAATAATCCTCGATCAAAGGATTCAGTTTTTTCAATCATTTTTAATGATTGATCTTTCGGAATTCCGCAAACTGCAGGAGTAGGGAAGAGTGATGAAACTATTTTAAAAATATCATCTTTAGATTTTAATGTTCCTGTAACAGATGTTTGAAGATGTTGAATGTTTGGAAGTTTTTTAACAACTGGAACAGCATCCATTTCAACTTTTTCTACATAATTAAAGATTGCTTTTTTAATATAATCGATTACGGCTTCGTGTTCAATTTTATTTTTTTCACTTTTCAGAAGTTCAACTTCAAGTTGTTTATCTTCAACAGGATTATTACCGCGCATTATTGAACCGGCAAGAGCTTCTGTAGAAAAAATATTTCCTGAATACTTAATTAATATTTCGGGTGTTGAACCAAAGAAAATTGATTTACCTGATTTGTATAAAAAATTTGTGCAGGTAGGAAATTTTAGATTTAATTCGTTTATTGTTCTTTGCCAGTTTATTTCTGATGAGATTTCTTTTTCTATTCTACGGGCAACAACTACTTTATCAATATTTTCTCTTTTTATCTCATCAACAACAGAATTGATTTGAGTTTTCCAGTTTTCAAAATTATCAATTGTAACATCTTTCAATACGGTTCTATCGCTTTTGCTTTCCTGCAAACGATTTTCAAGATCATAAATCAATTCGGTTTCGCGTACAAGAAATTCATTAAAATTTTCCTGATGAGAAAAACTTTCCGAGAAAAAATTTGCAATTATAAAACATGAACCTGAATGCTGAAATAAAATTATCTTTGGAATAATAAAATCTATATCATTAAAATCTTTCCATTCCTCTGACTTTTTTTGAACAGGAAATTTTGCCGATATGACAAAAAGAGGAAGGTTAAACTTATCAAACTCATTGTGATTTGAAATGAGCTTATCTTTTAAAACTGAAATTTCTTTTGCAAGTATTTCATAATTATCAAAGTTAAAAGATTTTTTATTGAGAATCTCAAATGATAAAAATGAAATCTCTTTATTCGGTTCAGCATAATAAAAAACGTCATCGGCTTTTGCCGCAAAATGATCAAGCAGTAAAGTAAATTTTAACGAACTGATCTCTGCCGCATAGCTAAAAAATATTTTATTTGGGTCACTTAGATTTTCAGAAAAATCATTAGAAGTGTTTGCCGTTATTTGTGAAGTGTTGCTCATATATCTCTGTTGTTTTCAAAAACAAAATTAAGTTATTACATTAAAAGTTCATAAAGAGTGGACTAAAAATTCATATCTTTTTCAACAGTGTCTAAAATCCGAAGATAACTATCATATCTTTCATACGAAATATTACCGCTTTCTAATGCATTTATTACTCCGCAGCCCGGTTCGTGATGATGAGTACATGTATTAAATCTGCATTTACTAATAAAACTTTCAAATTCTTTAAAGTAATGTCCTAAATCTTCTTTTCTTATTCCAAACGGGTCAATCTCTCGAACACCTGGCGTATCTATAATATATGTTTCTTCACCAACAAAAAGCATAACACTTGTTACAGTAGTGTGAGTTCCTTTAGAAGTAAAACTGCTTATCTCGCCAACCTTAAGATTAAGATCTGGATAAAGTAAATTTAGTAAAGATGATTTTCCAACACCTGATTGTCCCCAAAAAAGATTCTTCTTTCCTTTAAGATATTTTTTAAGATCTGTAAAGCCTGTGGAGTCTATAGCTGAAGTAAGAAAAACTCTATATCCAATATTTTTGTAAAGATTCGCCCATTCATCAACTGCGGATTTTTCTGCAAGATCAGTTTTGTTGATGATTATATTGGTTTTGATATGTGAACTTTCACAAGCCACTAAAAATCTATCCAATGTTTTGTTATTGAAATCAGGCTCTAAAGTGCTCGTTACAATAAAAATGTTATCAAGGTTTGATGCAATAATCTGTTCAAGTCTTTCACCTCGGAAGCTTGCGCCGCGTGTCTTAATTGCTTTGCGTGATATAAAATTTTTGCGCGGAAGTATTTCGTAAATAACGCCTGTGCCGTCATCGTTTAAATCATAGAGCACGGAATCACCAACAGCGGCAAAATCTCTGTTAAAAAGTTTATCCTTTTTAAGATTAAAATCCTTTTTAAATTTTCCTTTCAGCGAGCATCGTATAAGTGTGTGATCTTTTTCTGAAAAGACATAAAGGTCTTTGCTCTCTGATCTTGAAATGATTCCTTGAATGATTTACTCCGTTTAAATAAAAAAAAAGCACCATATCGAAAATATGGTGCTTTGATTCGTTAATCAATTAAAATATAATTAGAATCGCAAAGTTGTGGTAAGCATTACATTGTGCACTTTAACATCCTGAAATGTTCTTGAAACATTAGAATCATAATTATCGCCGATATCTTTCCACCAGCCGTAAGCATAAGCAACATCGATTCCTATATTTCCGTCTGCTAAAAATCCTAATCCGCCTGTTAGATATTTATGATAGAACTCCGAAGCATCGCCTTTAAATGCGGAAGCTTGATTCATAAATCCACCGCGAATTCTTAACCCAATTGTTGGAACGGTGTATTCGAATCCTAAATTATAATTAAAGGCAGTTGTTAAATCATCTTTTGCGTCTTTTAAATTATTTGAGATAATTAAATCTGGATCAGTGAATCCTTCTAAGTTTTTGAATTTTATTTGAGAATAATCTATTAGTCCTCCTTCTAAAGATAGAATTAATCCCTTAAGATTTATAGCAAACGCACCCGTTAATTCAAATGGGGTAGTTATATCGTATGAGACTTTATCATTATAAAAATCTTCATAAACTTGACCAGTTCCGAAAGTACTTGAGGCGTAAGTTGAATATTCTTCAGAAATAGAATAAGTTTTTGGAAACTGAACAGTTGCACCAAATCTTGCAACGTCTTCTAATTGATAAAGAAAACCAACTTTAACATCCCATCCACCAATATCCCACTTTGTAGTTGGATTAAAGTAGAACGAAACAAAGTCTCTAGTTAGCGTGTTCCCTGGATAGATTTCTAAATTACTATTGTAAACATCTTTAGTTTCAAAATCATCTTCATAGTAATCTCTTATTGATTCAAAACTGCCGTTGATAATTGTAAGATTTGCACCAATGAATAAGTTTTTTTGAACTTCAATTGCACCGGAGAATGTCCAATTATCAATACTTCCGGAATTTAATGTGTTTCCACTTTGATTAAGATTTCCAAAAATTCTGGTTGTGTCCTTAATCCAAACATCTTGATTTTTAAGAGAATCAAAAACAAATATTGGGTAACTCAATTTTATATTATAAAGTAAATCATTATTGTCTAAAGAAAAATTTCTAATCCATGAAGTATTTCCACTGTTAAATCCATCAAACTTTACAATGCTTGAAAGATCTTTGGAGTTATGATACGATAATCCAAAAACTAAACTGCCTTGGTAAGTTGGAAAGGGAAGTGCAAAACTTATTCTATTTAAAGATGTGTTTGTTGTATTATCGTTGGTTTCTTTTCCAAAGAAAGTTGTTGTGTTATCAAAATTTGTAAAACTTAATCCACCGGATAGTTCCATCTTTTTTATCAAACCAAAACCCGCTGGATTAAAATATGAAGCCGATGCATCGTCACTTAAAGCATTAAATGCGTTTCCCATTCCAAGCGCTCTTGCATTTGAGCCTAAACCGGGAAAGCCGAGACGAATTGCATCGTTATAATTTTGTGCGTTTGCTGTAGTAATAAATAATAAAATAATCGCACTGAATATTTTTAACATGTGCTTAAACATTTTTATTTCCTCCCACTGCCGGAATTTCTGGAACCGGAGCTGTTGCGTGTTTCATTACTCCCGGAATCTCTTGTGTTGGATGTTGAACCTGATGAATTAGTTGTACTTGTACCGGAATCTGTGTTTCTTGTTGGCGGAGGTGGAGTTACAACATTAGAGTTATTGCCGCTGCCGGAATTTGTTGTAGTTGTTGGCGTTGTAATACCAGTTGTTGTTCCTGAATTACGATCTGTGTTTCCTCTGCCGCTGCTGTTTCTGATACTTTCTGTATCGGAGTTTCTTGTGTTATTTCCGTTTGTTCTATCCTTGGTTATTCTTTTTTCTGTTGTTCCATCGGGTAGTGTAATGTAAACCGGAGCTGAAACCCACCATGGTGATTGATAATAATCAACATAACCGCCGTAATAATCATAATCATAAAAATCGCTGCTGCTCTCAGATGAGTTTTCCGTATCAGGAAATGCTTCGTTTGGATTCCAAACAACAGTGTAACATCCGGTAAAGTAAAAACTCATTACAAAAACTAAAGCAAACAACTTAATTGTGTTTTTCATTTTATTTACCTTCTTCTTCCAGAATCATTACTGCCTCTATTTCCGCTGCCACTGTTTCCACCGCTATTTGTATTACCACGTGGAGTTGAGTTTGTATTACCTCTCGGCGGCGAAGTTGTATTTGTTCTGGGCGGAGTGTAACTCCTTGGTGTATTATTGGTTTTAGGCGGAGTATAATTCCTGTTTGGAGTTTTATTCGTATTCGGTGTTTTATTAATCTTTGGAGGATTATTTCTATTCTCGCGTTTTACTTCATTTCGCTTTGTTTCATTTTTACGTGTATCTTTATTTCTATCTACGTTCGGATTTTTTCTTTCCGTGTTGATTCGTGTATCATTTGTTTTTTTGCGAGTATCACGATTGAGATCAGTATTCTTTTTGGTTCTTGTGTCATCTCTTTTGATAACATCATTATTGCGTGTTGTGCGTGTTCGTTCAACATCTTTACGAATATTATCTTTTGTACGAGTATTTACATTGTCTCTGCTTGTATTTAATCCATCACGGGTAACATTTCTTGTGTTATCGCGCAGCCCGGTTCTATCGCGTTTAACTTCATCACGACCGGAAACGATTTGTCTTTCGCGTGTTTTAAGTTGATCTCTTAATGTTGAAGTATTATTTCCATCCCGCGTAGTAACTAAATTTCTATCTCTACCGCCGCTGTTTCTAATTCCGGTATTATTTCTGATTTTATATCCATCATTGGTTCTGTATTTATAATTAGATGAGTAATAACCGCCGTAGTATGGATATGGATCCCACCAGCCGTAGTAATTATGTGAGTACCAATAAGTTGGATAGTAACAAAATGGTGAAGGATAATACCAGTAACTTGAATACCAGGGGTTCCAGCCCCAAGGATCATAATACCAACTGCTGCCAATTAAGATTGAAACTGCCGGTTGATATCCCCAAAAATATTTTCTGTAAGATGGATAGCCGTAAAAATAATAATTGGTTTCAGTACCATAACTTTCTGTGTATGAATCTTCATCATCATCGTAAGCATATTCTTCATTTTCATACGAATCGGATGTTGTATCATACTCATCTTCATAATCGTAATATGGCTTTTTCTCTTCACGATTCCAGTTGCCGTAATCATCTCTTGATGCAACTTGCGTGTAACATCCTGTAAGATTTAAGAGCAATACAGGAAGAAATGCTAAAAAAACTAATTTAAACTTTTTCATTTTAATACCTCTTTGATTCAACTACTTAAAAATTTGCAAATATCGAGCCTAATAAAAGGAATAAATACATACCATATAGCTTAAAATAGATATGATAAAATCTTAAGTGTATAGTTAATTAAACTTTGTTGTACTAAATCCGAAACAGCACTGTTCTTTAAAATTGCCACGAGTTTTACGAAACAAAATACTGATCGTCATTTCGACCCTGCCTTTGCCTGTCTGCCGACAGGCAGGCTCCTTCGAAATGACTTATTCGAGCTATGCAATTCAATTTCTTAACAATAAAAAAACTAAAAAAAAATCTAATCCTAAATCTTCTGCGTAAAATCAATAACCAATGCACGGTCTGCAGATTTTGGACTCCATTTTTTATTTTCTAACAAATCTCGTAAATCAAAACCAATTGTAACCCCGTTTGCAATAGACCAGCGCAAACCAAGATTTAAATATCCTTTTCCATCTCCAAATTGATTTGTTGAGTTGTCATTAAAAGCAAAATTGTATTCCATTAAAACAGAAAATGAACTGCCCAAAGTTTTTTCAGCACCAATCATAAGATTTACAAAATTATCACCGTCTTTATCTTCAAGCACTGAGTAATTAATTGTGCCGTGCAAACTTAAATAACCAAGCAGCCCAAAGTTTTTACTCGCGGCGGCAAAAATTCCGGGAGCTTTTATTGCAAATCGTTTTTCATCTTTAAAATATTCGCCTTTGCCCTGTGTATCAAAACCAAGAGTTAAAGATGGAACAAGAATCGATTCATCCATTACACGAATACGTAAATTAACTCCCGGTGGAAATGGATACCAATCCGGTTTGCCTGATCCGATAATATTTACGCCTCCGTAAGAAAGTCCAATACTTACGTTATCAAAAATTCCAGCTTCAATTTTTGTGATTAAAGTTCCGTAAGGAAGCAGCTCGGTTGTTAATCCAACAGAACCGCGTTCCATAATTCCAGCTGTTGGCATATCAATTAGATGTCGATATTCAAACTTCGCGCTTTCACCGGCTGTGCCTTGGGCATAAGCCATTTGTAAGGATAAAACTGAGATTATAAATAATACTTTAAACTTTTTCATATTTCCTCGTGTAGAATAAAAACTTAACTGCAAAATAGAAATAAATATTGTTTGATGCTTTGATTTTGTGTGATTAAGATAGGATTTTATTGTCTCGGTGCGACCTTGACAGCCTTTAAAAGTAAAATATATTTATTCATAAGTCTGCCTAAAATCTAAACAGTTAAAGCAAGGATTTCAATTTCAATATATTCCGGTAGTAAGGAATGCTGGGATTTAATTTTAATTCCCACCAAACCTACTTTACCTTTTGATCTGATTTTAATAAATCCAAATTCTTTATTGTACTCTGTAATTTCAATCAAATATATTCCATCAACAATATCAAAATCTGCGGATGATTTTCTAAACCACGCTTTTTTGCCAAGTGCATTAATTGGAATTACTTCAATTGTCATTTCAGAAGAAATATCTGCATACAAATTTTGAGGAGAGCGTCTAACTTCACTTCCGTATATGTTGTACAGAAAAAAATATCCACCAAGAAGTAAAATAAAAACAGTTATTGAGAGATAAATAAGTATAATCTTTTTCCTCATCGGTTTAAGCGTTTTTCTTTTGCAACAAATAATCTAAGATTATTAATAATTTCTAACACTACATTATCCGGCACGCCATCAGGATGCAAGGATTTAAATCTCATATCACACTGATCGTTAACATAATCGATAACAACAAATTTATTTTTATCAGTAAGTGCAATCTCAGTTGAAAAAAAATCAAGTTTGGTTAGACGATGAATCGTTTTTGTAATCTGAAAAAGTTTTCTCAATCCAAACTTCTTCACTTCGGGTTTGGTTAGTTCATTATAAATATGCGTTTCATCATCCCACCAAACACAAACTACTTTGCCAAAAGCCCAATAGCATCTAAACCATGCACGTTTATCTTCCAATATTTTAGGATAAACTTTTTCCTGAATTAAATATTTATCATTGCTGTGTTTCTGTCTCGCGTGTAAAACTTCTTTAAGTGATTCCGCACCTGTAACAACGCCCATTCCGCCGCCGGTTGTGTTGCAAGGTTTTATAATAAATGGTCTGCCGAGAGTTTCAAGATCGTCAATAGAAATAAAAATATCATTAGTCTGGTTATGCGGTGGAATTATAATTGAATACGGTACGTAAAGTCCTGATGTAATAAACTCCAGGTGCATATTTGCTTTATCGATTGCATGCTCAATAAGTTTATAAGGATTAAAAACGTAAGCGTTTCGCTTTGTAAGAATTCTATTCAATTCAATAAAATTATCATCCACATCCGAAGCGCGATCCAGTAAACATCTAAAGTTTAATTTTCGGTATTTTACCTTTTCAGTTACTTCACCAATATTTTTATAAGTGATAACGTAGGTTGAGATTCCGAATTGCTGAAGATTTTTTTCTATAGCCGAAACAAATTCAACATCAAATTCCCAATCGTATGCTATTGCAAGATCAAAAGTTTCCATTTAATTTTTTTTATACAAAGTTACTACATAGTTCATTAAGATTTCAAATTTTACGTTCAAACAAACCTAAATAGCCTTGTTATTACAACACTGCAATAATATATTCACACACGTGAAAAGAAATATTCTCAACATATTTATCCCCATAATCTTTTTATCAACTTTACTGGTTAATTGTTCAAGCAGTTCAACAATAACTGAACAGAAAATTGATGATAAAAAAACAGTTTTAACTGCCGATCAAAAAAAACAAAAGGCACTTGATTTTTTTATTAACGGCGGAGTTTTTGAAACACAGGGAAATTTTGAAGCTGCGGCAGGGCAGTATGAAAAGGCACTGATGTACGATTCATCTGCCGGACTTTACTACACACTTGCAAAAAATTATGTGTATTTAAATAAACTATCAAACGCTTTAACGTATGCTCTTAATGCTGTAGAAATGGATTCTACTAAAATTGAATACTACGATTTACTTGCTGATATTTTTAATTACGGCAATCAAAAAGAATCCGCGATAAAAGTACTTGAGAAAGCGATTATGCTTGACTCAACTAATATCGAACTTAATTAT
>JAGOXU010000114.1:0-7699 GCA_018059515.1 Ignavibacterium sp.
AAAGTGAGATTTGTTTTGCCCCCGGGTTGTACTGAGAATATGCACTTAATGTTAATGAGCAAATTATTATAATTGTATAGTAAAGTTTCATAATCTTTTAAGTTGATTGTTCGATTATATCTAAATTCCTATATTAAATCAATAAAAATTTAGGCTAAAATGTTTATGCGTAATCTTTTAATTTTTGTTTTAATTCCATTTGCAGTTTCTTTTTCACAAGAACTTAATTGTAATGTAACAGTAAATTATGAAGGGCTATCTGTTGAAAATAGAGAACGGTTAATTGATTTTGCCGGTGTGATTGAATCATATATGAACACCACACAATTTACCGGTGAAGCATGGGATGGACAAAAAATTGACTGCTCACTTACAATATTTTTTACAGGTGCTTCTAATGAAACAGATTATTCTGCCCAGGTTGTAATTGTTTCTACTCGTCCGGTTTACAAATCAACCAGGCAAACCCCTATGGTTACAGTAAATGATGCTAACTGGTCATTTAAGTATGTGCGGAATCAGGCGCTGTATGCTAATCAAGCGTCATTCGATCCATTGACAAGTTTTTTGGATTTTTATGCCAACATTATTATTGGGTTTGATTGGGAAACATGGGCGGAATTAGGCGGAACACCGTACTTCAAAAAAGCTTTTAACATCCTAAATCTTAGCGGTAACAGTCAATTTAATAAAGGTTGGGAGCAGAGCAGTGCGTCTTACAGTAAATGGGGCTTGTGTCAGGATTTGTCGAACGACAAGTATCGTGCATTCAGAGAAGCGTTTTATGTTTATCATTATGGAGTTGATGAGTATCAAATAAAAAAGAAAGATGCACAAGATAAAATTGCGGGTATAATAGCTGTGTTAGAAGACATGCAAAAGAAAACAGGAATTAACAGTGTGTTAATCAAACATTTTTTTGATACTAAAAACGGCGAGCTGATTGAATTACTAAGAGATTATCCCGACCATAACATTTTTGCAAGACTAAAAAAAGTTGACCCACCCCATGCAGCAAAGTATGATGAATTTATGAAATAATTTTAATTCAGCTCTACTGAAATTATTAAATCATCTTCATTGATGTTATAAACAACATCCATTCCGTCAATTACTTTTCCGAATAAAGTATATCTGCTATCCAAATGCGGATGACTGCCTTGCATGATGAAAAACTGTGAGCCTTCGGTATCTTTTCCGGCACTTGCCATACCAACATATCCAATTTTAAAATCAGTATCTGAAAATTCTGAAACAATATCATATCCGGGTCCGCCCCAGCCGGTTGCGGTTGGATCACCGGCTTGAATTACAAATCCGGGAACAACACGATGAAATGCAATTCCGTTATAAAAATTCTGTTTTGCAAGCATGCAGAAGTTTGCAACAGAAATTGGTGCGATATCGGAATAGAACTGAATGATTACATCACCTTTTGAAGTTTTTATTGTTGCTTGTTTGTATTTGAAAGCATAACTCCAAATATCTTCAAATTTATCAAGCTCCTTAAAACCAATTTTGTTATTGCCGGTTTTTGATGCAATAAATTTTCTAATTGAATATAGTTCGGATGATTTGGTCTTTTCAATCATCAATTCATAAAAATCTCTATCAATCCTTTCTGCAAGATTAATTAAGGAGATAGTTGCTTCAATAAAATCCGGATTACTTTTGAAAGCAATTAATTGCTCAGATACAATTTCCTTTAAACGCTTATAATTATTCGCAATAAAATTTGAATCAATTCCATCAGCAGCTATTGAAATAATGGCAGCAATGTTAGAAGATATTGCATCTAAAATTTGATGATTTAATAATTTTCTAAATTTATCATTTTTATTAAATTCGATTAAGTGAGTTAAGGATTCAATCCTAACATTAATATCCAAGGAATTGTAATAATTCATTAATTGATGGACAGTAGTTGTTGTATCAGGATTCATACTGTAAAATCTGATTCTATATTTATCTATAGTCTTACGATCCAAAATTAATTTATTAAAGTAATCGTAATCTTTTGTTAGCTGATAACCTGTTAATAAAAGTTCAGCTTTTAATAATTTACTTCTTTTATGATCATGATAAATATTTCGTATTAGCCTTTTGAAGTATGGCTTTTCAACAGGCTGCAATTCTTTTTCAAGAGATCGAAGTGATATTGCAGACTGAATTGCAAGGTTATTTTGATCAGACTCTAACATTTGAGTGGATATATTGTTCAATGCTCTTCCGTATTCAATAGGCGAAGCAAAAATAACAGCTTTGGCTAACTCGATAAAAAAAAGCGCATCATCATTTTTTAATATTTCATGTCTAAACTTCCATTCTGTAGGAAAGTATTTTATTTTTTGGAGATTCATTAAAGCATATTGAATACTTTCTAGCTTTAATAAACTTAAAGAATCAATATTTTCTGAATTTTGTGATTTTGTAGAATTAATATCTTTTAGAACATCCTTAAGTTTTTCGATCACATTATTTGAACCACTGTATCTTGAAAGAACAAACAACGCATTTGAAATTCTTGTTTTTGAAGATAAATTATGCAAAATCTCATTCTCCAAAATTAATTTCGCATCATCACTTTTTATTCCTCGAATATGGAATTGTAATATTGCTTCGGAGATTCCTTCATAAGGAAAGATTGGACCATCGAATGAATTGTAAAACTCAACCAACTTCTTAAGATCGTTTTCAGTTCCAATCTTACCAATCGCAAAAAATATTTTTGGAAAAGTTTCGGATGGGGGAAAGGCGTATAAAAATTTCCACAAGAAATTTAGTGATTGATTACAATACCCTACTTGCGCAAGTGCAAAACAAACTTCACTTCCGTATTTATTTAAATCTAATTTTAATAATTCAGGTACAAAGGATGTATCTTCACTCTGAGCAATACTTAAAATTGCTGCTTTTGTTTCTGCATCCGAGTTTGAATAGAGATAGTTGTGAATTATAGATTTATCAAAACTTCTTTCATAAGTTGTTTTGATAAGATCATACATTGAGGAATCGTATTGAGCAAAAACTAAATTGCTTAATACGATTAAGAAGATGAGGATTCGCATTTAACTCCTCACAATAGAATTATTTTAAAATATTATAAATCTACTTGCCATACCCTGTATTTTTTATATGGATCGCCGCCCATAACAACAGCACCACGATTCATCATTTCGTTATCTTCAAGTATCCAACTTGCTTCGCCCAAATCAATTCCAACTGCGTGAGCACGATTAACAATCTCCCAATAAAATACAGCATCCAAACCTTTTTTTTGGTGTTCGGGTACTAAACCAAGAGTAATGATTCTTGCCCATTTAATATTTTTCTTTTGTGTGAACAGCTTTATAAAATTAAAAGGAAGCAGCCTACCATTCATCTGCTTAAATATGTAGTTATAATCTAACATCACTAAAGCAAATCCAATTACCTGATTATCAATTTCACCGAATAGGACAAGGGAAGGCTCTACAATCTGCTTTAACTCTTTTGCCATCGCATCAATTTGCGCATCTGTCATTGGGATAAATCCCCAATTAGGAGCCCAGGCTTT
This sequence comes from Ignavibacterium sp., assembly GCA_018059515.1. Taxonomy (GTDB): domain Bacteria; phylum Bacteroidota; class Ignavibacteria; order Ignavibacteriales; family Ignavibacteriaceae; genus IGN3. The sequence goes on from JAGOXU010000114.1 coordinate 3,557, forward strand.
ATTGTAAACAACTTTTACTTTTTCTAATTCCTTAGCAAAGTTTTTCATATCTAATGAATTTATTTTTAGCTTGTATCTATCACGAGCAATTTGTTGAACCCGTTTTAGCTTTTCAGAACCCATTACTTTGTGATTTTCTAATTTGTATGCTAAAAGATCTTTTGCTTTTGTCATTCCATAATTTGTACAAAGCTCCAAATAATATTTTGGATTGTAGGTCATAAGTAAGCGCGGAGGATCATCAAATCCTTCCAGAAGCATTGCCCACTCATCATTACTGGATGGATTTGCAGGACCAAGCATTCTGGTTAATCCTTTTTCCTTTAACCATTTTTTTGCAGTATCAAATAAGGCATTTGCAACTTGCTGATCGTTAATGCATTCAAAAAATCCAAAGAAACCTGAATTATCTTCATGATATTTTAGATGAAGATCATTTTTTATTGCTGCGATACGTCCAACAATTTCATTGTTTCTAAAAGCTAAAAAATAATCAGCGGATGCGTTCTGGAAGAATGGATTTTTCTCTTTGCTTAAAAGAGTTTTTCTTTCCATAATTAGCGGCGGCACCCAATAGGGGTCATTCTTATAAAAATTCCATTGGCATTTTATAAATGCGTTAAGTTCGGATTTAGTTTCAACCTTTTTGATTTTTATGTCTGACATGGTTTATCCTATAAAAAAAAAGAGGCTTTCTCAAAATCCAGTATTTGTCAGTCTGTCTGCTGTGGATTGTCGAAGGCTAATATTTTGTTAGAAACTTACACTTTGACAGATTCAGTGTGACATCAGAATTTTCTTTTGAGACAGCCTCTTTTAGAAAAATTAATCGACTGCTATATAAGCCCTAATTGTTTTCCGGCTCTTTCAAAAACATCAAGAATTTCATCAAGATGTTCTTTTTTGTGGGATGCCATATAACTTGTTCTCATCATTTGTCTTCCTTGAGGAACCCCCGGTGAAATAAACACATTAACAAATACACCGCTATCATAAAGAAATTTCCACATTTGAAAAGCAACGGCATCATCGCCAACAATAACAGGTACTATAGCTGTTCTTCCTTCGATAACATTAAATCCTTTTTCTTTAAGATTTTTTCTCATATAGTTTGCGTTATCTATAAGCTTAGTAACAAGTTCCGGTTGAGCTTCCAAAATATCTAATGCAGCAAGTGCTGATGCAACAGATGCAGGTGTTGGTGAAGCACTAAAAATTAAAGCGGAAGAAAAATGTTTAATAAAATTTATTACTCTTTCAGAGCCTGCAACAAATCCGCCCAAAGATGCAAAAGTTTTGCTAAATGTACCCATAGTTAAATCAACATCTTTTTCAAGATTGAATTCGCTTGCCGTTCCTCTTCCGCCTTTACCTATAACGCCAACCGAATGTGCATCATCAATCATAATTCGAGCATCATATTTCTTAGCTATTTCTACCAATCGAGGTAAATGAACAATTTCTCCTCCTGTGCTAAATACACCATCAGAAACAATTAGTTTTCCGGCATCTGCAGGAAGTTTTGAAATTGTCCGTTCCAAATCATCCATATCGTTGTGTTTATATCTTGCCAAGCCGCCCATCGCACCTTTTGTCATCATTGTACCTGCAACAATACAAGCATGATTATCTTTATCCGAAATTACAAAATCATTTCTTTGAACTAAGGTTGGAATAACACCCTGGGCAGATTGATATCCCGTGCTAAATAGAAGAACAGCTTCTGTGTTAAAAAATTTTGCTAATCTTCTTTCTAATTCGATGTGTAAATCAAGAGTACCAGTTAAATACCGAGAACCGGAGCAGCCTGTACCATATTTTTCAATAGCTTTAATTGCTGCCTCTTTAACGTGTGGATGACCAGTCAATCCAAGATAATTATTGGATCCAGCCATAATAACTCTTTTACCTTCAATCTTAACAACCGGTCCCTCATTCTCTTCAATTGGTCTGAAATAAGGATAAACACCCATAGCTTTAATTTCATCTGCACGAGTAAATTCATAACACTTCTTAAATAAATCCAAAAATTCCTCCTGAACTGATATGTAGTAAGAAAACTGATTCGACTTTTTATTAAATTGCGGGCAAAATTTATATCAATTTAGCCTTAAAACCAAATAAAGAAAATTATGCAAACTCAAGAAATAGCAGTAGTTACAGGTGCAAATGGTTTTGTTGGAAGCCATCTTGTCGATAATCTATTATCAAAAGGATTGAAAGTAAGATGCCTTGTCCGAAAGTCCAGCAATCTAAGATGGTTGGATGGAAAAAATGTTGAAATTTTTAACTCCGGTTTATCCGATAAAGATGGATTGCGAAAAGCTTTTAAAGACGCCAATTATATTTTCCATGTAGCAGGTGTTGTAAAATCAAAAACCGCTGAAGGATATTTTAAAGGAAATGTTGATACAACAAGAAATCTGCTTGAAGTTGCACTTGAAAGTAAGTCCAGCATAAAAAGATTTTTAGTAGTCAGCAGTCAAACCGTTTCTGGTCCATCAACTGAAGGGAAGCCTGTTAATGAAGAAACTGAGTGCAATCCAATTACAACTTACGGCAGAAGTAAATTAGAAGAAGAAAAATTAGCACTTTCGTATAAAGATAAATTACCAATTACTATTTGTAGGGCTCCTGCCGTTTATGGTGAACGAGATACTGAGATTTTTATTTACTTTCAAACTTTCAACAAAGGACTTACAACTACAATTGGTTTTAATAAAAAGGAATTGAGTCTGATACACGTTGTTGATTTAGTCGAAGGTTTTTACTTAGCAGCAATGAGTGAAAAAGCAGTCGGACAAATCTATTTTATTGGATCCGAAAAATTTTATACCTGGCAGGAAATTAATTCTATCACTTCAAAAGTCTTAAATAAAAAACCAATCATAATTAAAGTGCCGCATTTTTTAGTTTATACAATTGCATCTGTTGCTCAATTTTTTGCAATGTTTAGCAGCAAACCTGCAACACTAAATATTGAAAAAGCTAAAGATATAACTCAACAGTATTGGACTTGCGACACTTCAAAAGCTATAAGAGATTTGGGATATAAGCAGAAAATATCTATCGAAGATGGAATTAAAAGAACTTGCGATTGGTACAAAGAAATGAAGTGGATTTAATTAATTATCCAATGCACCTTCATCAATCCAGGTTTTAATTCCTGCTAATTGTTTTGTGGTAATTGGTCTTGCATAACCAACAGGAGGCATTGGAGAAATTCCTGCTCGACCTTCAATTGCCCAAACCAAAATACTATTTCCTGAGTTATGAGGAAAAACAATGTATGGATTTGCAGTAACATTAGCCCAGGTAGAAAGATCAATTCCATCAGCAGGATTTGGACTTGCGTGGCAGCCGGAGAAAGCGCATTTAACTTGAAATATAGGGTAAATATCTTGAGAAAAACTAACATTTGTAAGTGGAATATCCCTGTCATCAACATTATCAACAGTTAAAGTATCATCACAACTGAGGAAGAAGAAAATAATAAAAAGTACTACTATTATGTCTCTAAAGAGTTTATTCATATTTATAACAAAAATATAATTCAAGTATAGAAAATAAAAGTCATAACTCTTGCCCTTTCACCTTAGAAATAAAATTGATTGTTATAATAAACATAATTATTTTTACAGCAAGAATTTAGGGGCTATAGCTCAGTTGGGAGAGCGCTTGAATGGCATTCAAGAGGTCAGCGGTTCGATCCCGCTTAGCTCCACTTAAAATTATAAAAGCATTTTGGAAAAATACTACGTATATATTCTTAAGAGCATCACATTAAATAAATTCTACATTGGTCAAACAAATAATTTAGAGCGAAGACTATTTTATCATAATTCAGGTTATTCAAAGTCAACTAAAAGTGGAATGCCTTGGAATCTTGTGTATAAAAAATTGTTTTTGAGCAGAGCAGAAGCAATGAAAAGAGAAAAGCAATTAAAGTCTTACAAGAACAAATCATACCTTGAAAAGATAATTGATAACCAATAGCGTCCCGATGCTAATCGGGAAGGTCAGCGGTTCGATCCCGCTTAGCTCCACTTAAAATTATAAAAGCATTTTGGAAAAATACTACGTATATATTCTTAAGAGCATCACATTAAATAAATTCTACATTGGTCAAACAAATAATTTAGA
>JAGOXU010000114.1:7799-10627 GCA_018059515.1 Ignavibacterium sp.
AGCAATGAAAAGAGAAAAGCAATTAAAGTCTTACAAGAACAAATCATACCTTGAAAAGATAATTGATAACCAATAGCGTCCCGATGCTAATCGGGAAGGTCAGCGGTTCGATCCCGCTTAGCTCCACAAAAAACCCGCTTTAATGCGGGTTTTTTAGTGTTAGGTTTTTCAGACCTGTTAGTGATTAAAACTTATGGTATTTTTAGACTAATAATATTAGTTTTTTTATATACTAGTAATTTTCAAAGATTTGATCAAAGGATTCTAAAATGTACAAGATAGTGGAAGCCGAATTCATAGCTTCAAATGTTAAAAGATTTGTCCTCGAAGCCTCAAAGATTGCCCAAAAAAGAAAAGCAGGGCAATTTGTAATTGTAAGAATTAAAGAAGAGGGTGAAAGAATTCCATTAACAATTGCTGATTCAGATAATTTAAATGGAACGATAACTTTAATTGTTCAAGGAATAGGAAAGACGACTAAAGAATTAAACGAATATCAGACAGGTGATTACATTTTGGATGTTGTTGGTCCTCTAGGCAAACCTTCCCACATAGAAAACTTTGGAACTGCAATAAGTATTGGCGGCGGTGTGGGAACTGCTATTGCTTACCCGACGGCAGTAGCTTTAAAGCAAGCCGGTAATTATACAATTGCTATTACCGGAGGCAGAAGCAAAGAGTTTGTGATATTAGAAGATGAATTAAAGAACGTATGTGATGAAGTTTATCCAACTACTGATGATGGAAGCTATGGATTTCACGGGTTTGTCACTCAAAAATTAAAAGAGATAATTGATTCTGGACAGAAGATTGATTTTGTTTTAGCAATAGGTCCAATTCCTATGATGAAAGCCGTAGCTAAAACGACACGACCATACGGAATTAAAACAGTTGTGAGTCTAAATCCAATTATGGTAGATGGAACAGGAATGTGCGGTGGGTGTAGAGCAACAGTTGATGGTAAAACAGTTTTTGTTTGTGTTGATGGCCCTGAATTTGACGCTCATAAAGTAGATTTTGAAACTTTGATAAGACGAAATTCAGCTTATCGAGAGATGGAAAATATATCACTGCACGATTTTGAATGTAATCTTGAAAAGGAAATTGATAAGGTAACTGAAATAAAATAAAGAATTAAGATGAAATGTTTTTGGAGAAAAATTAATGACTGAGATTAGCAAAAAAGACCGAATGAAAATACCGCGTCAAATTATGCCCGAACAGGATCCTGATGTTAGAGGTACCAATTTTAAAGAAGTGAATCTTGGTTTTACAGAGGAACTTGCTAAGTTAGAAGCTCTTCGTTGTCTCCAATGTCCAAAACCTGTTTGCATTGATGGATGTCCGGTCGGAGTTAAGATTAATGATTTTATAAAACTTGTCTCAGAAGGTGATTATGCTGGGGCTGCGGCAAAGATTAAAGAAGATAATATGCTTCCCGCTATTTGTGGAAGGGTTTGCCCCCAGGAAGAACAATGTGAAGCTAAATGTGTTGTCGGAAAAAAAGGTGAGTCAATTGCCATCGGAAGATTAGAAAGATTTGTTGCTGATTATGAACGTGAGCATTTAGGTTTAAGCATACCTAAAGTAAAAGATAAAACGGGCAAAAAAGTTGCCGTTGTTGGAAGCGGACCTGCAGGTTTAAGTTGTGCGGGTGATTTGATTCAGATGGGACACGATGTGACTGTGTTTGAAGCTTTGCATGAACTTGGCGGCGTTTTAATTTATGGCATTCCTGAGTTTCGCCTGCCTAAAGAAATTGTAAGAGTAGAAATAGAATCTTTAAAAAATCTTGGGGTAGAATTTAAAACAAATGCGGTAATCGGATTTACTGATACTATTGATGAACTAATGCAAAATGGATATGATGCTGTTTTTATTGCCGTTGGAGCCGGTCTTCCTCACTTTATGAATATTGAAGGAGAAAATCTTAACGGGGTTTATTCATCAAATGAATTTTTAACAAGAGTTAATTTGATGAAAGCTTATAAATTTCCTGAGTTTGATACTCCTGTGTTTAATTGTAAAGATAAAAACATTGCTGTATTTGGCGGTGGAAACACAGCCATGGACTCTGTAAGAACTTCTAAAAGATTAGGTGCTAAAAATGCTTATATAATTTACCGAAGATCTGATACTGAAATGCCGGCACGTAAAGAGGAAATTCATCATGCAAAACAGGAAGGGATTGAATTTTCATTACTCTCTAATCCCAAAAGGTTCATAGGAGACAAAAACGGCTGGTTAAAAGGAGTTGAGCTAATAAAAATGGAACTTGGTGAACCAGACTCATCAGGTAGGAGAAAACCAATTCCAATCGAGGGTTCAAATTATATTCTTGATATCGATATGGCAATAATTGCAATTGGGAATGGGTCTAATCCTATCATACAAAAAACAACATTAGATTTGCAATTTAATAAGTGGGGTAACATCGTTGTAAATGATGAAACAATGGCTACTACAAAACCAGGAGTTTTTGCCGGTGGCGATATTGTAACGGGCGGAGCGACCGTGATTTTGGCTATGGGTGCAGGACGCACCGCAGCCAAAGCAATAAATAATTATTTAGCTGCTAATTAAAAAATGTGTTAACAAATATTTATTTAACATTATCAATATTGGGCAATTATTTGATCGCACTTGTTTATTTAATTTTACTAGTAAAATAAGATTTTAAGAAAATTCTATTATCACACCGATAAATTTTAATCTTAATTAAACATCCTTATTTTTACTTTAATGAATTTACTACCAATCAATAGCTACTACAAAAAAATTCTAAGAGTTGCACTGCCTGCAATTGCTGGATTATCCACACAGATGGT
>JAGOXU010000307.1 GCA_018059515.1 Ignavibacterium sp.
TGAAACGGCGGAGCTGGTTTGAAGGAATTTGGTCAAGCACAAATCTTTTTAGCTGGCCGTTTGTGCTACCAAATAAAACTCTCTAATGACAAATCTGGGATAAAGAAAACCTTGTAATTAACACAGCTATAAGTTTAATTGGCAGCAGTATGGATAGTACAGTGATTGATGGGACTGGATTAGCAATAATTACTATTGAACTAATCCAACACGGTATTGGTGGTACGATTGAAAACTTTACAATTTTAGGCAAAGGATATAATCAGGGTGCGGGAATTCTAACGGTTAAAAATATTATTATCAGAAACTGTAGGATTCAAAATGATCAGATTGGTATTTCAATAATTAATGAAGGTTCAACCATCGAGAAAGTTATAATTACAAATATTTCTAATACTGGAGTTTTTGGGGGCTGTTCAGCATTTGATTGCATCAACATGTTTAAAAATAGTTTAATCATAGTAAACTCAAATAATGCAACAGGATTAAAAACTGCAAGTGGAAACTATTATATCAACAATAACATTATATTATTTACGGGTACAAACAGTATGGAATCGGGGATTTCTGTGGGTGCTACAAAAAAAGTTTTTATAGAAAATAATTTAATCTGCAGATTCAACCAAAGTATTTTTTTTGATACAGTTATAGATACTGGATTTATTAAGAATAATATTTTAGTTTATCAAAGTGGTCAGGGTGCTTCATCAAGCATTTGGTCATCTGGTAATAAATTGTTTGCCAATAATATTATCCTAGCTAACAACATACGGGGTATGTATCATTCAGGTAGTGGTTTCATTCGTTCTAACTATAATATTTTCTGGAAAAACGAACAGGACTTATTTGGATTAAATTATGGAGACAGCGACAGAGTTGCAGATCCGATGTTTAAGAATGATACGATACCAACTGCAAATGAAAATTATGATTTTCATCTGCAGAAATACTCACCAGCAATTGATAAAGGTGATCCAAATATTTTAGATGTAGATGGAACAAGAAGCGATATTGGAATGTATGGTGGACCATTTGGAGAGTCTTATACTTACCAGGATTTAGTTCCACTTGCACCAAGAAATCTTTCTGCTGTTGTGGATACAACTCAAATATTATTAAAATGGAATCATAACACAGAAGCAGATACTGCTTATTATAAAGTTTATCGTGATACAACAGTTAACTTTACCTTAGATTCAACAAAACTTGTTTCATCAGCTTCAGATACGTTCTTTGTTCAACTGCCTCCTTATTTTGGCAGTAAATATGTTTACAAAATAACCTGTGTAGATAATCAAGGGAATGAATCAAAACCATCAGAAGAAGTTATTGTTGATCTGACATCTGTTTCAACGGATGACTACCCAATGACAATAAATGACTATCTCCTTTATCCGAATTATCCCAATCCATTTAATCCGTCAACAATAATTGGCTACAAATTAAAAGAGAGAGCTTATGTAAAACTGATGGTCTATGATATAAAAGGAGAACTTGTAACTGTGTTAGTAAACAAAGAACAAAACGCCGGCTACTACGAAGTTGAATTCTCCTCCTCTAGTATCCAGCATCAAGGATCAAGTATCAAGGGAATAGCCTCGGGTATTTATCTTTACAGAATAGAGGTAATCGGCGAAGGCAACATTCCAGTTTACACAGAGATGAAAAAAATGTTGTTAATAAAATAACAGCCCCCTAAATCCCCCTAAGTGGGACTTTAGGAAGAATAAGCAATTGTTTAATAAAATCAGATGTTATTTGTTTAAGACTAAAGTATTATTATTGAAAAATAACCAGAAGAAAGGAGATGAGATATTGAATGTTAAAAATGCACATTTGTTCATTTCAATTTTTAATTATTAACTTTTAATTTGTAATTAGTTAAGGGGCTCTAAAATGAAAAAAATATTTTCAATAATCGGCTTAGTAAAAACTTTATTTTTTATTTTCTTATTATTTGCAAATTTATTGCAAGCACAGGATTGGATTAAGGATTATCAAGGTATTCCAATAGAATCAGAATTGATCTGGGATTGGGTTACAAGACCAAATGGATTACCTGGTAATCGTGGAGCAGTTGATAGTATGCATCTTGCGGGTGTAGATATTGTAAGACTGCAGCTTGCTGATCCTGATAAAATGGTTACAATGCATAATTGGAAGACAACAGGTTTTCGTGTTTTTCCTTTTAAGTCTGCCGATCAACAGGGTAATCAATTCAACTGGATACAACATTACTGTGATGCCAAATACTCTGTTTGGGAAGCAGAAGGTTCTTCACTAGGTATTGATGATGCAGCATTAAAACGAAAAGATCCAACAAAAACTGAAATTTATTCTTTTGGTAATTCAACACTTGTAAGGCGCATAGATAGTGTTGCAAATTCAGTAGATCAGTTAACAGAAGGTCCTTATTATGTCCAGGATGTTCATTATTATGCCTCACAAGAAGGTGATTGCCGCGATGTCCAATATAAGGCAACTTTTTCTTTAATGCTTCAAAACAATACCCCTGCAGTACCGTATAATCCATCAGATATAATATGTGTTTTACAGGTTACTTACTCTAAAAATGACTCACCTACAAGTCTTGATACTACTATTATTATAGAAGAGCGAATTTTAAGAAGGAATGATTTTGATAACTTAAATATTATAGATACAATTTCAATAGATTACTCTCTTGCAAACACAATCGCGTTAGAATCATCTGGTAATACCCCTAACCCGCAATACACATTTAAAGCAGATTTAGGATGTCCCGGTTTAAGAGATGATAGAAAATATATTGAGTTCAAAGTAATCTGGAAGGGGAATTCAAATGCCAATGGTAAACCCGGTTATTTACTTTCTTTCGATAAAGTTGTTGTTTCGGATGAGAGAGGACGCGAACTTAAAGATCCATTATCACCAGCAGTTCAAAGAATAAAAGATCAAGATGAAAGTTTAATAACTTATGAAGAAGATATTCCGGGCTGGATTGGTATAGATGAACCAGAGAGTATAGATATATTTGAGCCAATCAGAATAGTTAAAGAAGTCCTTCAGACCACAACAAATAGTAAGCGTCCCTTAAGAATACCATTTATGGGTTTTTGGGATGGTGTTTGGGAAAGCATAAATAATCCATTCGGAACAAATCATTTATCCCCGCATAAAGAATTTTTTATGCGTACAAATGGTCTGGTAAACATCTGGCAAAACTCAT
>JAGOXU010000308.1 GCA_018059515.1 Ignavibacterium sp.
GTATATGTAATTAACCGAATGCGTTTTTCCTTGTCGGAAGCCTTTTTGACGCGCAATACGAACTGGAAAGAGCATTATGAGTAAATTATGTAATTCTATTTTTTTATTATATAATATTGTGTATGTCAGTAATATATAATTTTGTATTACAGATCTTCTATTGAGTATGTTGATTAATATGTCAGCAGAAAACATCTGTTTACTTACTTAAACAATTTAAAAATACAATTTTTATGGATTATTACGAACAAAATATAAATCTGCTTTTTAACAATCAAAAAGTTTGTTACACAGATGAGGGACCGGATGATGCTCCTGTTATCATATTTATTCATGGTTTTCCGCTTAATAAATCCATGTGGAACCGACAAATTCTGGCGCTAAAGCAATACTATCGTGTTATAGCTTATGATGTTCGCGGACACGGAGGATCAGAATCAAGAGATGGAAGTACATTTAGTATGGAAATCTTTGCACATGATTTGATTTGTTTTATGGATGCACTAAAAATTAAAAAAGCTTCGCTTTGTGGATTATCAATGGGTGGATATATAGCTTTAAATGTTATTGAAAACTATCAACATCGTTTTGAGTCGCTTGTTTTATGTGATACAAGTTGCTTTCCGGATACTGCGGAAACGATTGAGAAACGAATGAATACAATTGAAAGCATAAAAAATAACGGAATCCTGGCGTATGCCGAAAGTAGTTTGAAAATCCTTTTTGCACCAGATTCCATTGGAACCAAAGTTTTTGAAATTGAATCTGTAAGGGAAATGATATTAACTACTTCAGTTCAATCGATTTGCAATACTTTGCAGGCATTGTGTGCCCGGAAAGATACAAGTTACCTGTTACAAAATATTCGCTTACCAGTACTTATTCTGGTAGGCGAAGATGATATAATTACACCACCCATCTTTGCGAAGTATATGTACAAAAAGATTAATGATTCTACTCTGCATATTATTAAACAAGCCGGACATTTGAGCAATTTGGAGAATTCGGAGGATTTCAACAAACACCTTATAACTTTTTTTGAATTGGTGTATAAACGCCGGCTATCTATAGTATCCGAAGGAATTACTTCTTTCATGGGGCAGCTAAGAGATCTGTTAAAATTATTAGTTGCTGTTTTTTCAATTTAATGTCAAAGTCGGTTTCAATTAAATAAAATTTATGGATATGAAAAAAGAAGATGTGGAACTTCAAATAGCGAGAGCAGAATATGTTGAAGTAGAGCCAAATGTACGACTTCACGTCACGGATGTAGGAGTAGGTAAGGTTATTGTACTTATTCCCGGTTGGCCGTTAAGCGACGAGATGTACGAATACCAGTACAATGATATGATAAATGCTGGTTTTCGAGTGATCGGGATTACTTTACGCGGATTTGGTAAGTCGGATAAGCCTTACGGTTCCTATAACTATGATAAACATGCGTTGGATATTAAAAGGGTTCTGGATAAGCTAGATATTACAAATGCTACTCTTTGCGGTTTTTCAATGGGCGGAGCCATTGCCGTTAGATATGTTTCATTGTATGGTTCGGCTAGAGTTGTTAAACTGGTACTTGCAGGAGCTGCAACACCTAGCTGGACACAATGGGAAGACTTTCCGTATAATATTACCAAAAGCGAAGTTGATGATTTGATAGCACTGAATAATTTGGACAGACCAAAGCTATTGTCCAATTTTGCAAAAATATTCTCCGCTACCGAAACTTCCTTAAGTGAAGGAATTGGAAATTGGTTGACAAACATTAATCTGAGTGCATCGTCGTATGCAACCAGTAAATGTCTAGAGGCTTTAAGGGATACTGATTTGCGCCATGATTTGCTGAAAATTGATATTGCAACCCTAATTCTTCATGGCCGAAAAGACAAAATATGTTCTTTTGATTTGGCCGAACAAACACAAAATTTAATCCCAAAAGCGCAATTGGTTCCTTTTGAGAAAAGTGGACATAGTTTATTCCTGGAAGAAACTAAGAAGTTTAATGCAGAGTTGATTAAATTTGCTGAAGGATGAGATTAAATAAGTAAGCACCCGAATTACCTCTGTAAACGGGTGCTTTTATACAAACTTTTTAATCCAGCTTTTTCTTAATATCTTTCTTTACTTCCTTGATATCTTCTTTAAAGTTGGCATTAATTGTGTCTGTTTTTTTCTCAAGATCTTTTTGAGTCTCCTCCCATGAATCTTTTATGTCTTCTACACCATCTTTAACTTTTTCTGAGGCATTATCAATAGACTGATTTATAGAATCTTTTGTGATCGAATCGTCTTTCTCAACCCCATTTTTTGTGTTGCACGAAGATGCAAGTAAAACACATACGGAGATGAACATTGCATTTTTAATAATTTTCATTTTTAATTTTTGTTTTATATATTTTTACTATCGAATACATTTCTATTTTTGCGAATAGAAGATTGTAATAAAGGGAATAAAGCGTTATGTTTGAATTATAGAACGGGTAGTTAGTTGTTGTAATTGACTTAGTACTTGTTCCTTAAACCTCCAAATAATGAAAGAACAGACAAGAATACTACGGCACCGATAACAGATACAACCAGCATTCCTAAAGTTCCGTTAGAATCAATTCCTAATGAGTTAAACAGAAACCCTCCTAAGACAGCCCCTATTAAACCGACAATAAGATTTACTATTAAGCCGAAGCCTCTCCCTTTTGTAATTTGACCTGCAATGAATCCTGCAAGTATTCCAATAACGATTGATCCAATGATTCCTAATTCCATTTTTTTTTGTTTTAATTATTTTACCTACTGTTACTATAATTGTTTCAGTCTGGCAGCCTGTATAACTTCTCTGTTTTTGTTGAATAATTTTCCGATTTATATTTGATTATACAACCTTTAATACTGTTTCTTTATTTAAAACAATCTGAAAATATATATGACTTATTAAACTGTAAATTGTGTAATTAATAGTTAGAAATTTACAATAAGGATTGAAATCAATTGTTTTGATTATTGATTAACAGTTGCATTTTGTTTTAGAAGCGAAGAAGATAAATTCATTTGTTTAAATTGGGAAGGAGTGAGCCCGGTCATTTTTTTAAACTGGTTTGATAGATGTGCAATGCTGCTGTAGTTCATTTTAAAAGCAATTTCTGTGATTTTTAGTTTTTCATTAACGATTAGTTTTTTTATTCGTTCAATTTTGTGATATATAAT
>JAGOXU010000115.1 GCA_018059515.1 Ignavibacterium sp.
GGTTGAATGCGGCGGTCTTGAAAACCGTTAAGGATGCAAGTCCTTCCGGGGTTCGAATCCCTGACTCTCCGCTACTTAAAAATAGGCCTCAATTACGTTTTTAATATGCGTTCTTGAGGCTTTTTTCATAATATTTTCTAGCGGAATTTTTGGTAGAACTTTTTAGTGCATATTACTTTAATTGTAATGACGATTACTAAGTTGTCTGTAAAATGTTTATACCTGAATTTTTATTAAATAAATAAATGCTCATTGGATCTATGTACAATTTAATTCTTTCGTTTGCTCTTAAATCTCTAATTGGTTTTACTCTTGCAATAAATGGGTTTTTCTCAATCTCAAAATAAATGAATGTTTCATTGCCCATTGGTTCAATTACATCAATTAATACTTCTAGTTCAATTGAATTCTTTGAATCACTTTCTATCCGAATATCCTCAGGTCTTATTCCAAGTATAATTTCTTTATTTAAATATTCCTTCAAATGATTTTTTTGTTCTATAGATAAACTAAATATAAGTTTTCCATCTTTACTGATGATTTTATTTTCACTATTAACGCTCACATCAATAAAATTCATTGAGGGGCTGCCAATGAATCCAGCAACAAATTTATTAATTGGTTTATTGTACAAGTTCATAGGGGCATCTACTTGATTTATAATTCCATCTTTCATAATTACAATTCTATCGCCCATCGTCATAGCTTCAGTTTGATCGTGAGTAACATAAATCATTGTTGCGCCAAGCTGTTTGTGGAGTTTTGATATTTCTGTTCGCATTTGAACTCGAAGTTTTGCATCAAGGTTACTTAACGGCTCATCAAATAAAAAAACTTTTGGTTTACGAACGATTGCTCTTCCAACAGCAACGCGTTGTCTTTGTCCGCCTGAAAGTGCTTTTGGTTTTCTATCCAGATATTCTTCGAGCGATAAAATTTTCGCTGCTTCCTTTACACGCGAATCTATTTCTTTTTTATCTACTTTTTTTAGTTTAAGCCCAAAAGCCATATTTTCATAAACTGTCATATGTGGATAAAGCGCATAGTTTTGAAATACCATTGCAATATCGCGATCTTTTGGTGGAAGATTATTTACTAACTTTCCATCAATATAAATTTCTCCACTGGTTATTTCTTCAAGTCCTGCCACCATTCTTAGTGTAGTAGTTTTACCGCAGCCTGATGGACCAACAAGTACAACAAACTCTTTATCATTTACTGTAAAGTTTGCATCTGTAACAACTTTGTTTCCACCATCAAAAATTTTTGAAACATTTTTTAACAATACTTCTGCCATAGTAATCCTTTAAGGAATTTCTTTTTTTTGTTCGTACATTTTATACCAGTCATACATCGGAACTGTAATTGGAAACGCCGCTATCTTTCCTCCAAATCCAATTAATCTATAAGTAAAGGTATTTAGCTGTGATGTTTCTACTTTTTTTAATAATTGTTCATCAATATTTATTTTATATTTTTTTGCTAGCTCCGTTGTTTTTTTGTTTAGCAGATTATCCATCTTACTTAGAGCAATTTTAATACGTATAAATTTTAAACTATCCTTATCGATTATTTGTTTTGGAGAATCAGTTTGTGTTTTTTTATCAATCAATTTAAATATTGAGTATCCATCATTAACCTTAAGCGGTCCGTAAATATCTCCAACATTCAATCTTGCAGCTATCCTTCCAATCTCACCTGCATTGGAGGAATTAAAGAAACCCCATTCTCCTTTGCTTTGCTTTGTCCACTCACGTTGATTATAAATCTCAGCCAAAAATTCAAAGTTTTTGCCGTTAGATAATTCGGTAAGAACTTTTTCACAATCATCAATATCTTTAATAAATATTTCAATAATATTTAAGAGAGTAATTGTAGGATTATCTTTACCCGGATTTATATAATCATTTATTTCTTCATCAGAAACTTTTATCGAATCAGCATAACTGCGCATAAGTATTTCTGAGATATAATAGTTTCTCCATATTCTCAAATCATTTTTAACAGATGGTAAATTGTTTAATCCAAGTTCAAATCCTTTACGAGAAATAATTTCATCTTCAATAAACTGCTTAACAATTTTGTTTAAAGCCTGTTTAAACTTAAACGGATTGAATGTATCAAAATATATTTTTTTATAAAACGCGTAATAAAGAAAATCATTTAGAGTTGCAGGATTATTATCAAGACTAATAAAATCAGCATTCAAATCAACTTTTGTTATTAATGTTAAAACTTTTTTAATATCTGATTCCAATAATTGTATATCAGATATGGAATCATTTTCAGTTTTACCAATCCTATTTTTAATAACCTCTAAAAGATTATCAGATAACAAATCAAATAATTTTCGATCTGCAGTAATGCGTTTATCGATTAACAGTTCATCTAAATAATTTTTACCAACTTTTTGTGATCTTCTGTCTTTAATCTTTTTTATAACAATATTACGCGCATAATCTTTTGACAAATCAATAGTTATATCCGGCTGGTCATCAACCAGTTTAAAGATAAACCAATTATCTTTTGATTTTACCGGTTTAGATATTTCGTTCAGCTTAAGCGTGTAAACAATGTTTTCCATTTCTTCATCTTCAAGCGAAGCATATTTTATCTCAAACGGTTTTAGCGGCATATTAAGATTTACAAGCACAGAATCAAACAAAACTCCTTTTTGAAAATCATAAAATAGTTTCCACGCTTTATCTGAATCGGGCAAAGTAATTATTAAAGTGTTTAGTATTCTTGTTACACGAGATAACCCGGTAGAAATCTCAGAACTTGTAATATTTATTTTTGATTCAACTTCTTTTTTATATAGTTCATCTTTAACAAAAAGTTTTTCTAAAGTTTTTAATGATTTTTGGATTGTTTCAATTGTATCAATCTCTAATTCATCCGCTTCCAGTGCCCATAACTTTTCAGCAACCAAAGAATAAAGAAATTCTTTTTTAATTGAATCAATATCTGAACTTGAGTAATTGAGATGAGGCATATAATCAAAACGATTTTGAAACTCTTCAACAGTTATTTTATCTGATCCAACTATTGCAAGTACGTCGGTTTCGTTTTGTGCGATAGACGCAAAAGAAAAAAACAAACTGATAAAAATAATTTTATAAATTAATAATGGTTTCATTCTTAAGATTATATTCTCATTATTCTTTAACGCTTCCCATCATAATTCCTTTTATATAATACTTTTGCAGTGCAAGAAAAACAATTATTACAGGAATTACAGTTACAACCGAACCTGCCATCATAAGCTCCGGATCTTTTGTATGCTCTAACATTAAATTTGCTAACGCTACGGGTAGTGTGTACATCGAATCATCTGTTAAAGCAATAAGCGGCCATAAAAAATCATTCCACGTTCCAAGAAATGAAAATATAGCCAGTGTTACTAAAATCGGAACAGCAAGCGGCAGAATTACTTTTCTGTAAATCTGAAAATCTGTTGCACCATCTATTCTTGCGGCTTCAATTAAGCTATCAGGAATTGAAATACAATATTGCCTTATTAAAAAGATTCCAAATATATTTGCTAAACCTGGAATAATAATCGCCATATATGTGTTAATAAATCCCATTGATTTCAATAATAAAAACAATGGCAGCATTGTTACCTGACTTGGAATTATCATTGAACTTAATAAAAGATTAAACAAAAACTTTTTTCCTTTAAATCGATACTTTGCAAATGCATAGCCCGCCATCGAGGTGAAGGTTATGTATAAAAGTGTTACTATTGAAGAAAGGAATAAACTGTTGAAAAAGTTTCGCCATACATTTAATCTTTCAAAAAGAATTTTGTATTGATAGGTTGTAAATGGATCAGGTAAAAAGATTGGTGGAAACACACTTGCCTTTCCATCAAACATAAACGAAGCGCCAAGCATCCATATAAACGGTATGAGTGTAGCGATAGATGTAATAATTAAAAAACTATATAGTAAATATTTTTTAATCATTCAGTGCTCTTTTGAATTTTAAGTTGAATAATTGTTCCCAAAAGAATTATAAAGAAAAACACAAATGCTATCGAGGCAGAATATCCCATATTCCACCATTTAAATCCTTCCTGATACATATATTGAACAACACTTAATGTGCTGTTTAAGGGTCCACCTTGCGTCATAATATATGGTTCGGCAAAAAACTGGAAGTAACCAATCATTGTAATCAAGGAAATAAATATTGTGGTGGGCGCAAGCATTGGTAATGTAATCGATTTAAATTGCTGCCAGCCGCTTGCACCTTCAATTGAGGATGCTTCATATAAATCTTCGGGAATGTTTTGTAATCCTGCAATAAAAATAATCATATTGTATCCAAAATTTTTCCAGACAGACATTAAAACAATTGCAGGCATTGCAGTTGCTGTATCACCAAGCCAATCTACTTGTGCAATTCCAATCAAGCTTAATAGATAATTAATTATTCCAAACTTTGGGTGGTATATAAACCGCCAAACAATAGCAACTGCAACCAATGTTGTTACAACAGGAATAAAATAACTTAAACGAAATATTGCTTTGTATTTTACAAGCTTAGAATTAAGCATAAGTGCAGCACCAAGTGAAACTGCAATTGATAGTGGCCCAGCTAATATCACAAAGTAAAAAGTATTTTGTAATGCTGTATAAAAAAGCGGGTCATCAAATAATTTTATGTAATTATCCAATCCAATAAATCTAACAGTGCTTAAATTTCCAAGTGCATAAATATCAAAATCTGTAAAGCTCATTACAAAAGCAGCGATAACGGGTAGAAAGAAAAAAATAAATATTGCACTTAATGCAGGTGCAAGAAAAATGTAGGCAGCATTTATTGTCGTTTTAAATCTCAATGCTCTGTTTCCTGTTTTTTATTTTGTTCAACAAGCCATCTTCGCTTTTCTAAGATTCTATTAACATCTTTATCAAGATTTTTTAATGCCTCATCAACTGTCATTACATTTCTTGCAGCAAGCTCTGCATACTGCTGAACCTTTGAAAAAGCAATCTGTTCCCATTCCGGAATTTTGGGAGTTGCACGCACATTATTAAACTGCAAGTAAAATGCCTGCATATAAGGATCATTCTTTAATATAGGATCATCCCAAGCTGCTTTAACAGCGGGAAGATTATTTAACAATTTATAGAATTCTAACTGTGTGGATTTTTGAGAAAGATATTCAATAAATTTCCAAACTTCTTTTTTGTGTTCCGAATCTTTAAATATCACCAAACTCGATCCGCCTGCTAATGAAACTCCAGGATATTCATCTGCATAACCTGGCATAGGTGCAGTCATCCATTTCTCGGAAAGATTTCCAGTCATCCATTTTTTAAACTCAGGAATATTCCAGGGACCAGAGATGTAAATTGAAAAGTATTCTTCTGCAAAGGCTTGATACACATTTGTAACCTGTGATATTCCAATTGGTGCAAGATTTTGTTTGTGAAAATCTGTAAGAAATTTAAATGCCACTGCAAATTCTTTACCGCTAAAATTACCAAGCGTGTTTTCATCTTTTAGTATTGATGAACCTGCTTGCATGCCAAATATAATGAACGATGCAAATTCATTTGTTGGAAGATAGATCGCATATTTTTCTTCTTTTGGATAAAAGGATTTTATTTTTTTACATAGAGCATAAAGTTCAGTCCAGGTTTTAGGTGGATTTTTATAACCGGCTCTTTCAAAAATATCTTTTCGGTAAAACATAACGCGCGTATCAACATACCAGGGAATTCCGAAAACCTTATTATCAATTACATTAGTTTCCCAGATCCCATCAAAATATTTTTCTTTATTTATAAGGCTGGATGTTTTAATAAATTCATCAAGTGGAACGATTGCATTTAAAGCAGCAAATTGCGGAACCCAAGTATTACCAAGCTGGCATGCATCCGGAGTGTTATCACTTGCAAAAGCTGTAACTAATTTTTCTTGTGCCGCTGTCCATGGTATTTGTTGAACTTTTACTTTAATGCCTGGATTTAAACGCTCAAACTCAGGTATAAGTTTAGTAATGTATTCAGCTTCAGCACCCATTGCCCAGAACTTTATAGTTTTATCTGAATCGTTTTTATTTGAACAGGAAATAAAAAGCAAAAAGAAAGTTGATACAAAAATAAATATTATTTTATTTGAAAACTTCATTTTCATTTCTGCAAAACCATTTTACCGGAAATAATTTTATCAGCAGCATTAATTCTATAAATATAAATTCCTGAACTTACATTTTTGTTCTCAGCATTTAATCCATTCCAAGTAACTTCATTTCTTCCCGGCAACATTTCACCATTAAATATTTCATTTACTTTTTCACCAAGCAGATTTAATATTTCAATTGAAACACTTTCTCTTTTTGCAAGATTAAAGACAATTGTTGTTGAAGGATTAAATGGATTTGGATAATTACCAAGTAATTTAAAATCTTCAACTGATTGAATATCATTATGAATACTTGTAACTGAATCGGGAACAAAGCCAATAGAATCAAGCATCGGCTGTATTTCCGGATTAGCCATAAACTTATTCCATAGTAATTGACTTCTATAGTTTTCAATCATAATAATTATCGGACCTTGATCAATAGCAAGATAACTATTAGCATACCAGCTTACATGATCATTGAATGCATCCTTAAATCCATATTCGCCCCAAACCTGGCTGCCGTAAGTTCTGTAAAAATATTTTAGTGCTTCTAAAGATTCTTGCGGAGTATAAGGCATTGAAGAAAGTGCAGCAGAGGGAGTAATAGTTCCATTATCATTTGTCGGTTCGTGAACTCTATAACCAGATGGATCATCACTAGCCGTTAAACCCCAGCAATTAGCATTATATCCAGTAAAACCATGAGGATTGGCAATGCTATATTCTCTGTGTATTAAACTTATATTTTTGGCATTACTATAATAATTGCAATAAGCATCCTTTATGTTTCTTGGATCAAACCCAAGAAGAGAATAATGTTGGAAGAAAAGGGGTCCGCCATAATTCCATCCAACCCAAATTCTATAACCATAAAAAGAGTTAGTATTTGTATAATTAGAAGAACTAGCCCAACCATTGTGAAACAAACTTGCCGGTACACCGTATGTTGTTGATGCTATTGCAAGTAAATAAACAATCATTGCTTCATTTGGACCTTGAACTGTCATATTCATTTGCCAACCATAATTAGGCGACCAGTGCCAGAAAAGAAAGTTACTGGTAGAAAATCTTCTGTACCAACTCCATTCAACACCTTGCCAAATTTGTGTTACTAAGTTTCTGATTTGTTCCTCGTTTGCATTTGATTGATCAAAGTATTGTCTTGCAGTAAGTAATCCCTGAATAAGATAAGCTGTTTCAACCAAATCGCCGCCGTTATCATAAGTACTAAAAGGAATTACTGCACCGGTGGTACCGTTTAACCAATGTGAGAATACACCATGAAATTTATCGGCAGTATTTTGTAAAAAATTAGCAATCTTTAACATCCGCGTAACACCTTGGTCACGACTGATATACCCTCTTTCAATTCCAACAAGTAAAGCCATAATACCAAAACCGGAACCGCCGCTTGTAACAATTTCACCAGAACCTAATCTCTCCCTTGATAATCCGGACACAGGATGAGCATAATCATAAAAGTATCTAAAGGTTGCCCTTTGAGTCATATCCAAAAATTCTTCATCTGTCATCGGATGAGGTGCACATTCAACACTGTCACTTAGTGGTGATTCATTTCCGCTTGAATCGTACGCACTGACTTTGAAATAGTAAGTTAAAGTTGCTGAGCCAATGTATAAATACAAATAACTTTGAGATTTAGGAACATTCAAATAAAAAGTGAATGCTCCACCAGTGCTTTTGTAAATTTTATATCCATATAGATCAGTTTCGGAGTTTTCTATCCAATCAACATCAATATGTTTTTCATACCTGAAACCTTGAACACTTTGCGGTGTTTCTGGTGGTGTAATATCTTGACCTAATATAATTGGTGAATAGGTTAAAATAATTGATAGAAATAGTAAACAAATATATTTTCTTGTCATCTTTTTTCCTTTATGAAAAGGAGTTTATAAATATTTTATCGTTTTGATTTAATAATCTTATATGAAAAAGGTTTTAAAGTTACCTTTTGAGAATTTGCCGTAAACATTTTAGATTGATTATGGTAGTTTAGCAAGAACATATAAGAATATTCTCTTC
This sequence comes from Ignavibacterium sp., assembly GCA_018059515.1. Classification (GTDB taxonomy): domain Bacteria; phylum Bacteroidota; class Ignavibacteria; order Ignavibacteriales; family Ignavibacteriaceae; genus IGN3. Next base: position 8,191 of record JAGOXU010000115.1, read on the forward strand.
CATTGCGAATTACAAATTGAATATCCGGATCAGAAACCTTTGCTTGTCTTTTTATTTTATGAAGTAAAACTATTTTTTCATAAAGATGTAAATGCTCATCACTGGAATAACCAAATGCAAAGCCTAATACCGTAACAGTTCCTTTTTCAACTTTTTTTCTAATGCCGCAAGTTTCTCCATTTTCAGTTTTTGCTGCAACTTCATTTTCTTTTGATTCAAAGATTAGTTTATTCTTAAAAACTGTAAATAAATCTTTAACACCAAGGACTTCAACTTTATTTGGACTTATGGAATTTGAGAAACTAATATCAAGCTCATCTTGTAATATTGTGCATTTGTTTAGATATAAATCCAAAGTTGGAAGGACAGGATATACAATTAAATGTCCGCCTTGCTTAACATAACTTGCTAAAAATGATTGCGTGTCGCCATCCATAAATTCAGCACTTGTAATCCACAATTGTTTATAGGTTAATAGAATTTCGATAGATGTGTTCTCTAAATCTTTAATATCATAATTAAAATTTAATGTTTGAAGACCGCGCAGCAATCCGTTAAAAAGTATTTCTTCTCGCAAAAAACGCGGATCGATTGTAAGTCCAAGTTTTTCAACAAACAATCTTTTATCTTTTAACATCTGCGAGGTTGTTAATTCAGTATAGAAATATGGTTTGTAAAATCCAACACAAATATCAGATTTAGTTTTGCTTAATAATAAATTATCTTTTTCTTTTTTGATAAAACTGTTCACTCGTTTTGCAGCATCATATAAAGATGATTTTAATGCTTTAGCCGTTACAGCCGTTTGGTAATAAAATGTTTTTCCAAAAAATCCTTTCCCTGTTGGATTTAATCCTTGAGAAAACATATAGTAGTTAAAACTTTTTAATCCGTGTGCAAGTGATGCAAAATAAAATATTTCTAAATCTTTAGCGTCACTTCTAACATGATGCTCACGAGTTCCACACTGAAATTCAGCAGCCCAAACTGGTCCATAAGGCTGCATTGCTTCTAAAATTTTATTGCAAGCCAAATCCGAATGTGCGTTGCGAAATGAGACAAACTCCGGAATGTGATCTAATCCAAATACAATGTCATTTCTTGTTCGCATAATTTCTTCATAAGTGCTTATAAGCATTGGAAGCTCCGCGGCATTTCCATAAATCCAACCAGGAATGTTATGCGTTAGCTGCACATTAATATCAAAAGTTTTAATTTTTTTTATAAGCGTATCAAGATAGAGCGCATAGTAATTGCGATAGAAAAGATGAAAATCATAATATGCGCAGTAGTCTTGTTTGTTTTCTATCCTACCAACTGGCGCAGATAATTCTTTGAAGGAAGAATAGCGGGTTCCATAAATATTATTCAATTCTTCAATTGATTTGTATTTATCTATGAGAAAATTTTTGTAAAGATTAATAACTGTTTCATTGTAATCAATCTTACCGGAAAGCCATTGAAACACACCAACTTCATTACAAACCTGCATCATTGCAATTGGTCCTCCGTTGCTTTCCTGAAACTCTGCAACAATTGGCATTATCTTATCATACCACAAAAAAGAATAGTGCAGATATTCATTGGTCATATAAGACAGTAGATCAGGTGAAATTACATTTCCGTTTTCGTCTAGTGCAAAAGTGTTTTTACTTACTTTGTTTAACAGCCATTTCGGTAAACCTTCGGACTCGTATTCAGCAAGTATGTATGGGCCAGGTTTTACAATTAAATTCACTCCAACTTTTTTACAAAGTTTGATATACTTTATAAGATTCTTTGCAGGATGAGTTTCACCAGTAAAATCAAATTTATTTTCTTCATACTCGTGCCAGTCCCATGGAATATATGTAGAGGTTGTGTTTGCACCAGAATCTTTAAGAAGAGTTAAATGTTTTTCCCAAAGTTTAGGATCAAGCCGGAAGTAATGTATCTCACCTGAAATTACGAAGTAAGGTTTTCCATCTTTAAAAAAATATCCATTTGATGCGTTGAAACTCATTTTATTTTATCCAGTTTTACTAACGATTTTTACTTACTAAGATTTCGATTCGAGATTATCAATCCAAATAATCATATTATCCTCCTTTGACAGGCTTACGATGACTAGGATAGTTAATTAATACTTTATTTTTTATTTATTGCCCATAATATATTTCAACGATTGCAGGAAATTCATTTACACTAATTTCATTTTTAGTAAATGAATTAATTTTTTTTCCATTTACAGTTACACTAACAGGTGATTTTGATTCATTAAAGTTTTTAATTTTCATTCCGTTCCTTGGAAGATTAACATCACCATAAATTGAAAATATATAATTATTATTTTCTTTTTTAATAGAATAAGAAACCT
>JAGOXU010000309.1 GCA_018059515.1 Ignavibacterium sp.
ATTTTTTTTTGCTTCAACAAATTGAAGATATGTAAATATTGAATTTTCACCAATGTTTCCAATTATCATAATCAACCCGGTGTAGCTACCGACATTTAAAGCCGTACCAGTTATAAACAATGCAATCACACTTCCACTGATACCCAAAACGGCAAGAAATATTATTGCAAAACCAATTCTCACTTTTCTGAACAGGAAAAGAATTACAGTAAACACTAATAATACAGCAAGGAAAAGAATTGTTAACAACTCTTTAAACGCCTGCTGCTGTCCTGCATAAGAGCCGCCGTATTCGATTTGATAACCGAGTGGTAAAGTTATTTTTGAAGCAATATTTTTTTGAATATCCGTTAAGGTACTACCCAGATCACGATTATTTAGTCTTGCAGTAACGGCTACCATCGGTTTTATGTTTTCTCTTTCAATCTCGGCTACGCCTGAACGTAATTTTAAATCGGCAAATTCATCAATAGGTTTTAATTTGCCATCTGGTAAAAAGAGTGCAGTGTTTTTTAAATCATTAATGGTAGGATTTTTACTCTCTTCAATCATTCTTATATCAACTAAACGATTTTTTTCTAACACCGAACCGACAACAGTTCCCTCAATTTTAGTTTGCAGTTGATATTGAAAATCTTGAGGCGATAATTGATATTGACTTAACTTAGAAATGTTAGGTTCAAAAGTTATCTCAGGTCCAGCAATTATAATTCCATTAAAAACATCTGCAGTGCCTGGGGTATTTTGCACAACATTTGATATCTGATCTGCCAAAGTAAAAAGAGTTTTTTTATCATCACCAAATATTTTTATTTCAATCGGCTGAACAGAACTCATTAAATCGCCAAGCATATCGGTTATAACTTGTCCAAAATCTGCACGCAGTGAAGGGAGTACAGATTCTATTTTACTTCTTATTTCATCTGAGACTTCGCCTGTAGTTTTGTTTCTTTTATTCTTTAACTGGATTAGATAATCTCCACTATTTGGTTCAGTAATAAAAAATCCCATTTGCGTTCCTGTTCTTCTTGAAAAAGATTCAACCTCAGGGATTTTTGTGAGAACTTCATCAACGTACTGAAGCATCTTATCGGTGTCTTCTAGTGATGTGCCCGGAGGACTAGAATAATCAAGCACAATTGAACCTTCATCCATTTCCGGTAAAAACCCGGAGGGCAGTTTCGGTAATAAAAAATAAGATATAATAATTAGTGCCGCTATAAAACTTAAAGCAAAGATTGGTTTTTTAATAAAGAAGTAAATCCATTTTCGTTGTTTTATATCTTTACTAATTTCTTTAACTGAATGTTTTTCTTTTGAGAACAACAAATAAATTACGGGCAGCCCAATCCAGGTAACAAAAAAAGAAGAAATTAATGTTATTATCATAGTGTTGGTAAGAACTTTGAAATATGCGCCGGCAACTCCGCTCATTAATCCAAACGGAAGAAAAATAACAATTGTACTAAGCGACGATCCAACCATAGCAGGTAAAAGATATTTTACTGCTTTGGAAATCAATTCAAAACTATTTGCTTTGGGATTTTCTTCATGCGTACGATGAATTTGCTCAACAACAACAATTGCATCGTCAATTATCAATCCAATTGCAGCAGCAATCGCTCCAATCGTCATTATGTTTAGTGTGTACCCCAGCATGTAAAGTATAATTAATGTAAGGCTAAGTGTAATAGGAATTGTAAGTAAAATTACAAAACTTGATTTAAAGGAGCGAAGAAATATTATTGTTACAAATATTGCGAGTAAAAGCCCAATCCACAAAACATCTTTTAAGCTGCTTATAGAACCGCCAACAAAATCAGCCTGGTTATAAAAAGGTTTTAATACTACTCCTTTAGGCAAAATCTTTTCAAGTTGAGTAAGTTGTGATTTTACACTATCAATCACCTCAAGTAAGTTTGAATTTGGTTGTTTAACAATTGCAACAAGTGGAACATTTTTTCCATTCGCTTTAATTTTAACATATTCCTTAAGCTCCCCAATTTCAATAGTTGCAATGTCTTTTAACATTACAGTACGTTTTGGAGAGTTGCTAATAATTGTGTTTTCTAATTCAGTTTTCGAATTGATTGAAGCATCTGTGATAGAAAGATATAAACGATTGTAATCATTTAAGTATCCGTTGGAAGTAATGATATTTGATTGCGAAAGAACATTAGAAATAGTCTGTGGTGTAATTCCAAGCTGACTTAATTTTATCGGATCAATAACTATATGATATTCCTTTGTCTTACCTCCAATAACAGCAACATCAGAAATTCCGTTTATGCGTGCTAGGAATGGCTTAATTGTGTATTCTGCAATTTGTCTTAATTCAATTTGGCTTTTACCTTCCCCTTCAAGTGAAAAACCCATAACCGGAAGTATGGAAGGATTCATTTTTTCAACTGTGATGTTTACACCGGCAGGTAAATTTTGTTTTATTTCATTTATCCTGGCTTCAACTCTTTGTTTACCAAGGTCAATATCTGTATTCCAATTTAAAAATGCAGAAATTTCGCAACTGCCGCGGCTTGTTTTACTGCGTATTAAATTTAATTCTTCAACTTTTTTAATAGCATTCTCAAGCGGGACTGTAACAGTAACCATCATTTTATCAACCGGTTGCTGACCGTTATCTGCAATGATTTTTATTTTGGGGAAAGTTATATCTGGAAATAAACCGGATTGAATTTTAGATAAAGAAAAAATACCACCCAATAGAGTAATTAGTAAAATTACTAAGATCGGGCTTTTAAATTTTGAGTAAAAGTTATCCATTATTTTTATTGCCTTATCTCAACCTTTGAACTATCAGGCAAACCATAAGCGCCATCAACAATTATTTTTTCTGATAAATCTAAATTTGGATTTAATATTTGGACAAGACTATCATTTTCAATTCCCTTTTCAACCAAAACTTTTATTGCAGTTGTATCATTAATCAATTTCACTATCCAAAAACTATCAAGTGTTTCATTGCTTTGGATTGCGCTTTTAGGCAATACTGTAGCGGTGTTTATGGTGCGAATAGGAATTTTAATTTCAACATTTAAATTTTCCGGATATTTTTTTCCATCGGAGAGCTTAACTAAAAATGTTTGCGTTTGAGAAATTGGATCAACACTCGGAAGTGATTTTGAAATTATTCCGTTAATTTTATTTCCGTTTGGAAGAAGTAAAATAC
>JAGOXU010000310.1 GCA_018059515.1 Ignavibacterium sp.
ATCAGTTACACTGTAAGCAGATGCTATAAATTTTGGGTTTTCAAACATAATAAAAAAAAGAGTAACCGGTTACCCGATTACTCTTTCAATAGTCAAATCAAATATTTTTTATTTACTTTTTTTGCTGGTTTTTTCTTCAACAACCGTAGCTTCTTCTATTCCGCTATCACCTTTATTAGCATCTTTATCTTTAGTCTTTAAATCACGTTTTGCTTTAAGTTCTTCAGCTTTTTTATTGGCTACATCGTTATAATCAACTAACTCTATAATAGCCATTGCTGCTGCATCACCATTACGATTACCAAGTTTAACAACTCTTGTATAGCCGCCCGGTCGTTCGCCAATTTTAGGGATTATTTCGTTAAATAGTTCGTTAACAACATCTTTATCATTTATAAGCGATAATACTTGTCTGCGAACGTGTAAATTGTTTTTCTTAGCTTTAGTAATTAATTTTTCTACAAAAGTTCTGGTCTCTTTAGCTTTAGCTTCGGTAGTTTTAATTCTTTTATACTTTAATAGAGAAGTTGTTAGTGCATTAAGCAATGCCGCACGATGACTTGCTGTTCTGCCTAATTTTCTTCCTTTAACGCTGTGATTCATTTAGTAACCTATCTAAATTAATGTGATTCAGAATCTTCTTTAATATATTTATCTACATCCATTCCAAAATCAAGACCAAGAGTTTCAACTATTTCCATTAACTCTGCTAAGGACTTTCTTCCGAAATTTCTAAACTTGAGCATTTCCTGCTCATCTTTCCTAACTAACTCAGCTAAATTTTTAATGTTAGCTGCTTTAAGACAATTGTGTGATCGAACGCTTAATTCAAGATCATCTACATTAGTTAAAAGTATTTTTTTAATTCTTTCAGATTCACTGTCTTTTTGGCTAACGTTTTGTTCTTCTTCTTGTTCGATATCAAAATTGATGAACAGTTGAACATGCTCTCTTAAAACTTTAGCAGCCTGTGTAAGAGCATCATCTGGTGTAATAGAACCATCAGTTGTAATTTCAAAAGTTAATTTTTCAAAATCATTTTTATCACCGATTCTAACATTCTCAACATCATATTTAACTAATTTGATTGGAGTGAAAATAGAATCAATTGGAATAACACCGATAGTTTGATCAGCAACAATATTTTCTTGAGCCGGAACATAACCAACACCTTTGCCAACTCTAATTTCGACATCAAGTTTAGCGCTTTTGTTAAGTGTTGCAATGTGCAGCTCTGGATTTAATATTTCAACTTCATTACTTGCTTTTTGAAGATCACCGGCAGTCCAAACACCAGCTCCAGCAAGTGAAATATCAATTTTATTTGGTTTCTTTGAAAGAAACTTCATTCTAACTTGTTTGAGATTTAATATAATCTCAGAAACATCCTCAACAACTCCTTCAATTGTAGTAAACTCGTGCAGCACACCGCTAAACTTAACAGAAGTTATAGCAGCACCTTGCAGAGATGATAAAAGTACTCTGCGAAGTGAGTTGCCTAAAGTAACTCCAAAACCTCTTTCCAGCGGCTGCAGTGTAAATCTTCCAAACGAGTTTGTGTAATTGGCTTCATCAAGAACAACAGCTTCTGGCATCTTTAAAGATGATACACTCATTATTATCCTCTATCTTATTCTAATTAAAAATTTTATTTCGAGTAAAGCTCAACTACTAATTGTTCATTAGCATTCAATGGAACATCTGCTCTTTCCGGAATCTGAACGAAAGTACCGGAAAGTGTGGCTTTATCAACTGTAAGCCAACCGTACGTGTTATCTTTTACTCTTTTTAGTGAATTATGAATTGCATCTAATTTTTTGCTTTTTTCTTTTACTTGGATAACATCACCAGCTTTTAATAGATAAGCCGGAATATCAACAAGAATGTTATTAACAATAATGTGTCTGTGTCTTACAAGCTGTCTGGCTTGTTTTCTGGATGATGCAAATCCCAATCTAAAAACAACATTATCTAAACGTCTTTCAAGAAGTATAATTAAATTTTCACCGGTTCTGCCTTTTTGGCGGTCAGCTTTTTCAAAATAATTTCTAAATTGAGTTTCTAACAATCCGTATGATCTTTTTATTTTTTGTTTTTCTCTTAACTGAACTCCATACTCAGATACTTTAGATCTTCTGGATAATCCGTGTTGTCCTGGAGGATAGTTTCTTTGTTCGATAGGACATTTTTCCGTAAAACATTTCTGTCCTTTAAGGAAAAGCTTCTGTCTTTCTCTTCTACATAATTTACAAACTGAGTCAGTATATCTTGCCATTTAGTGAATCTCCAATATTTTAAACTCTTCTTTTCTTAGGTGGTCTGCATCCGTTGTGAGGAATTGGTGTAACATCCTTAATAGATGAGATTGTTAAACCAGCAGTGTGTAAAGCTCTTATCGCTGCTTCTCTTCCGGAACCAGGTCCCTTAACAAAAACTTCGATTTTTCTCATTCCCAAATCATACGCTTCTTTGGCGGCTGCTTCTGCCGAAACCTGTGCAGCAAATGGTGTATTTTTTCTTGATCCTTTAAATCCGTTCTTACCTGCTGATGACCAGGAAACAGTGTTTCCGTAAATATCAGTAATGGTAACAAGAACATTATTAAAGGTTGCTTTTATATGTGCTACACCGTTGGAATCAACGTGTGTTTTTTTCTTAACTTTTTTTACAGTTTTAGCCAATTCTTAAATCTCCGTATTGTCAAATATTATTTCTTAGAAGGTGCTTTTTTCTTACCGGCAACCGTTCTTCTTTTTCCTTTTCTGGTTCTGGAATTAGTTCTAGTTCTTTGTCCTCTTGCAGGTAAACTCTTACGATGTCTTACACCACGATAGGAACCAATATCCATCAATCTCTTAATATTCTGCTGCACTTCAGAACGCAAGGCTCCTTCAACTCTATATTCAGCAGTTATCACCGATCTAATTTCAGCAACTTCTTCTTCATTAAGATCAGATACTTTTTTTAGGGGACTAACTTTTGCTTTTTCTAAAATTGTTGCGGCAGTATGCTCACCTATTCCATAGATATATTGCAAACCATACAACACTTGTTTGTTTTTTGGTAAATCAACTCCAGCTATACGAGCCAATGATATACTCCTTTGTTTTTAACCTTGACGTTGTTTGTGTTTTGGGTTTTTGCAGATAACTCTTACAACACCCTTGCGTTTAATAACTTTAC
>JAGOXU010000311.1 GCA_018059515.1 Ignavibacterium sp.
TGCAATATCAGCATGGCAGCTTCCGCATTTATTAACAGCATCACTGGTAGGTTTTTTAATAAAATCTCCGGAGTGAGCAACTAATTTATCTGCTGTTTTATCCACACCATTATGGCAGGCTGTACAGGGAATTTTTCCGTGAACATCACTTTTAAAATCAGCATAACCAGAACCACCCATAAAAACTCTATCATAAGGTTCTATGTGTGGTGCTTCGCCGCCGCAACCGCCGCCGCCGCTTGATGGAGGATCCGGAGTGTAAACTTCTTTTAAGTGTGCATAATTAGTGTGGCATCCTTCGCAAGATGCAACGCTTTTGTTTGTGGGATCGGTCGGCTGATTATCGTCTTTGTCTTCAGAACAACCAATGATAAATGCTAAGAAAGGAATCATTAAAAGGGAAAGAAGCTTTTTCATCATATTTTCCTTGTTTTTCTATTACTAATTAGTGCTATTGATAGTTCAACCTTTGTGCCACTAATTTTTGCGCATAACAAGCTTTTTTTCTATCAAATATGAAATATACCGTTCATTGTTATTATCAATGATGAGAAAATTATTTTAGATTTGATAAAACTTAATTGATATGATTTTTTTCGATTAGATAGTAGTGAAACGAATTGCTCTTTTTTGTTCAATTAAATGATTTACTCAGCTTGGGCAAGCGGTGGAAAAACCTCCAAGGTTTTTTCAGATTCTTACTTCTAAAATAATGTTTTTAGCAAAATCTTTTATTTGAAACCTTGGAGGTTTCAATTTTGCGTAAGGTGAAGTATTAATTAAAATTTACTGGATGGAAATTTCAAAATCCTTTTTATTGTAACCCTGTTCTTTTAAGATTTGAAAAATTCTATCCATTGTTTCTAAATCTAATTTTGGAGTTCTGCTTAACACCCAACCGTATTTTCTGTTTGGAGTTCCAATAACCGCCCATTGGTAATTTTCATCAAGTCCAATAATCCAGTAATCACCCCAAAAAGGTCTCCAACCAAGAAAACTTACAAAGCTAACTTCCAATTTTGCATTCGTTTTTTTATCAACAATGCGCGCAACCCCATCTGCATCATCAACTTTTCCATCTTTATCAATACAGGAATTTATTACCGCAATTTCTCCATCTTCCTTTAAAATATATTTTGCAGTTGTGCCCTTTATACATTGATCCTGAAAGCTATTGGGAATTTTTGCAATCTCATACCACAACCCAACATATTTTTTTAGATCAACATATTTTACAGTTGTTAGCGGATTTTGTTGAGGGAGAATATTAATAGTCATAAATAAAACAATAAATAAAAAAGATTTCATTTTTTCCTTTCCGTAGGGAATGGACTCCTGTCCATTCCTTTGCTTTTTTATTTGAAACAATTCATCTCAGTAGATCGGTCGGGAGACTGATCTCTACATCATTTATATTTCTTACTTCAATTTTAATTCGTAATAATTGATTTCTTTCCGTAGGGAATGGACTCCTGTCCATTCCTTTGCTTTTTATTTGTATAACAATTCATCTCAGTAGATCGGTCGGGAGACCGATCTCTAAGTAGTTCTTACATAAATCGGTTAAACCTTTATAAAAATTTTCTTTGCATAAAGTAACCACATCAATCCAAGCCAAACTAAAATATAAACTATTGCCCACGCAAGTGAAGCGTTTATTGGTTCAAGCCAGGAAAGAAAGTAATTATCAAACAAATAACTTTTAATTGTAACAACATTTCCATTCAAGTCGTTCCACTTTACCATATACATAATTCTTCCAACAATTCCGGATAGAAAAAATACTGTAATTGCATTCATTCCATAAACTTGAAATGGTTTTATCCACCAAGTAATTTTTTTAACATCAATAAACCAATAACAAAATGCAAGAAAGTTTAATGCTAAACCTGCTGTGTATAATACATAAGAGCTTGTCCAAAGATTTTTATTGATCGGAAACCAGCCGTCCCAAATCCATCCCGCAACCATTAAAACTCCGCCCCAAACAAACAGCCAAACGGTTTTTGTCGTTTGATCATTTTCACTTCTCAACCAATTACCTGTAAAAATTCCAAGCATTGCAGAACCGATTGCAGGAAGTGTTGATAAAATTCCTTCCGGGTCCCAAAACTTACTACCTGACCAAATATGACTTCCAAGTATCAATCTATCTAACCATGCTGAAAGATTTGTTGTCGGTTCAAAGTTAGCATATCCAACTCCGGGTACAGGAATGAAACTCATTAACATTGCGTAGATAACAAGTATAGCACCTGTAAACCAGTATTGAAATTTAATATTTGTCGTAAGAAAAAGGATTGATGCAATCATGTAAACTATAGCAATTCGCTGAAGCACGCCAGGTATGCGAATTGTACTCCAGGAAAATTCGTGTCCAAATAAAAGTCCGAATGGAAATCCAGCAAGAATAATTCCCAAAACAAAAAGAATAATTGTTCTTCTAAAAATATTTAGATATAAACTTTTCATATCGCCGCCCTGAGCTTTTCGTTTTGAAAGCGAATATGAAATTGCAACGCCGACTATAAAAAGGAAAAAAGGAAATATTAAATCCGTTGGTGTGCATCCATTCCATTTTGCATGTTCAAGCGGCGGATAAATAGCGCTCCAGGTTCCGGGATTATTTACAAGTATCATTCCCATAATTGTAATACCCCTAAACACATCAAGCGAAAGCAAACGTTCGGAAGGTTTCATAAATATTCCAATCAAGTTTGAAAATTATTGCATCAAAAATAGGAAAAGTTTGAGGAATAATGATTAAAATATTTTAAGTTTGTATTCAAGATAAAATAGATCGGTAAACTTATGAAATCAATTCTCATCGCAATTATGCTAACAACATTTATAAAAGCTCAAACTCAGTTTGATGAAATAAATAAACTTGAGCAATCTGGTAATTTTTCTAAGGCAATTAAAATGATTGATGATAAACTTGCAAATAAAGATATTTCTTTTGAAGAGATGTTTCAATTGCAATATGAAAAAGAAAGATTGGATAGAATTAAAAAAGATTTTAATAAAACTTCAGAAGATGTTTTAAAATTTGTGAACAAGTATTATCAAAATGCAAAAGAAAAAGATTTAGAAAAATGGGAGAATGATGGTTCACTTCAGTACAAAATTATTGATGGAAAAAAGTGGTATTTCTCACGAGCTGCATCAAATCTTTTTAGGATA
>JAGOXU010000116.1 GCA_018059515.1 Ignavibacterium sp.
TATAAACGAAAAATTGATTTATCGATTTTTGGAATAGCATTTATGTTTGGAGATAATTCCGAAAGTTTTTCTCCAAGATCAAGTACAAACTGCATTGCGGGCTGCAATAATTCAAAATCATATCGTGCACGATTTTTTTCAAACCATTCTTTGTTATTGTTTTTAGAAAGTGCGGCTAAAAATCTTATTGTTGATTGCGGGAAAGAGATTTCATTTTTCATAAGCGTCCTGTAATTAATTTTAAAGGCTTACAACTTTGCGTTTCTATCTAAGATAAATAATTTTCTTTGAGATTAATGTTTCATTAGAAATTAAAGTTATTATATATACCCCGCTTGCCAGGTTTTTATTCGTTAATACAGGATTAAAATTAAACTCATAAAAACCCCAATTAAAATTCTGATCAGCTATTGTTAAAATTTCGTTTCCCAAAACATCAAACAGTTTTATTTGTGCATGCACAGGCACATCAAAATCAGGAGTTATAGAAGAAACAATAATTGTTGTTTTTTCAGAAAATGGGTTTGGATAGTTTTGCAGTAATTCAAAAATGGGTTTATCAGTAATCGGTTTTTTGAATGAAGTAAACTTTAGCAAGGCACCATTTTCACCGCAGGCAAAACCGGTGTATTGATCTATAAACTGCAAATCATAAATTGCAGCACTATCGGGCGTTAGTTCTTCAAACCAGTTTTCACCGCCATCAATACTGTGTAAAAATTTATGACCGGACGCAGACCAGCCCTCTAAATCATTTTGAAAATCAATTTTATATGATAAGCCATAAAAGGGTGTTTCGGTTGAACTCCAGCTTATTCCGCCATCGGTAGTTTTAATTTTAATGATTGGAAAAAGTCCTTCGGGATCACCGGAAAGCGCCAGAGCATTTAGAGAATCAAAAACAAATACATCAAAAATCTGATCAGGGCTTAAACCAATATAAGACCAATTATCTCCGCCATCTGTGGTTCTCCAAATAACGCCGGCTATATCAAGCCTGCCACCGCAAGCATATCCCAAAGTATCATTAAAAAAAGAAAATTTATAAACTGGTAAAGTTGAAACACCACCAGGTTCGATAAAAGATTTGTTCCAGGTTTTTCCGCCGTCTGTTGTTTTTTTTATGCCGCTTCCGCCAAGAAATCCTACGTTATCATTAAAGAAATGAATTGTGTACATAATTTCATTTAGAAAAAACGTGGAATCTTTAAACCACTCAGCACCACTGTTTGTTGTTTTTAAAATAGTTGTTCCAAAAGGGGGAGATTGCGGATAAGTTAATGCCCATCCTACATTTTTATTTACAAAAAATATATCAACAATGGGCGTTGTTACAGTGCTGTTTTGTAAAACCCAGGTACTGCCCCCGTTACTTGTGTGAATTATAGCCCCGGAAAGACCTGTTGCCCAGCCGTCATTTTTATCAAAAAAAAATATTTTTCTTAAAATATCATTTGTTGGAGAAATTATTTTTTCCCATTCGTTTGTTCTTTGCGCAAAAGAAAGTGTTGATAAAATCAAAACAGAAAAGAGCAGAGAAAATTTATTTATGTTTTTCATTAACAATCTAACGAATTTTATAAACGACTATAATTGGTTGATGTTAAGTTAAAAGCAATCTGCTAAATATTAAAGGATATTAAAAATGAATTCAGTTAATTGTTTAATGTTGGATAAAGAGAGATCTGATTATGAGATGCAAAAAAAGAAAAAATTATTTTAGGAAAGCAGAATATTTTCATTTATGGAAACGGTTCCTGTTTTATGACAAACCAAATTCATTCCGAACAAAACTTTGTTATTAATTTTTCTATAAGTAGAAAGGGTTTTTAAAGGTTCATCATTTCTAACCGCAGTTTGCTGGTCTGTTGTTGTGATTACACATCGCGCACAGGGTTTTACAGCTTCAAATTCTACAGTACCGATTTTAAATTTTTTCCAATTATCTTCTTCATAAGGATTGCCCTGCGAAAAAACAAAACTTGGTCTAAAGCGATTCATAGGAATTGGTGCAGTAAGTTTTGAGTTTAAATCATCAAGTGATGCTTGCCCGATTATTAAGAATGGGTAAGCATCTGCAAAGCTTACAATGTGGTCTTCATCAATATATTCTCTTTCAACAATTCTTTTTTCATTATCAGGCATATACACAAGTGAACACTTTTTACTTATTGCATTTGAAAACCAAACATCTAAATTCTTATCAACAGCAACTGCATTACAAACATCTTTCCAAATTTTTACTTTAATTGTTTCTTTGGAGGTTGATGAAAACGGAATAACCATTGCAGAATTATTTTTAATATTAAATACACTAAAACCATTTTCTGCAAAAGATAATTTTAGAAAAGCCATCTGCGGAAAGTCTCGCTGAGTCATGAACATTCCGTTTTCATCAACAAGCAAATAACGTCTGTCATATTTTAATCCGCGTCGTTCAACCTCTGTGGTTTGCAGACTAATTCCACCGAGTGATTTTATTGGATAAATAAATATTTCAGAAAGTGTTAGCAAAAAAAATTATTTTTCTTTTAAAGTGATAATTACAATTTCCGGAGTTGAATTATATCTAACCGGCGCAAGCGACATTCCCAATCCGCCGCAAACAACCGCAAGCATATTGTTAAAATAAAAATCACCTTTAATATGTTTTGTTTCCACAAGTGTTGGCGTAAGCTGAATAAATGGAAACAGAAATGTGATTTGTCCACCGTGCGTATGCCCCGCAAGAAATAAATCGTAATTATTTTTTGCAGCGCTATTAATTAAAAACTCACGCGGTTGATGAGTTAAAAATATTTTAAAATCTGCTTTGTTGGATGAGGAAAGATTTTTTAGAGTTGTTTCAGAAATATCAGAAACGTAAGTGTTGGTTATAAATGTAATTCCAATTCTTGTGGAATTAATTTCCAAATAGCGTAATTCATTATCCAACATTTCAACATTATAATTATTTAAGGCGGTTTCAACTTCGCGCAAACTTCTAACATAATCTTTTCTGTAAGCCCAATTATCATGATCGCCAACACAAGAAAACGTACCATACTTTGATTTTATTTTTCCAATATACCTTGCTGCAGTTTCAATATAATTTGGGGTTGAAGTAATTACATCGCCGGCAATTAAAACCAAATCCGGGTTTTGCTCATTTATTTTTTCAACGTATCGGTTAAGTCTTTTTTCATCAGTATATCTATCTGCCTGAACATCAGAGATAAAAGCAATTTTAAATCCGTTTAACTCTTTTGGAAGATTATTTTTTTTGTATTCAACAGTTCTTACATCTACTGTGTTGTAATCGTAGATTATTCGAGCAGGAACGTAAATGACAAAACACACAACAAGAAGCAGAAATATTTTTACTTTAACCCGATTTAGTTTTTCACTTATGTTTTTATTAATCCAGCCGGCAATTGTTAAAGGGAAATCAACAAAAATAAAAAGAACACTTACTTGTAAAATCAAAATTATTAAAGTCCAAAACGGATAAAGCAATAAATAATCTGCAAAAATATTTTCCGGAAATGAAACCGATTGTTTTGTTACAGCCGCATAAACAGCATTAAAGATTAAGATTGCCGGATAGAGATTAAGCAAAAGAAGAAATGCGTATATAATTAATTTTTTATTCTTAATCGGAAAACCAGCAAATAGAGTTTTAAATACTCTGTTTACTTTTCTAGTAAAGTAATACTCCAACAAAATCAGAACTACAACACCAATTAAAACACGAACAATTATCCACATTATTTTTTTCTTTTATTTTTTGTTTTCAGATAAAAAAGTTTTAGCCAATATAAAAACCTCATCAACACTAATATCATTAATATTTCCTGTTGCAGAGTTAATATACTTTTGATTCCTACCTTTTGGCGCCCATTCATTTGGATTTGTTGGACCAAAAAGCGAAATTATTTTTGCGCCTGAGTAACCGGCAAGATGCATTGTGCCTGTATCGTTTGTAATATATAGGTTAATCATAGATAAAACGGCACCAAGTTTTTTTATTGTTGCATTGTGTAAAATTTTGTGTCCAATTTTTGCAAGATTTAATTCTTTGCTTATTTCTGTTACAATATTTTCATCGGTCCAACCGGATGTTAATAGAATATTAATTTCAAAAACAGAATTAAGATTTTTTATAAGCTCAATAAAATTATTTTTATCCCAAATGTTAGATTCTTTTCCTGCACCGGGATGAAAAGCAATTAGTTTATTAGTCGTGTTCGGAAAATTTGTTAAAATAAACTCTTTTGCAAAATCCAATTCTTCCTTTGAAAAATTTATTTTGATTGAATTAATTTCTTCTTCAGAAAGATCACAGCCGAGCAGTTTTGCAATATCAAAATTGCGCTCAGTTTGGTGCGAATCTTTCCATATAAAAGCACTTTTAAGATTTAAATATTTATGTGATTTGTTTTGTTTTCCATCAATAGATTTTACACCAACCCTAATTTTTGCACCGGAAATAAAATTAATAATGTGCGCTGTTCTCGAAAGGACAATTGTGGAAGGTACAATTCCGATTTGATATTTTCTGCTTCGTAAATTTTTGATGGAATTTAAAATTGTTTTTAGCGATGATTTATCAAAAATTAATACACGATTTATAAATGGATTAATATCAAAAAAAGGAATTTCATAATTTGTTTTTGCAGTAACTAAAGATATTTGTGCATTGGGATATTTTTTCTTTAATGCTTTATAAAGCGTAAGCGAGCAAAGCATATCGCCAGTCTGATTATGCTGACGTACAACAAGAATATCTTTTACGTTTTCAGGTGTATCGATTTTACTATTTACTTTCTTGTTTTATCAATCCACTTAGCAAGATCTTTTGCAAAGTAAGTTAAAAACATATCGGCACCAGCACGTTTAATCGCAAAAGCAGCTTCAACCATAACCCGTTCTTCATCAATCCAGCCGTTTGCGCCGCCGGCTTTAATCATTGCATACTCACCGCTAACCTGATAAGCAGCGGTTGGCATTCCGAAAGTATCTTTAACTTTTCTTATTACATCAAGATAAGGTCCTGCGGGTTTTACCATTACAATATCTGCGCCTTCTTCAATATCTTCAGCAACTTCGCGCAACGCTTCGTTTACATTTCCAATATCCATCTGGTGAGATTTTCTATCACCAAAAGCCGGAGTTGAATCCGCAGCATCTCTAAACGGTCCGTAAAATCCCGATGAATATTTTGCAGCGTAACTCATAATCGGAATTTTAGAAAAGCCTTTGTAATCCAAAGCTTTTCTAATTGCCGCAACTCTTCCATCCATCATATCAGAAGGAGCAATCATATCAGCGCCGGCTTCTGCATGAGAGACAGCTTCTTTTGCAAGAAGAGAAACAGTTTCGTCGTTTAAAATTTCTTCACCATTTAAAACACCGCAATGTCCGTGAGAAGTATATTCGCACAGACAAACATCAGTGATGATAAGCAGATCTTTTATTTCAGCTTTTATAGCGCGAATTGCTTTTTGAATAATTCCATTCGCATCGTAAGCTTCCGATCCAACTTCATCTTTATGTTCCGGGATTCCAAACAGTATCACAGCAGGAATTCCAAGATCGCGAACTTCTTTACATTCTTTTACTAATTCATCTATTGATAAATTAAATACGCCGGGCATTGATTTAATTTCTTTTTTTATTTTTGTTCCGGGCACAACAAACAATGGATAAATTAAATCATTTTTTGTAAGTACCGTTTCTCTAACCATATCTCTTACGAGCGGATTATATCTTAAACGACGATGACGAATTGTTGGGTACGTTGACATTTTTTTTCCTTTAACTAATATTTTTTCTTATTCTGTTTTTCCAGTAAAGAGGTTTTCTTTTTTGATGCATTATCGCAAGAAGATAAATACTATTATTATCAAGAATATATAGTATTGAATATGGAAACTTCATTACTACTGCTTTATGTGTTTTTTTCCTAATGATTGGATAAGCGGATTATTCTTGACGATATTAATTGTTTTTTCAATTTCAATTATAAATGATTTGCCTAATCCAAAAATCAAATCATCATAATAATCTCTTACGCTAAGTAGTTCTTCTTTTGCTGCCTGATGAAAGAAAACTGATTTCAATTGTATTTTGATTTAGATTCTTTAATAACCAAGTTAAAAGCATGAATCAGAGATTTATCTTCAGATATTTGATTATAACGATTTAAAGCTTCATCAATCCAAACATCCTCATAATCTTGATTCTCTTCAGTATCGAGACTTTTTAAAAGCTTATAACTAATGACTGCTTTTTCTCTTGGAGTCAGTTTTAACAATTCTTTTTCCAATATTTTTATATCCATCGTAACTACCTTTGAGATTTAAGTAAACTAAAGATAAACGAAATAATCAGATAAATAAACCACAATTATTTTATATGATCACTAACTTTATTTGCGACAAGTTCAGCATTTTTAATGCAATCGCCCACAGATATTCCGCCGCGGAAATTGCCGCTTATAAATAATCCAGGATGACGTTTTTCAAAATCGTCAAAATAGTTTTCGTGTTCAACATATCCCAAATTGTATTGCGGAATTGCTTTCTCCCAAAATCTTTCCGATGTAAAAATTGGGTCTGCAGTTATGCCCATTAAAGCTTCAAACTCTTTTCTAACCTTTGTTAGTAGAGAGGTTCTTTCTTCATTTACAAATTCGGGATTACGTGAACCGCCCACAAACAAAGTAAACGCTGCTTTGTTTTCATCGGCTCTATCTGAAAAGATTACAGAACTCCAAAGTGCGCCGAGAAAAGATTTATTTTCTTTTGCGGGAATTAAAAATCCAAACCCATCTAAATCTTGTTTGATATTCTTTTTATCATAAACCAAATAATAAACTAAAACAGGCGGATAATAAATTGCATCAGCATGAGTTTTAAATTCTTTATCAAATTTTGTAAAGATGCTGCTCGCCGCATAAACAGGTATTGTTGAAAGCACAGCATCAGAATCTATTTGATTTGTTGCACCGTTTTGCTGATATGAAACGGCGTAACCTGTTCCTGTTTTATCTATAGATTTAACTTCGCTGGAAAGTAAAACATTATTGCCAAAATATTTTTCAATTGCTTTGGGAAGAACAACCATCCCGTTTTTAAACGATAACATTTTTGCAGATTGCTTTGCAACCTCTGTCCTTTTTTTTCTTTCGCGGATACTGCGAACTGTTCCGATAATTAATCCGCCGTATTTTTCTTCAAGCGCATAAAGTTTTGGAAAAGCTGATTTAACACTCAACTCTTCCGGTCTTCCGGCATAAACGCCGGCAACAAAAGGATTGATTGCATAATCCAAAAACTCCTGCCCTAATCTTCGTTTAACAAATTCCGCAAGACTTTGGTAGTAGCCATCTTTTGATCTTCCAATAAAGGGTTCAGCCAGTAAACGTAACTTTGCTTTTGTAGAAAACAGTTTTGTTTTTATAAGTCCGGGCGGAGACATTGGAAGTGCGTGTAAAACATTATCACGAAGAATATATCTTTTGTTTGCCTGTTTGCTGGCGTATAAAAGTTCATGTTCAAGTTTAAGTTCATGGACAAGTTGTGCAATTACTGGAGTTGTTTCCAAAGCGCTATTCGGTCCGCGATCAAAAAGAAAACCGTTTTCAATCACACTTTCAATCGATCCGCCAACGGAATTATTTTTTTCTATAACTTTAACATCAAATCCTTTTTTAGATAGAAGATAAGCTGTGGTTAATCCTGAAATTCCTGCGCCGATAACGGTTATTTTTTTACTCATTTAATAATTTCTTTTGTTAAACTTATTCGATTCAGCGAATTAAACCTGAACTAATTTCATCGCAAATTTAAGAAAAGATAAGCGAACATTGAATGTTGAAATCAAACCACAAAAAGGATTAATCAAATCAATTTGAAGTTAGTCCCGATAGTGACAAAATGTTGTTAATCAAAAACAGTAATAAGTTTCAAAAATGTTGTTTGAGAAATTAAAAAGGATTAATTAAATCAATTTGAAGTTAGTCCCGATAGTGACAAAATGTTGTTAATCAGAAACAGTAATAAGTTTCAAAAATGTTGTTTGAGAAATTAAAAAGGATTAATTAAATCAATTTGGCGTTAGTCCCGATAGGGACAAAATGTTGTTAATCAGAAAAACCGAATTGAATCTAAAAGTCCCGTTAGGGACGAAATAAGGAAATGAAATTATCTTGATAAAATTAAAACTGTTAAATAGTTTTAATCAGATTAAAAAATATCAGCGGGAGAATTATATGAAAACAATATTAGCTTTTTTATTAACCGCCCTTATTTCTGCTTGCTCAATCTTTGATGATGGTGACGAATTAAGACGCCCAATTCCTGTAGATTCAATTTCGGTTAACAGCACATCTCTAAACGCCGAATTTACAGCAACAATTTTTTGCGGAAGCTACTGTTGGAAAAGCACATACTTTGAAAAAAGCATTAGCGGTGGAGATGTTTTTATAAAAACGTTTGCAGTTTCAGATGGTTCATCTGTTTGTCCCGATGTTTGCGTAGAATATCAAACGCCGATAAATGTTCCCCTGCCAATGTCAGGCAACTATACATTTCATTTTTGGAGGAGTGATACGAGCAGTATTGATACGACAATAGCTTTCTATCCATAAACATCGGAACTAAATTATAATTCCGATGTTTTTTAGATATAACAAAAATCTATAATGCGCTCTTCAAATCGCTAACGTATGTAACGGGTCCGCCCGGCATATAACCAGTTGTTTTTACCAAATTGCCGGAGGAGCTGAATAACAGAACAGTAGGAAAGCCCTGAACACCGTACTTTTTGGCGAGCTGGTTGTTGTAGGCTTTTGTTTCAGCAGTTTGCTCTATGTTGCGGGGAAAATCTAAACGTACTAAAATTAAATTATCGTCCGCATATTCTTTAAACTCTGATTTTGAAAAAACCTCATCACTTAATTTTATACACCACTGACACCAATCGCTGCCGGTAAAATTAACAAGCACTGCTTTGTTTTCTGTTTTTGCTTTTTGTAGCGCAGTTTCTAGATTTTCTTCCCAATTTAAACCATCGTTTGTACCGCCTTTGCTGCACCCAATTAATATTGCTGTTAATAAAACCGCGGATAAAATTATTTTTTTCAATTGATACTCCTTTTTTATTTTTTTTAAATAGTTTGATTCATCTTTTTTAAAATAGATTCCGCATCAAGTGCGGAATGACAGTACAAAATTAAACCAAGTCTGTTTCAACCTTTTTCGGTTTTGGCGGTCTTTCGTAAAGCTGTGCTAATCCAAAATATTTTAAATGAAGATCATCAGTAATTTGATCCCAGGTAAAACGCCACATCCAGTTGCCGCCAAGTGTTCCGGGAAAATTCATTCTCGCCTCTCCCCCAAGATTTAAAATATCCTGCATAGGAACAATAACAATATTTGCCGCAGATCTGTAAGCAAGTCGTATCAGTTCATAAACAATATCATCGCCAAAATAGTTTAGATATTTTTGAACGTGATCATAAATATCTGATTCTTTATCCTGCTTTGCTTTTTCAAAATATGCACGGGTTGTATCGTTATCATGCGCGCCGGTTAGCACAACACAATTTTGTACAAAGTTGTGCGGAAGAAATTTTGTTTCCATATCAGTTCCAAAAGCAAACTGTAAGATTTTCATTCCCGGAAATTCAAAATCATCTCTAAGTTTTTCAACGGCAGGCGTAATCACCCCAAGATCTTCTGCAAGAATTGGAACATCGCCCAAATGTTTTTTTATTGATTTGAATAATTTGTGTCCCGGCGCTTTAATCCATTTACCTGATTCTGCCGTTAGCGCATCACCGGGAATTTCCCAGAAAGCTTCAAAGCCTCTAAAGTGATCGATGCGTATAATATCAACCATTTTAAATAATTGTTCAAAACGATTTCTCATCCATAAAAAATCATCTTTTTCCATTTCTTTCCATTTGTAAAGCGGATTACCCCAAAGCTGTCCCGTTGCGGAAAAATAATCCGGCGGCACGCCGGCAACTGTTTCAAGATTTCCATTTTCATCAACAGAAAAAAGTTCTTTGTTTGCCCAAAGATCAGCGCTATCATAAGCAATAAAAATGGGCATATCACCAATTATTTTTATTTGTTTGCTGTTTGCGTATTCTCTAACAACGCGCCATTGTTTAAAGAAAACAAACTGAACAAATTTTTGATAAAGAATTTCGTCGGCTAATTTCTTTTTCCATTCATCTAAAGATTTTTTTTTGCGAAGAACCAAACCGCTGTCCCAATCTTTCCAGACAATTCCGCCGTGAGCTTCTTTTGCCGCCATAAAAAAAGCGAAATCATCTAGCCATGTTTTATTTTCTTTACAGAACTTGTTAAAATCTTTTTCAAACTTTTCTTGTTGATGTTTAAAGTTTACAAACGCTTTTTTTAGCAGTGATTTTTTATACTCAATTATTTCACCGTAATCTATAGATGCTGGATTGTGGTGTGGAATGTTTTGCAAATTGTGATCGTTTAACAAGCTAT
>JAGOXU010000312.1 GCA_018059515.1 Ignavibacterium sp.
TATTGAGCTTTTTCATACGATCTTGATGATCAAATAGGCCTGGTTGATTCCGATTCTTCATATCTCCAAGGTACGAAGATGATATAACATTACAGAAATATGGGATGGGTTTTTAGAGATTCCCTTAACAATTAAACCTTTTGGTCCAAGAAATGGGGAGTATTACAAACAGGTTGATTTTAAGATACTCATAATTACGTTTTTAAAAATAAATAAAAATAGAATAAGATGCTCGTATTGGGCAATATAATGTTATTTATTAAGGGTTAAAACTTGCAGCCAAATTTACATATATAATTCTTTAATAACCAAATTTTTTTATAGCTTTGACTCCAAAGCAGCAGAATTTCGCCCTTAAGTGTCATTCAATATAAAGATGTAATCCTTTTACTTTCACAGTGTTACATCAAAATTCGAAAGGAATATTAGTTTTGTATTAATTCTTTGAAAAACACGCACCACATATGGCTTTCTTTCGTGATTAGTGTCATGCTGATCGCTCGTTTCTGCGTATATTATTTTTTTATTACTGAACAACATTTTACCGTCAAAAACAATCAAGCCGCTTCAAAATTGAACCAACTTGAAGAGATTAAAATGACTAAAAATAAAGAGATCGAAATAAAAAGTTCGGTACCAGTCAGATCACCCACTAATTTATCAAACCCTATTGACTCATGTCCAACGGGACATGAGTCAGATATATGGTATATGGGGCCAAATAGTATTGATTGGAGTACGGATACGCCAAAGGTTATTGGTGGCTTTCTTGTTTTTAATGGAGGATTGCAAAACGTATATGAAGGCCATACAAGTATTTGTGATCGACAAGGCAATTTACTTTTATATACAGAAAATGAATTCATCTACAATAGATATCACAAGGCGATTACAAGAATAGCAGGTGGCCCCTCCAGTACGATGACAATGATTTTGAAGCAACCAGGCCAGGATTCTTTGTATTACGTTTTTCATCCTTATGGAATAAACGGGTTATTAGATGACACCCTACCCCATTTATTGAGATACACAATTATTAATGCAAAAAGTAATAACTACGCTGGTTCGGTTGTCAAGTTAAACCAAACATTACTTACTGGATCATCAGAAAAAATAACTGGTGTAAAGCATTGTAATGGTAAAGATTGGTGGGTTCTTGGGTTAAGAGCGGCAGATGAGGCATTTCATGCTTGGTTACTAACTGATACTGGATTGGTAAATAGTCCCGTAATTTCAAATTCTGGCTATGTTCATCATGGTTTTTTCTTTCAACATCAAAACGTAGGCTATCTTAAACCTTCACACAATGGTTATGTATTGGCAGAGATAACAGATGGACAGCCAAGTAATCTTGAACTGCACCATTTCGATCCGACAACAGGGAAAGTTTCTGATGGCATGGAAGTTCATGTTCTTACTAGTCCTTTGGATTATATGTATTCTTGTGAATTTTCACCTGACAACTCTAAATTATATGTTCAGGGATTCGAAAATAATACTCAAATAAATTTATTCCAATTTGATGTGAGTGTATGGGATAGTATAGAGGTAAGAAAAAGTATGATACGTTTGTTTAGATCACCAACAAATCTTGGTTCTCCTGTGCTTGGTAAGAATGATAAGATATATGTTACAAGTTGGGGAATTGGGCCAACGTTACAGCATGTTATACATCAACCAAACAAAAAAGGAATGGCTTGTGATTTTCGACCTTATTCATTTGAACTCGGTTCGTATGCAGGCTTAGGTGCTCCTTTATTTCCGGCAGGCTTACAGTTTCCTTACCGGTTGTACATACAAGGGCCTGATTCATTTTGTGCTGATACTACAGTTCAATTCATTCTTTCTGATCCCTGTCCCCACCCGACCGCAGAATGGACTCTGTTAAATGGTGGCCAGATGATGAATCAAAATGGTGATACAATCCAAGTATATTATCCTGATAAAGGAAACTATAGAATTGCTGCAAGTTATTCGACAGATTGTGGACTAAAAACGGATACATTTAAAATCGAAGTAACTACATGTAATTGCTATCCAAGCATATCTTGGATGAGAATGGATACAGTAATTTGCGAAGGAGATCATGCTTCGTTTCAATATACAACCAATAGCACCCAGGTATTACTTAATAATATTTTACTAAATACAGATACTTTTAGTATTTCAAATTTAAAAAATGATACTATCATTCAGTTGATGATTAAATATCCTCGTTCGTGTGATAGCATCATTCCAATTAATATCAAAGTGCATCGTTCAAATAATAGCGAAGAGCTTGTACCGTTTTGTGAAGGAGATTCTGTTTTTGTCGATAACAAGTGGATCTATGATACAGATACACTAATAAATAGTTATTCCAATTCATTTGGTTGCGATTCCACGCATTCAATAATCATACACAAAATCAAAAAAGATAGTTTGTATTTTAAGGATCAAATTTGCGAAGGTGATTCTATCTTAGTATTTGGAATATGGCGCTATATTCCAGAAATACTAAGAGAGAATTACATTTCATTCCGTGGTTGCGATTCTATTGTTACTTATGAAGTAAAAGTGAATCCAAAATCACCTAAACAATCAAATCGTTTTTCAATCTGTCCAGGTGATTCAATTTTATTAAATAGCATTTGGTACAAGGATAGTGTAATTGTAATTGAGCGATTACAAAATCAATTTGGCTGTGATTCGATCATTGAAAATATTATATCCATTTATCCTAAAACCCATCCGACTTTTGAAACTCATTTGCTATGTCTTGGTGATTCAATTTTAATAAATGGAAAGTTTTATACCGACACCATAACTATATTAGAAAATTATCAAAATCAATTTGGTTGTGATTCAATTCATTCTATATATGTTCAATTTCATCCGAATGTTTCAACTTCAAATCTGAAGTATAATTTCTGCGATGGTGATTCTGTGGTGTTTGAAAATCTATGGATCACAAGAGATTCGCAAATTCTGAGAACTTATCCTTCTGCTTCATTGTGTGATTCAGTCGTGATTCATCAATTTAATAAACTAAATAAAAGTACACCTACTTCTGAAAGAATTACTCTCTGTTATGAGGATTCTGCTTTGGTTCAAAATAAATGGTATCATCGAGATACAAGTATTCAAGTTCTTTATAAGAACTCACAAGGTTGTGATTCTCTGCATACT
>JAGOXU010000313.1 GCA_018059515.1 Ignavibacterium sp.
GCAGACCGAAGGCTATATAAATCAGTACGATGGTAAAATACATCTTGATATTGACTCCCAAGAAAATCTTTATATGGCAGGAAAATTTGATAATGTATTAGACTTAGATTTTACCCAAACGGGAAGTTATCTCGTTGAGGATATGCATACACAAGGTATTGGTGTACCAAGCTTTGTCGCAAAATATGATTCTAACGGCAGTATTCTTTGGGCTTTTGCTATTGGTGCACTAGCCTCAGATAATTATGAATCTATTGATATAAATGATTTACATATTGATACTGATGGTAAAATAATAATCGTTGGAACTTTAAAAGTAATTGCTGCCAATCATAGTGTTGATTTTGATCCCGACAGCGGCATAACCTTATTGACAGGTTCAAGAGAGTCTGCATTTGTTGCCAAATATGATACTGACGGAAATATTCTTTGGGCGTTTTCTCTTTATTCTGTTAATTCAGTTAATGGTGGAATAATAAATGACTATCAAGATTTTAACGGTGTAACTACCGATGTTGACGGAAATTTATTTGTAACCGGAAGAATAACTGCTCATGTACTTGGAGGAGGTATAGAGATTCTTGTTGACCTCAATCCGTTGGGAAGCCAAAACAACGTAAACGTAGCCGGTGCAATTGTAGCAAAGTACAATCCCGATGGCATCCTTCAGTGGTATCGTATTTATACAAGAACCGATGGGGTTTATACACAAGGCAGTTATGGTGAAAAAATAGCTTTAACTCCAGGGGGCAGCATTTACGCAACTGGTGGATTTAGCAGAATTATCGATTTCGGTAATGGTTTTACAAATACAATTGATCAATCCACCATTGGAACATACCTTCTAAAATTAGATTCCAATGGAAATACAAACTGGCTTATTCTTTTGGATAACGACATCCCTGATCTCGGTGCAATGGAACCACTAACCATTTTATCTACATCTTCAGCTAACGTAGTCTTGGCTGGCTTGTTTGATAACACAGTTGATTTTGATCCGGGACCTGGTGTTACAACTTTAACCAGTTTTGAAACTACTTCAGGTGTTTTTGATGATGACGGATTTATTGTAAGTTATGATTCTAGTGGAAATTTTCGATGGGTTCATCATGTGGGGGGCGGTACATCTGATGAAATAGTATTTAGCTTAGCAGAAAATTCAGACGGCGATGTTTTTGCAACCGGTGACGGTAACACAGGATTTTTTCTAAATAAACTGGAAGCACAGACCGGTACCTCCTTGGCTTTATACGAAGAAGGTATTGATATTGCTTTTGGCTATGAAGTTGCTATTTCACCAAGCAACAACATGTATCTTACGGGAAAAGTTTTCCAAGATAGTATTGATGTAGATTTTGGAAGCACTAATCACTTTATTGTATTTTATCCAAACAGCAACGGGGATGAATCTCTTTTTCTCGCTAAGTACAAATCTTCCCAACTTCCAACCGGTGTTAGATCCGATGGTGAAGGTACAATACCAAATGAGTTTCGATTGGAACAGAATTATCCTAACCCATTCAATCCATCTACTCAAATACGATTTGCAATTACAAAAACTGCAAATGTAAAATTTGATATTTACAATTTACTCGGGCAGAAGGTAGCCTCACTTGTAAATGAAAATCTTTCTGCCGGAACTTATACAGCTAATTGGGATGCTAATAATTTTGCAAGCGGAACATACATCTATACCCTTATTGCCGATGGTGTGTCTTTATCTAACAAAATGATTTTAATAAAATAATAATAGGAAACAGGCATGTTGAAAATAAATTATAAATTGTTGACAATATTATTTTTCTTGATGTACTCGGTTACAACATTTGCGCAGAAGGATGTTGATGGCAGTAAAGATCATCCATTGATTACCAGGTATCCGGGATCAACGATTGTTTATTATAACGAACAGGATTATAATGAATATTCTATTGCAACCGGACCTGTTACAGGTTACAGAATTATAAGCGATTGGACCAGGGTAGAAGGTAAATTCACAAGGATTTACTATGAGATTGGTGGTGATGTAACAATAAACCAGATCTACAAAAACTATCTGACTGCAATGCAAAAATCCGGGTTTGAAATTCTAGCAAAGGGTTTGCATCCTGCTTCAAATAACTCTAAAGAGGTTGGTGGTCATTCTTGGCTTGGTACTTATTATATAAAGAATCCGTATCCCCCAGAATCAAATATTTTGATGGGTGCAGGATCATCGACCACAGGAGGCAGCGGTTACATTGCCGGAAAACTTGATAAATCCGGAAACACAGCATATGTAATTTTCGGTGGGAGGGAATATAGTAATGAAAAGAAAATTTATATGATTGATATTATTGAAGAAACTGTTATGGATGACAATCTGATTGCTGTAAATGCTGACGAAATGCTTAAAGGAATTCGTGTTGACGGTAAAATTGCATTATATGGAATCTTCTTTGATGTAAACAAGGTGATTGTCAAGCCTGAATCTAAAACTACGCTGGATGAAATTTCATCTTTACTCAAAATGGATGCTTCCCTTAACCTGTATGTTGTAGGTCATACTGATATGACAGGAAGCTTTGATCATAATATGGATTTATCAAAAAGAAGAGCTGCTGCTGTTGTTAAAGAACTTACATCACAGTATGGTATTAATCCTGCACGTCTTACTCCGCAGGGAGTTGGGTCATTATGCCCAATTTCAACTAACGAATCCGAAACTGGAAGAAAACAAAATAGAAGAGTGGAGCTGGTGGCAAAATAACATTCTTTTTGCAGCATGGGACGCAATCCTGTGCTGCGATCTTATACTAACAAACCAATTCTGTGCTCTCATTAAATATATCCTTCCCCATCTTTCAAACAAGACCAATAATATTAAATAGTTTTTAAGCAATGGCATTCTTATTTTTATGTACAGAATATGATAATCTCTATTAAATCGATGACCGATTTTAACATTATTGCTTATTATTAAGAAGTATTTAATTTTATTTTTTTTGAACATTAAAAATGTATAGTCACGCAAAAATATTCCTAATCTTCTGCCTCTCAATTTTATTGATAAATGCTTTTACTCTTAATGCACAATCACAAGTTGATTCTTTAAAGACGAAACTTCAAAATGCTGAAGGAAAATCCAGAGTAAGTTTATTAATTAAGCTTGGATA
>JAGOXU010000117.1 GCA_018059515.1 Ignavibacterium sp.
CCTTGGGGCGTTAGTTTTATTTATAATGTTGGGAGCAATTTCTCAAAACATCTTCACTCACAAGTTGCGTTTTTTAATAATGGATATTTACCTGGTGCACTTACTGCCGGACCTGCACCTGCACAATTATTAGATAATTATAAAATCAAAATAATTAATAATGAGTATGATAAGTTTAATACTGATAGTATTAAATATTTTGATGACCGATTTGACTACATAACCAACGAGCCAACAATAATTGGCAACGCAACAGCGCTTTTTGTTTTCGGGTGTTACAGTAATTAATTGCTCGATATTATATATTTGATAAAGTCTTCAAATTTGTTCAAAATTGAGCTTGTTGCATAATAATACAAGTATTTTTTTTTGTCTCTATTTAGTCCAAAAAAAAATCTCTTTTGTACGATTTTTAATCATAATCTTAGCCTGCAAACGGTATAATTATTGGTAAAATGGTAAAAAAATTAAACTATGAAGAAAAGCGTCCAATTATTCCGTTCCGGTATTCCAATCGTTGATAGCGCATGGGGAGGCTTTTATCATGGTGGAACCTATCTATTAGTTGGTGAAAAAAAATCCGGCAAAACTTTATTAAGCCTTCAATACGCTGTTGAGGCTGCCAAGAATAAACAAGTTTGTCTTTACTTCACAAACTCTCGCCCTAAAGATTTAATGATTCATGCTGCATCGATTGATATTGATCTTGAAAATTATATTAATCAAAATACAATTATTGTTGTACGTGTAGCTCAACCAACTGAAACAACGGAATTTAAAAGCAGGGATGAATTTTTAAATGATTATCTTCATGATATTATTTCTGTTATCAATCAGTACAATCCGGCAAGAATTATATTTGATGAACTTACACCTTACGTTGAATATGAAAATCTAAATAATCTTAGAGAAGCTTTTGGTTCGATGGTTGAAACAATTGAAGATATGGGTATTACAAGTCTGCTGATTTTACGTGAACCCGCAGCACAATCATCAAAAATGATTTTTAATGTTTTAAATTCTTTTGCAACAGGAATAATCCAGCTTCACAAATCTGAAGAAAGTGAAGACCAACAGCAGCCCGGAGTTATTGATATTACTCCAAATATTGGACACACCGAAGGGAAATTTAAAGCAAATTATTTTATCGAACCGTATAAAGGCATCACAACTGATTTTAAAATTACAAAGCGCTTAACAAGAGAGAATCAATTACCAGAAATAACTGAGCTTATACCCAATAAAACCATATCTGAAATTTCTCCGCAATATTTGGTCCCGAATATTTACAGTATAAATGATTTTAAACTGATTGTAAACAACCAAATTGCGCTTTACAAAACAACAGGGCAGAAGTTTACAATTTTATCACTAAGTCTTAATCCATTCAGTCAAGCACAATCAAAAATTTCGTTCGATCAACTAAGTTATTCTGTAAAATTAGCTGTTCATAAAAAAGATAAAGTCTGTACGATTAATGATAAAATTTATATTCTTATCACAAAATCGGATGATAAATTAGTTGATGATTTAATAGCTAAAATTCATCAAACGTTAAATGGCGGCGGTGCAGCGAATGTATCCTATTTGATGTTGAAGGTAAATGATTCGATGAATAATGTTGAAGATATATTTAAAGAATTTGACAGCGAAGCTGTAAGAACACAATCAAATCAGAGATAGAATTGTTGATAAAAAATGAAATTATTTTTCTGTCATTTACTTTTTCTTAATCTAATTTATTTTAGCGCCAACTTATTTCCTCAGAATTCTAATCCAACAAGTCTAAAAACAGAAGCATTGCAGCTCATCAATTCAGGGCGGTATGGTGAAGCTATTGATATTTTAAACAAATATGTTTCTGCGGATCCCAATTCTGCGGATGGTTTTAATTTGCGTGGAATGTGTTACGAAAAAAGAGGGAATTATGAATACGCCATTTATGATTATCGCACCGCAAAAAAAATAAATCCAAACGATGATGAAATTTCATCAAACCTAAACCGAGCAACTTCGGATTGGTATAAACTTCTTTACAATAAAATTGAAGGACACAAGCGGGAAATTGCAATCAATCCAAACATTGCTAAAAATTATCTTGAAATTGGTAAGTGCTATAAAAATTTAGGCAACTGGAGCGAAGCTGAAATATGGTATGATCTTTATCTTGAAAAAGAAAACGCATCTTCGGATGAGATCATTAGATACTCGGAAATTTTGGCTAAGAATGGTCACATATCCAAGGGCGAAATAATTCTAAAATCTTATACGGAAAATTATCCGAATGATCACAGATTATTTTCACGGTATGGATATTTTTCTTTATGGCTCGGAAAAAATAAAATTGCAGAAGATGCTTTTAAAAAATCTCTTGAGATACGACCATATTTTAAGGAGGCAATGGATGGTTTGGATTTAGCAAGAGGAAAAGGATATGTTTATTCAATTAACGATACTACTTCGAGATTTAATTATGGAATAACACCACCCGCCAAAGAATATGAAATTGATAGGTTGTATCGTGTTATAAAAAACAAACCTGCGGATAGTGAAAGCCGCTTTAAATTGATTGATAAATTAATTTCCGCAAACAGATTTGAAGAAGCAGATCAGCAATTACAAATTTTGTCAATACTTTTTTCTGATTCGGAAAGATACAAGGATTTATGGATCAAGCTTACAACTTTAAAAAAATCTTATTACGCCGATAAAATTAAATATTATGAAGAACAACTTTTAAAAAATCCGACTGATAAAAAAACTCTATTAGAATTAGCAAAATTTTATTCTTTGAATAATAATTATTTATCTGCCGAAGATACTTATAAAAAATATTTAGCAATTTATCCGGATGATTCTGAAGTAAAATATAAATTAGCTCAGATTTTAATGTGGCAAAATAATTTGTGTGATGTCTCAACAATTGCAAATGAGTTGATTCAATTATTCCCTGAAAATAAGGATTACTTGCTTCTTGCCGCTCAAATAAATTATTGGCTGGATAAAGATTTGAGCTACTCGCAAACCCTTTTTGAAAAAGTATTGAGTATTGATCCAAAAAACAGAGAGGCACTGTTTGGATTGGCAAATCTTTACATTCACACAAACAATATTCCCCAAGCTGAAAATTTAATTGACAGAATATCTTTGGTTGACAGCACATCTGAAAAATTCGCGAAGCTTAATTCAGCTTTAGAAGTTTTAAAAACTCAAAATACGTTAGCTGGAAATTATAAAATTTTAGAAGAAGCACGAGTTTTTTCTGCTAACAGGAAGTATGATTCTGCTATAAAATCATTTAAAGAATATTTGCTTAATGATCCGAATAATAAGAATGTAAAACTAGAGTTAGCAAATGTTTACATCGCAAACACGGATTTAAATAAATCAATAAAAATTTATGATGAATTGTTAAAATCCGGTAGTGATTATCAATTAGAAAAACAACGAGCAAAAGTTTATTTGTGGAATAGTGATTCGCTTTCAGCATTAAAAGAATTTAAAAAGTTAAATCAAAAAAATCCTGAAGATATTGAAACTAAGTTGCTGCTCGGTGATTCTTATCTGCAGAATGGACAGGTGCAAAATGCAAGAAATATTTATGAAGATTTATTAATCAAATCCCCGGGTTCACATATTTTAAAAACGCGTTTAGGCTGGCTCGGCGGAAGCGATAAATTTTCATTTGATAGATTTCCAACTTTTATACAACTAATTCCAAGAGCATCATACTTTACGGATAACACTGATTTTAGCTACTTAAACTATGGTGTTGGCTTTGACCTGGGCGTAACAAAATTTTTAACAATCGGATTTTCGGGTTTGCGAGGTAAACTTTCATCAGCAGTAAATGATTTAAGATTTAATCAAATAAAAGGCGCAGCTTATGTAAAGTTAAATGAAATATTTTCTGCAAGCGGAAGTTTTGGGCAAACTTTTTTTGCTGATGATTTAAAAGAAAATATAATTGAGTTTTCACTTATCGCACAAAAGAAAAATATTTTTAATGTAACTGGATTTCTAAATTATTCCGATGCGGCATTTATACTTTACTCACCATTTTTAGTAAACAATAGATTAAATGCTTATCAATTCGGCTTAAATGGAGAATACAAATTTAAAAATGGTTTAATGGTTTCGGGAAAATATTTTTATTTAGATGTTTCTGATAACAATTCAGGCAATCAATTTGTTGCAAGATTAGGAAAAATTTTTGAACAAGATATTACCGCCGGCTACGAATATTATTTTTATTCACTAAAAGAATTAACACTGCTTTACTGGAGTCCAAATAATTTTGAATCACATTCACTTTGGGCTGATTGGACGATTTACCAGGATGAAGTTTTTAAATTTGACATTGGTGGAAAGCTTGGACTGATTTTGCAAAATGATTTTGTAGTTTCGGAATTTAATGCAGCAATAGGTTATCAATTAATAAAAAATCTTTTATTACAAACAAGGTTTTCTACGGGAAGTTCGTTCCGGTCAGATGTTGGCTATAGATCAAATTCTATCCAGGCAAGTTTGATTTGGGGACTATAATTGTTTAACTGCTTATTTTTATTGCGGACTCGCAATTATCACCCTTGTTTGATAATGATACAGAAAAAATTAAATTCCAATATTGGTATTTAATCACATCTAATTACTTCCAAATAAAAGCAAAAAAAATCAATATAATGGCATTATTATTGAAAATTTTGAACAAACCATTTACCGGATAAATGAAGATAAATCAACTTGTCGATCGTGCTATAATTACTATTTCAAACCGGGAAGATGAAAAAAAAGGAGAGAACCTCGAGCAAAAATATTTACGAAGAATACTTGTTAGCGGTATAATTTCGCTGCTACTGATTTTGGTAATTGCTTACACATTACCTTACACAATTTTATCATACAGTTCACTTTTTGAGTATTCAACAATTATTGCTCTTGTAATTTTCCTTTTCATCCTGCTTGTTAGATATTTTACCATTTTGGTGATGGCATATTTATATTTGAACGAATATACTTTTAGTGAAACCAATGGCTTTGCTCCATTCGTTTCTATAATTGTTCCTGTTTTTAACGAAGGTAAAATTATCCGCAAATCGATTTTATCATTACTAAAACTTGATTATCAGAATTATGAAATCATTGTTGTAAACGATGGTTCAACTGATGATACAAAACAAGTTGCAGAATCGATGGTTGGATTTCAGGATGGCAGATACGGCAAAATAAAAATTTCATTAATCAATCAGCCAAATTTGGGAAAAGCTCGCGCATTAAATGCAGGAATTTATTTTTCTAAATCTGATTTTGTTCTTTGTATGGATGGAGATTCACAGCTTGCACCGGAATCTGTTAAAGTTGCGGTGAGACATTTTAAAAATCCCAAAATTGGTGCTGTTGCCGGCAACGTAAAAGTGCTTAACAGAAAAAGATTTTTTACTGATCTTCAAGCTCTGGAATATATTGAAGGATTAAACATGGCTCGCAGTGCGCAGAGTTATATTAAACTTGTAAATATTATTCCCGGACCGATTGGAATTTTTAGAAGAAAAGCAATTGAACAAGCTGGATTTTATTCCAGCGATACTTACGCTGAAGATGCTGATCTAACATTAAAAATTTTAGCTAACGGATGGAAGATTTATTATGAACCTAAATCTATATCTTACACCGAAGCCCCTGTTACTTTGCAGCAGCTTTTAAAACAAAGATACAGATGGACAAGGGGAATTCTTCAATCGATAAGAAAACACAAAAAAAGGATGTTAAATCCGACAGTAAATTTTGGGCACACATTTATTTTGTGGTCAATGTCGTATGAAGCTTTAATTTGGCCAACAATGAACATTGCAGCAAACGCATTTTTTATTTTTGCAGCATTATTTTTTGGATTTTCACACTTGATATTTTTCTGGTGGGCAGGCTTAGCAATTTTGGATCTTGTTACAGCACTTTACTGTGTTTCCGTAGAAAAAGAAGAATTTAGACTGGTGTGGTATGCAATCATTTATAGAATGTTTTTTATTTTAATCATAGATATTTGTAAAACCATGTCAACTATTGAAGAGTTTTTAGGAATCAGAATGACGTGGGGAAAATTAGATCGAATTAGTACATCAAAAACAGATAACATTGCAGTAAATACTAATTAGGAAATTCAAATGGAACTTATCCCGATACTATCTACAATTATTCTTGTTGCAACAATATGCACTTTCATATTGGCAATCGGGGCGTACATTCTTTACAAAATTCGTGAAGGAAAACCACAGTATGCTTATCAAACAAAACCAGCATCTGTAAAAGGTGAACTTGTAGTTCCATCAGAAGCAGTTTTTTCAAAAGAAACTGTTGTTAGCGAACAAAGTAGAGTTTTACCTGTTGAACCGGGCATTACAAGAGAAGAATACACAAAGCAGCGTCAACCATCACAATCAAAATTTACTCCTGAGCCGCGCGGTTATAAAATGGAAGAAGAAAAAATTGAAAAACAAAAAGTACGCGTAAGACCGCAAGAAAGATTTAGTGATGAAAACAAGTTCCTGAAGTACACTTCTGATGGGTACATACCTACGCAGGAAGATAGAAGTTCAGGGGAAGTGAAGTGGCGGTAAAAAACTTTTTTGGTATCAGGATAAATCATTTTTTTATCTTCGTTTCCGGCTTCGTTATAATTATATCGGCGATTCTTGTTTATTATTTTATACTTCGCGGTATCTACGGTCGTTTTGATACTTCAGACATTCTTCCAAACTCAAATATAATAGAAGATTTTTTTTACGGGAAAGAGCCGGAAGTTGCAATTCTTTATTCCAAATACACAGAAAATACTTTACCGGTTGGAAGCACATGGTTAAATGATAACATATCAACCTGGAAAATTTTTTTAAGTAATCTTAAGCTCAATTACAAAATTTTATCCGATCAAAATATAGAAGATGGCGATTGCAGTAAATATAAATTAATCATTTTGCCGGGTACAAAATCTTTAAGCGAAAAAGAAGCTCTACAGATAAAAAAATATTTAGAAAATGGTGGAAGTGTTTTTGCTACCGGCGGTATTGGTTCTTATTCGGATGACGGTAAATGGCGCGGGTGGGAATTTATCAATCAGGTTTTTGGTATTCAGTTCTCTCACGAATTAAAACCGGATGAGTTTACAAAAATTCATACTGTTTGCGGCAGTTTGCCAATTACCGCAAATATTCCAACCGGGTTTCCATTAAAAGTTGCAACATGGGATAGACCAATGGCTGTTGAGGTCTTAGATCCAAGAACAACACAGGTCAGCTTTTGGTATAATTATCGGATGGATGACGGACTTGTACGTGAAGAGATTAAAAAATCTGCAGGAATTGCTTATGGAAATTTTGGCAAAGGCAGATTTATGTGGATGGGATTTGAATTGAATTCCATTATCGGCGTGCAGGAAGATTATGTTTTTTTTGAAAGACTTTTTAACAACTCAATTAAATGGTTAATGTACTTTCCCATTGCATACGTTAGAGATTGGCCCACAGGATACGAAGCGGCGGCTGTTGTTGCACCCGTACTTACAAATGATATTAACAATATTAATAATGTTTTGCCGATTCTAAAAAGCGAAGGAATTTCAGCAACATTTTTTATGGATCCGCAAACTGCAGGAAACAATAAAGAACTCGTTAGAAAAATTTCTTCTTATGGAGAAATTGCAGCGTTGGTTGATATTGGTTATTTAGCTTCTGTAAACGATAGGTTTAATAAACTTAATTCCTACGAAGAACAATTAAAAAAATTAACAACCGCAAAAAGTGAACTTGAAAAAATTTCATCAAGTACTGTTTCGGGATTTTTACCGTACTATGGTTTGTTTGATCAAAACACTTTAAATGCAGTTATTAATGCAAATTATAAATATGTTTTTACCGATTCACTTACAGATCGATCCGTGCCCAAAACTATAATTCGTGGTGATAACCGAATTGTTACGATGACAAAAACAGCGCGCGATGATTATGAAATTATTCGAGATTTTGGATTAACGCTTCCGCAATTTCAATTTTATACTTATCAGGAAGATTTAGACCGTGTACTTTTTGAAGGCGGCATGTACATTTTAAAACTTCATACGGAATATCAGTGCAGAAGTGATTACTCAAATACAATAAAAGATGTAATCAAAGATTTGAAAAAGAAAAAATTCTGGATTGCAACCGCTAATGAAATTCAAAAATGGTATGAGAAAAGAGATTACATTGAAATTAAAGCTGACAGAAGAGGTAATACGCGTGTTGCATTAAAAGTTTCAAATCCTGGAGTTGAATCTATAAATAATTTAGTTATTGATCTTGACCTGAATGATTACGCTCAAAACATTGCAATCGGTTCAGAAATTATTGGAACTAAAACTGCAAGCGTTAAACACACTGAAGGCTCGCAAATGGTTTATTTGTACATAGATGATTTGAAGCCGGGTGAGTCGCGTCAATACTATATTGATTATGATAAAGTCGCTAATTAAAAAAACTATATAGACAAAAATTGTATAAACATCTAAAAATATTTTTAATTGTAATTGTTTTTGCAGGATTGTCTTTTACACAAACCGTACAAATTAATAATCCCAAAATTGCTGTCCTTTATTCAGGATTATCGGAAAAATTGAATGTTTCAAATTCAACAAAAGTAATTGATACCATAACAGCTTGGGAATTATTTTTAATGCAAAATAAAATTCCCTATAAAGTTATTTATGATGACGATATTGAATCAGGTATTGATGGTGACATCGATATTTTAATTTTACCTTCCGTAAATCTTATTTCAAACGATGAATTTATTGAATTACGAAATTTTTTAGCTGATGGAAAATCAATTATAAGTTCAGGCTCAAAATTATTTTATGCGAACAATGATCGCAATGATTTTCAAAATCTTGAAACATTGTTTGGTCTTGCTAATATTGAATCAATTAAATCGCCCAGTATTAGCTTTCAACATTCAATTGTTCCAAACTTTATAAATCAATTTAAGTTGAATGATGATTTAGTTTTGCAAATATCAAATCAAAATCAAGCGCTTCAATCTGAAAATTATGAAGTTAATTCATATCCTTATGGATTTATTTTAGATGAAAATGATTTAAACTCAAAAAAATCTTCAATCCTTTATGGAAGTGTTGGAAATGGAAAATATTTATGGACAGGTTTTGATCTTACCGATATTATTGGCGGTGAAGATGATTTAACGGCTTACAAAAACTTAATCACTAATACACTTAATTGGATGGATAATAAACCTGATGTTTATTTCCAAAATTTTATTGATAGTCTGTCATCACCAATTGTTTTTGCAATCCAATATAACAATTCTCTTGAATTAGAATTGATTGAAGTGTTAAAAAAAAATAACACCCAACCAATTTTATTTGTTACCTCTGCTCAAGAAATTAAAAAGGAAATACTGAATAGGTTTGAAGAAGATGAAATCGTATTTGATTTATCGGAGAAATCAAATCTAACATCGAACAAATTGATTGAGTTAATAAATAAATTTAATGCTGAAAATAAAATAAAATTACAATCCATTTTTGTTAGTAAAGAATTTTTAAACAAAGGTGATTTTAGTTCGTTTAAAGAAAACGGAATAGATAAAATTCTTTTTACATCTCAAATTTTTAGCCTTCCGAAATTTATTGAGAATGAAATTTTGTTGATTCCTTTTTCTAAAAACAATAGCAACCATAATTCAGAGAATGTAATTAATGTTTTTTACTATAATCCTAAAATTGATTGTGAAAAGAATTTATCAAATGAATTGCTTATAAATATTAATCAAATAAAATCTAACAAATATAATTTCGTGTCTCTAAACTCATTAAAGAAATGGTGGAAAATAAGAGAACGAATTTCAGCGGAAGTTAAATCAATTTCGGAAAATGAAATAGAAATCGTTTTAAATAATAAAAGTTCAAACGAAATAAATGATTTGAAAGTTTTCTTAAACTATATTAAAAGTGTTTATGGAAAATCATTAACTGTTTCTTTTGATAATTCAATATTGAATTATCAGTTTGATGATATTGCAGAAGTTTTTGAAATAACATTAAATAATATTCAAGCTAATTCAGTTAATAAAATCAAGGTCAATTTCAATATCGAGTAAATTGATTTACAAAATATAAAACCACAAAATGAAAAATTGGGAAATAACAAAAAAGAAATTTTTACTTATAATAACAGCGCTGCTTTTTGTTACCCAATCCTGTGCTGATCTTAGTACTGATCCGGATAAAAACACAAATCAAACTAACTCCAAAATTCAAATTACAACTCCATCAAATAACGGAACTATGATGGAAGGGAATAATGAAATAATTTATTCTTTAGTACAACCATATTCAATAAAATTTCTT
>JAGOXU010000118.1 GCA_018059515.1 Ignavibacterium sp.
TGCACAAAACTTCCCAAATCCTTTCAACCCAAGCACAACAATCCGCTATCAAATTCCACAAGATGGAATTGTAACATTAAAGATTTATGATATACTTGGAAGTGAAGTTGCAACACTTGTTAATGAACAAAAAGCCGCAGGAAAGTACGAAGTAAACTTTAATGCAAGTTCACTTGCAAGCGGTGTTTACATCTATAAAATCCAGGCTGGTGATTTTGTCTCATCGAAGAAGATGATACTTTTAAAATAATTTATTTCACTTCCTAACTCCTCCCCTTTTTCCAAAGGGGAGGCAGGGAGGGGTTAACAATACAACAAACAATAAATGCAGCAATGTAAAAACGCATTGCTGTATTAATAAATAAACGTTCTAATCCAATAATAATTTTCTCGGAGGATAAAATTATGGCTTCTACATCTGAAACCGGTCACTCAAAAAACGTAGCTAACTTTGAGGACCTTATCTCTTTCTGTACCGGTTACGGTACAAAATACAACCCATCTAACCCAACACTTACCCTAACTGCACTTAATACTCTTTTCACAAATGCTAAAGCTTCTCTAACCACACTTAACACAACACTTGTCCCCTGGACAAACGCAGTTAACGCAAGAGAAATTGCATTCAAACCTCTTAACCCGCTTGTAACTCGAATAATAAATGCACTCGATTCAACAGAAGCCTCAGCACAAATAGTTGCAGATGCTAAATCAATCTCAAAAAAAATTCAGGGTGTTAGAGCAAAACCCAAAACCTCTGCGCCGATAGACCCAAACAATCCTAATCCTGATCCAAAAACTATCTCAGCCTCACAAATGAGTTACGATAGCAGAATAGAAAACCTGGATAAACTTGTTAAACTTCTTGCAGGTCAGCCGGAGTACACTCCAAACGAAACAGAGCTTGCAGTTCCTGCACTAGAAACATTACAAAGTAATCTTAAAGATCTAAACACAACGGCAGTAACAACATACACAGATGTAAGTAACTCACGCATTGCTCGCAACAATATTCTCTACTCTCCGGTAACAGGATTAGTAGAAATTGCCGGCAGTGTAAAAAAATACGTCAAAAGCGTCTTCGGTGCCACAAGCCCTGAATACAAACAAGTATCAGCCATACAATTCAAAATCAGAAAAGATTAAAGGAAAGTTCTTTTGCCCCGACCTTTAGAGGTTGTGTGAATATTCACTAAAAGTCATTTCGAAGGAGTTTACGACTGAGAAATCTTATCGATTTCAAAGACTTCTCCCTTCACCTGCCCGCCGGCAAAGGCAGGGTCGAAGTGACAATCGCTATTATCACACAACCTCTTTAGGTGGGGTGTAATAAGCGTATGAAAATGGCTTTAGCCAAACCAATTAGCTAAAATAAAGTCTTCAACCTTGCAATATTTCTTTGGCAATCATCAAAATACGGTTGCTTTTTATTTATATGCCTTTAACCATCATAAATATCTATTAGGTAATTATTAAAATCCTATTGGCAATCTTTAACATAAAATAGGTAAACATTCAAATTCCATTGGCATTTATCAGAATAACCTTGGCAATATTCAATAATATATTGGTATTTTTATCAAATGTTCAGTCAATTGTCAAATTTACTTTGGAAATTTTCGATATTGTTCCGACATTAATAGATATAGCTCCTGCCTCCTCTAAATACTCTGTTCCAGTTAAAAAAAATGGATAGTATAAATAGAAAAAGTCATAAATTACTCTATGACTTTTTTAGAAAAGAAATGAAATTATCTTTGATTAAGACCCCAATCTCTCCATATCTGCAACTAAATCTTTAACAGCTTTAGCTGAGTTATCAAGCAGTGCTCTTTCTTCTGCATTAAGATCAAACTCTATAATTTTTTCAACGCCATTTTCTCCAAGTACAGCAGGCACGCCTACATAATATCCATCAATACCAAATTCACCATTTAATAAAGCACAGACAGGCAATACACGCTTCTCGTCATATATAATTGCTTCTGCCATTGCTATAGCTGAGGAAGCAGGTGAGTAAAATGCTGATCCTGTTTTTAATAATTTAACAACTTCACCGCCGGCGGCTTTTGTTCTTTCAACCATAGCTTTCATAACTTCGGCTGCTTTTGTTTTATCGTTATATTTTTTCTCAAGTAATTCCATAACAGGAATTCCATTTACATTTGCATAACGTACAATCGGAACCATTGTATCGCCGTGACCGCCAAGCACCATTGCGTTTACATCTTTAACAGAAACCCCAAGTTCCCAAGCAATAAATGATGAGAATCGTGATGAATCTAAAACGCCAGCTTGTCCCATAACTTTATTTGCAGGAAAACCTGTAACCTTTTTGAAAAGAGTAACCATTGCATCTAAAGGATTTGAGATTATAATAACAATAGAATTTGGTGCAAACTTTTTAACATTTTCTGCTACAGATTGCATAATCTTAGCATTTGTAACAAGTAAATCATCACGGCTCATACCGGGTTTACGCGGTAAACCTGCTGTTATGATCACAAGATCAGAGCCTTCAATATCTTTGTAATCGTTTGTACCTTTTACAGATGAATCAAAACCATCTACTCGTGATGCTTCTGCAATATCAAGAGTCTTACCCTGCGGAAGGTCTTCAACTATATCAAACATTACTACATCACCTAATTGTCTTAATGCGATAAGCTGAGCAAGAACGCCGCCAATTTGTCCACCACCGATTAATGCAATTTTTTTGCGTGCCATAATTAACTCCTAAATAAAATTGTGAATATCATTTGTATAAAAATAGATAAGACGTTAAGCAGATGCAAAAAATATAAATTGAGAGTTGTAGTTTTGGGATATTGAAGTTAATTGATTGAGCGAAAAACTTTACATTTTAAGTTTCAAAATCGTCTCAGTTCCTTCGGGGGTTTGATTGTAACTTAATCCATCCATATAAACACGCATCAAATATAAACCGCGTCCGGAATCCTTTAGTAAATTTTCAGGATCAGTTGGATCAGGAATAATAGAAGGATCAAATCCCTTTCCTTCATCCTTAATTACAATTGAAATGTCTTTACCCTCAACAAAAACAGAAATGCGAACCATTTTAAGTTTATTGTTTTTGTTGCCGTGTATGATAGCGTTTGTAGTAGCTTCAGTTACAGCTAATAGCAGCCCGTTGATCTTTTCCTGATCTAAACCTAATTCAACTGAAAAATAATTTACAAATTCTTCAACTGTTATAAGATTATTTGGAGTGCTTTCAATTTCTAAAAAATAATTTGGTTCAGCCAATACGGTTAATTTTTTATTATTTAAGTTGTGTGAATATATTGGTTTCAATTAAAATTTCCAATTAACCCTCATCGATAAACTTGCCTGTTGTTTATCGGGAACATTTGTATTTGTCACAAACTCATAATATCCTCTAAGCACAACATTCAGATTTTTCCACGCAAGCAAATCAATTAACGCAATTGGTCCTAAACTTAAATATTCAGTTGCCAATGTTTTGATATTATTTTCATAGTTATAAGTATTTAGTGAAAACAATCTTAATCCAACCGAAAAAATTGTTCTATGATAATCTAATATTAATCGCGGCTCTATATACAACTCCTGCAAAAATCTTGTTGGTCTTTGTGAAAAATCATCCCACTTGAAATCACCAATTTCAGAAAGTTTTAGATATCCATAACTAAACAACGAAACTGCATCAGTAAGTTGTATTGATGTAGAATCGATAGCTGTAAATTGTCTGAATGCATAGCTTTGATAATTAGTAGCAATGTCTTCAAAATCGTAAACGGTGTAGTTGGCTGAAACTTCAAAACTATTGGATGATCTTATTCTGCTTCCCAAAAAATCGCCGCCGGTACGTAATCTTATAATTCTGTTTTGATTATTATTTGAACTGCGGCTGGCAAATAAATAAGCAGTATGCCCCAAAGTTGCTTCGGCATTTATAAATGCTGTAAAATAAGATGTAATAAATTTTGAATATCTTAATCTAACAATTGAAAGCAGCTCAT
Organism: Ignavibacterium sp.; assembly: GCA_018059515.1. Classification (GTDB taxonomy): domain Bacteria; phylum Bacteroidota; class Ignavibacteria; order Ignavibacteriales; family Ignavibacteriaceae; genus IGN3. The sequence continues at coordinate 4,005 of JAGOXU010000118.1, forward strand.
CGCGATCATCATCATTAGCAATGCTTTTTGTATCATAGGTTAACTTGCTCTGATACAAGCTGAATGTAAAATAATCAGTTTCTGATATTTTATAATTACCAAGCAGTGAAAGAGTTGCGCGATTGGAATTATTATTTTTTTGTTCTTCCAGATCTGATTTTACTTCATAAATCGATTCACTCATTCCATCAAATCGTTGCACTAAATGCTTCTCATCCCTTTCATAAAAATTAAATCTTATCATTCCATCAAAAGATTTGGAGGCGTATCGGGTAACTGCATCAAATTCAAGTTTAAGTTCATCTATCTTTGTATCATATAAAACATTATTTAATAGATCTGCAGATTTATAACGATTCTCGCGACCTATAGTTCTCCAGTTTATACCGCCTGAAAGATCGAGAGAAAAAATATCCAAAAAACCATCGTAAGAAAGTCTATCAAAAATTTGGTAAGCAGTTTCTATTCTGCTTTGTATGTTGTTGTTGATATTAAATTGTGCCGAGGTAATTGAATCAGCTTCAAAATAAAAATCTTTTCTATTCTGCGAAAAAGATGTCTGTATATTATTTGAAATATTTCTATCAAAATAATTTCCAACAGATAAAGCATAATATCTGATCAAGTTTCTTCTGGGTATTATGTCTTCATTTCTAAAACGCAGTTCAGAATTAATTTCAAAATCAGATAAATTTAGATTCTCCAAACTGCCTTCAATCCCATAAAGACTTCCATAATCAGTTACTCCTATTTGTCTGTTGCTCGAGTATCCAGCAAACGGACTTAAATTAATATTGCCGATCGGTTTAAGCTCGCTAAATACGGCAGCATAATTTACTGCGGATTCATTGATTCCTAAGGAGCGATTATCTGAAAGCAAAGAACTGCTGCCTGTAATTCCAACAGCCGCATCTTTATTAAATATATACTTTGAAGTAAGATTAAAATGCTGTTCATCTCTTGTGTTCTTTGAATCGTTGCGGATAAATGTTGAGCCAAAATTTTCATTAAGCCGAATAATCAGATTATCAAATTTTTGATTTATCTGAAATTGTGAATTTAGATGAAAAGTATTTAATTGTTTATCAAACGAAGTATAAAAAAAATTAAAGTTTGGAATTCTGCCAATAAATTCAAGGCTATCAACTCGTGTTTGTGAGTATGAAATAGAACTTACAAGAAATAAATTCACTACAACAAAAGTGCAGAAAGATAAAAGGGAAGTGTTAGATTTTATTTTACGAAGTTTCAAAAATTGTTCATTCACTTTTGTTCAAAATTCTTTGACAATTATAATGTTTATGACAACAATAAACCACCTAACTTTTGGTAGAATAAAATCAATAAAAAGCTTGAAAAGAAGAAATGGGGGTGATAGTTTAAATTGACAATCAGCAAGTTTTTGGATAACTTTCCCAATAATTTTTTGATAAAAAAGTATGATTGAAACATATATCCCAATATTAATTGTTCTTGCAATCGGCGTTGTATTTGCTTTTGCAACAGTTATGTCTTCCGTTATATTCGGACCACAACGACCAAATAAAGAAAAAAATTCTACTTACGAAAGTGGAATGAAACCTGTTGGAACAACTCACGAAAGAATTTCACTTAAATATTATCTTGTTGCGATGATGTTTATAATTTTTGATTTGGAAGTGATATTTATTTACCCCTGGGCTGTTCAATTTAAAAGATTATTTAATGAATTTGGAATTTCTGTTTTCTATTCTATGTTAATATTTTTAATCGTGCTTGAGCTTGGATATTTATATGTTTATAAAAAAGGCGGATTCAAATGGGATTAGAAGCAAAATTAAGTGGTGATGGTTTTCTTGTTACACAAATTGATGCAGTGATTAGCTGGGCAAGAAAAAATTCTGTTTACCCAATGCCGATGGGAATTTCTTGCTGTGCGATTGAAATGATGGCTGCTGCAGATCCTAGATATGATATTGCAAGATTTGGATCTGAAGTTATGCGCTTTACTCCGCGCCAATGCGATTTGATGATTGTTGCCGGAACTGTTACTTACAAAATGTCTCACGTTGTTAGAAAAATTTATGATCAAATGCCCGATCCAAAATGGGTAATTGCGATGGGCGCTTGTACATCAACGGGCGGAATGTATCGTTCATATTCTGTTGTGCAGGGTATTGATCAGTTTTTACCTGTCGATATTTATTTAGCAGGATGCCCGCCGCGTCCTGATAATCTTTTAAATGCGCTTATTCAAATCCAACATAAAATTGGAAGAACGCGCGGCAGAGATTTCCAAAATATTAAATTACCCGAATTGAATGTAATCCAGAATAATTGATTATGGAATTAAAAGAATTACTCTCGCAAAAATTAAAATCTAATTTTGTTAATGCCGAATTTGAGTTTTCAGAATTTAGAAATGAGTTAAGTGTTAAGTTTGATAAAAAGTTTATAAATCCGATCTGTAAATTTTTAAAAGAAGATACCGAATTAGAATTTTTACTTTGTGAAGATATCACGGCTGTTGATTGGGCAAAAAGAAAAAACAGATTTACTGTTGTATATCATATCTTTTCACTCAAAAATAAATTTAGATTAGTACTTAAAGCAGATGTTGATGAAAACGATTGTAACATAGACACTGTTTCTTCAGTTTGGAAAACATCTGACTGGCAGGAGCGAGAAGTTTATGATATGTACGGAATCAAATTTAACAATCATCCTGATATGCGAAGAATTTACATGCCGGAAGAATTTGAATATTATCCGCTTAGAAAAGATTTTCCTTTAATGGGCATCCCGGGTTCACTACCACTACCAAAGAAATAAAACTTATGGATAAATTAACAAAAGACGACGTTCGTCCAAAAATACTTCAAAAATTATTAGAAGATTCTGACATCACAGTAGAAGATGCTTTAGAAAATGAGATGATCTTGAATATGGGTCCTCAGCATCCCGCAACTCACGGTGTGTTAAGGTTGTTATTAAGGCTTGATGGTGAAACAGTTATCGGCTGTGTTCCGGAAGTTGGATATCTGCATCGCGGTTATGAAAAGATGGCTGAGAACATGAGTTTTCACGAATTCATTCCGCATACTGATAGATTAGATTACATTTCGCCAATGGCAAATAATGTTGCCTGGGTTTTAGCTGTAGAAAAATTAATAGGAATAGAAGTTCCTATACGTGCACAATACATTAGAATGATAATTGCTGAACTGGCAAGAATTGCTTCGCACCTGGTTGCAATCGGTTCTTTTGCTATGGATGTCGGAGCACTTACGGTTTTCCTTTGGACTCTTCGCGAACGTGAAAAAATATTAGATATTTGGGATATACTTTGCGGCGCAAGATTTACAAACAGCTACACAAGAGTTGGCGGCGTTGCAAATGATGCACAACCTGAAGCAATCGCACTTGTCATAAAATTTATCGATGAGATTGATGCAAACCTTTCTGAGTGTGAAAGTTTATTAAATACAAATAGAATTTTTATCGAGCGACTTGATGGCGTTGGTGTAATTTCAAAAGAAGATGCTTTAAGTTACGGTTACACAGGTCCAAATTTACGTGCAAGCGGAGTTGAGTTTGATCTGAGAAGAGCAACTCCATATTTACAGTATGATAAAGTTGATTTTAGAATTCCTGTATTTACAGAGGGTGATTCATTAGCTCGTTATTTTGTTCGTACTGATGAAGTTAGAGAAAGTGCAAAGATTGTAAGACAGTGTTTGCAGTTAATGCCGCAAGGTGAAATTATAGCTAATCTTCCCAAATCGGTTCTACCGCAAAAGGTGGAAGTTTATTCAAAGATGGAAGAACTAATTCACGATTTTATGATTATTAATTTTGGAATCAATCCACCTGTTGGAGAAGTGTATCACGCAATTGAAGGTTCAAAAGGTGAACTCGGTTTCTATATTGTAAGCAAAGGTGAAGGTCATCCGTGGAAGTGCAAAATCCGTTCACCATCGTTTATTCACATTCAATCTTTACCACACTTGATTAAGGGTCACATGGTTTCTGATGTTGTTGCAATTATTGGAAGTATCGACCCGATAATGGGAGAGGCGGATAAGTAATGAGTAGTAGCGAATTCAAATTTACTTCTGAAAATATCGAACGAATTAATAAAGAGATCGCAAAGTATCCTGAAAAACAGCCTGCAGTAATGGCAACATTGTACATTGCGCAGGAACAAAATGGTTATATCTCCAATGAAGTTATGAAGGAAGTAGCCACGATTTTAGATATGACTTCGGAAGAAGTACTTGGTATTGTTACGTTTTATACGATGTACTTTCAAAAACCAATGGGAAAAAATCATATACAAGTTTGTACTAATGTTTCTTGTATGCTCCGTGGTGGATATGAAATATGGAATCAAGTAAAAGAAAAACTTGGTGTTGATAATATGGGTGTAACAGCGGATCAAAAGTTTTCACTTGAAGAAGTTGAATGCTTGGGAAGCTGCGGCACTGCGCCTATGATTGCTGTTAATGAAGATTATTATGAGAACCTTACAAAAGATAAAGTAGAAGAAATACTAAAAAGCCTCTCCTAATCCGCCACAGGCGAACTCTCCTAAGGAGAAGACCTTTAGGATTTAGAGGTGATGAAATTCAGATTTTATATTAGACTTAAATGAGTAGATAAATAATGTTTTTATTAATTAAAAAATCCTTTATCCCCCTTATGGGGAAAGAGGGGGCTTAATGGAAAAAATTGTTTTACCTGAAATAAAAGATATTCACTTACTTGATGTTTATGTTCAGAATGGCGGATTTAGTGCAGTTAAAAAAGCTTTCACTCAAACTACTGATGATATAATCGATCAGGTTAAAAAATCTGGTTTACGCGGTAGGGGCGGCGCTGCATTTTCTGCAGGATTGAAGTGGAGTTTTATGCCAAAGACCACTAATAAACCAAAGTATCTTTGCATAAACGGCGATGAATCTGAACCCGGTTCTTTTAAAGACCGGCAAATTTTTGAATTCAATCCGCATCAATTGATTGAAGGAATATTAATTACTTGCTATGCTATAGATGCAAAAACAGCTTACATATACATCCGTGGTGAATACCATAAATGGGTAAAGCTTATGCAAAAAGCTTTGGACGATGCTTATGCTGCTGGCTACGTTGGCGAAGCAATGAAAGAAAAATTTGGTACAGATTTTTACTGTAACATTTATGTTCATAAAGGTGCAGGCGCTTATATCTGTGGAGAAGAATCTTCTTTGATGAATTCGATTGAAGGAAAGCGTGGTTATCCAAGAGTTAAACCTCCGTTTCCCGCACAGAATGGTTTATGGGGATGCCCAACTACAATTAACAATGTTAAAACTATTGCAAATATTCCACCAATTATTAATAAAGGCTGGGAATGGTTTTCAAAAATTGGTGAACCAAAGCATCCGGGCACAATTTTATTTGGTGTTAGTGGGCACGTTAATAAACCGGGAGTTTATGAACTACCAAGCGGAACTTTGTTAACGGATATAATTTATAATTATGCCGGCGGTGTTCCGGGAAATAAAAAAATTCTCTGTGTAATTCCTGGTGGCTCATCAATGCCTCCGCTTCGAGGTGATCAACTTGAAGGCGTAAAGATGGATGCTGAATCACTTAAAGCTGCTGGCTCTGCAATTGGTACAGGTGGAATTATGGTGATGGATGAAGATACTGATCTTGTAAAAGTTTTAGCTCGAATTTCAAAATTTTATCATCACGAAAGCTGTGGACAATGTACGCCTTGTAGAGAGGGAACAGGCTGGCTTGAAAAAATCTTAAACAGGATACTTGCTGGAAATGGTTCAACAAGCGATTTGGATTTATTGATTACTGTTGCAAGCCAGATTGAAGGAAATACAATTTGCGCTCTTGGTGAAGCTGCTGCCTGGCCAGTTAGATTTATGGTTACAAGATTTAGAGATTATTTTGAAACAAAAGTAAGTAAAGAAGTAAATCTGCAAATCGCAAATAAAGTTCACTCGATGAGGAATACAGAATTTCCGTTAGCGGAAATTAAAAATTAATTAGGCAAGGAATATGGTTGATTTTTTTGCTGAAATTGTTCTTGTGTTCGTTGGTTACAATGTTGGATATTTTTTTCTAAAGTTCTTTTCAGGCGGAAAATATCCTAAAGAATATATGAAGGATGGAGGGGATTTGAAGATAGAGATATTTGGAATATTTATGTTATTAGTTTTATTCGCTGTAGCCACATATATTTTTATTTGAAAAAAAGTCCTCTCAAAATCTGAGAGGATTTCTAATTTTTAACTTAGCTAAAAAATTATTCACCAACTGGCGCAGCGGCTCTTGCACCAAGTTCATTATCTAACATATACAATCCGCTTTTATTATCGCCTATCATTTCAATCTTTTGTATAATCTCT
>JAGOXU010000119.1 GCA_018059515.1 Ignavibacterium sp.
ACAAACCCAGTTTCTCAAAGAAACTGGGTTTGTTTGTTTTTATGAGTTGTACTTAAAGTCCCCCTTAGGGGGATTTAGGGGGCTACTAAATACTTTTCTAAGAAGACCACACCAATTTAAAGTAAAGACGAGCCGGTGGCTCGTCTTTACTAAGTAATCATTTCAAAATACTTTGGCTGCAACATGATACAAAAGAAAACGACTCAGCGAGTCGTCTTTACATTATTTCCTATACACTTTGAATATTATACACTCCACTAAATAATGAACTAAACATTGACCACAATGCAACAAAGAAAATAACTGCAAGAACAAACATTATTAATGCAAAGATTAATGAAGCCTGCGCCCACGTTTTTTTACTTGGATGTGTTCCATCTCCAAAAGCCCAAACAAACAGCATTATAAATCCAACCAAAGGAATTACTTGAATGAGAAATGTAATTAACCAATCGCCAATAGACATTGGTTTGTAGTTTGTATTAAAACCTGTATTCAAAGTATCCATCTTACCTCCTGAAAAGTTTTTAAATAAAGTGTAAGTGATTTTGCTCCGTACAAAGTTAGAATTTTACTTTTTGAATCACAATCTTTTGGGAAAATATGCTGTAGGGAATATGGTAGAAGTTATACGGTATAAGAAAAATATGGAATTAGGCAGAATGGGCTATTAGAATATTGGGGCGATGGATTGCTGAGAACATGAACTTTGGAGCATTGCGGTAATGGAATTTTTGTTTAATTAATCGAAAATTATCGCAGCTTAAAACCTTATACCTGTTTAACTAACATCCATTTAATATTCCATCCTTCCAAAACTCCACACTCAGGGAATCGTTTGATAAATTTTAACAGCTTACAATTTCAAAAAATTATTCTTAAAAGTGGGAAAAGGCTTTGCTGTTAATTCTTCACATTTAAAATAATTGTTTGATTTTTACTCAGATTCTTTGTTTTTGGGCTTATTTGCTTGGTACTATAATTGGGTAAACATAGGCACATAATATCCGAAAAAATTTCAAAATAATAACTTAACGGTATAATAATGGACAGAAAAAAAGTAACAATTGATGGCAATGAAGCAGCAGCGTATGTAGCATATAATACAAACGAAGTAATTGCTATTTATCCTATCACTCCTTCTTCAAATATGGGCGAGTGGTGTGACGCTTGGGCTGCAGTTAATAAAAAAAATATATGGGGCATGATTCCTTCAGTTAGCGTTCTTCAAAGTGAAGGCGGTGCTTCCGGCAGTGTGCATGGTGCATTACAAACAGGTGCACTTACAACTACGTTTACAGCTTCACAAGGTTTGCTGTTAATGATTCCTAATATGTATAAGATTGCCGGTGAACTAACATCAACTGTATTTCACGTTTCAGCAAGATCAATCGCAGCGGCAGCACTTTCAATCTTTGGCGATCACTCAGATGTTATGGCAACACGCGCAACAGGATTTGCTCTGCTATCATCAAACTCAGTTCAAGAAGTAATGGATTTTGCTTTGATTGCACAAGCAGCCACTTTAGAAGCACGAATTCCTTTCATTCACTTTTTTGATGGATTCAGAACATCACACGAAGTAATGAAAATTGAAGAGTTTACTAAAGATGATATGAAAGCAATGATGAGTGACGATTTAATTATCGCACATCGTAACCGTGCTTTAACACCGGATAGACCTGTAATGAGAGGAACAGCTCAAAATCCTGATGTTTATTTTCAGGGAAGAGAAACTGTAAATCCATTTTATATTGCGTGTCCTGCAATCGTGCAAAAGCAAATGGATAAATTTGCAAAGCTTACAGGAAGACAGTACAATTTATTTGATTACGTTGGCGCACCTGATGCTGAAAGAATTATAATAATGATGGGATCAGGAAGCGAAGCCGCTGAAGAGACTGTAAATTATTTAGTTAGTAAAGGTGAAAAAGTCGGGTTGCTAAAAGTAAGATTGTACAGACCATTTTCATTAGATTATTTTATGAAAGCACTTCCTAAAACAATAAAATCAATTGCAGTTTTAGATAGAACAAAAGAACCGGGTTCCGGCGGCGAGCCGCTTTATCTTGATGTTGTAAATGCAATTTCAGAAAAGTATATGGCTGGCGAGCTTCAATTCGCGTATCCAAAAATTGTTGGCGGCAGATACGGCTTATCATCCAAAGAATTTACGCCTGCAATGGTTAAATCAGTTTATGATAATTTATCAAATGAAAAACCTAAAGCACATTTTACAGTTGGAATTATTGAAGATGTTACACACAGCAGTTTAGATTTTGATGCTACATTTTCAGTTGAAGCACCGGAAACATTCCGCGGCAAGTTTTATGGTCTTGGTGCAGATGGAACAGTTGGTGCAAATAAAAACTCAATTAAAATTATCGGCGAAGGAACAGATTATTTTGCACAGGGTTATTTTGTTTACGATTCAAAAAAATCCGGTTCAACAACTGTTTCTCATTTAAGATTCGGTCCTAAAGAAATTAAATCAACTTATCTTATTAACAAACCAAGATTTGTTGCTTGTCATCAGCAGTTTTTTCTTGAACAGATGGATATGTTAAAAGATGCCAGTGAAGGTGGTACATTTTTACTTAACACAAAAATAGATAAAGAACATGTATGGGATACTTTACCTGAAAAAGTTCAGAAAGATCTTATCGATAAAAAAATGAAGTTCTATATTATTGATGCATACAAAGTTGGTGAAGCAACCGGAATGGGCGCCAGAATTAATACAATTATGCAAACCTGCTTTTTTGCTATCTCAGAAATCTTTCCGCAAGCAACAGCAATTAGCATGATTAAAGATTCTATCAAAAAAACCTACGGTGCTAAGGGCGATAAAATCGTTCAGATGAATTTTGATGCGGTTGATCAAACAGTTGCAAATCTTTTTGAAGTTACCGTCCCTAAAAATGTTACAAGCAAACTTCAGTTACAGCCTCCGGTATCAGGCAACGCTCCTGATTTTGTATTAGATGTAACTGCAAAAATTATTGCCGGCGAAGGTGATTTACTACCTGTTAGCAAAATGCCTATTGATGGAACTTTTCCACTTACAACAACTCGATGGGAAAAACGTAACATCGCTTTAGAAGTTCCTGTGTGGGATATGGAAACTTGTATTCAATGTAATAAGTGTGTTATCGTTTGCCCGCACGCAACAATACGCGCAAAAATATATGAAGAAAAAGATTTGAAGGGTGCGCCTCCAACATTTAAATACACAAAATTCAGATCAAAAGATTACGGTGAAGATTTATACTACTCATTACAGGTTGCAGTAGAAGACTGTACCGGATGCGAAATTTGTGTGGATGTTTGTCCGGCAAAGAATAAAAAAGAAACAAAGCTAAAAGCTATTAACATGGCTGAACAGCTTCCTATCCGCGAGCAGGAAAGAGCAAATTGGGATTTCTTCTTTAACATTCCAGAGCTTGATAGAAGAAAAGTTGCAGTTTCAAAAATTAAAGACTCACAGTTCTTACAACCATTGTTTGAATTTTCCGGTGCTTGTGCAGGCTGCGGAGAAACACCTTATGTAAAATTAGTTAGTCAGTTATATGGCGATAGAGCAGTTATTGCAAACGCAACAGGCTGTTCATCTATCTACGGCGGAAATTTGCCAACAACACCTTGGGCTGCTAATAGTGAAGGTCGCGGTCCTGCCTGGTCAAATTCTTTATTTGAAGATAATGCTGAGTTTGGTTACGGATTTAGACTGGCAATTGATAATCATAATAATCAAGCAAAAGAATTGTTAGCAGGTTTGGCATCTGAAATCGGTGCTGATTTAGTTGATGCGATCATCAATGCAAAACAAAATGATGAATCTGATATTTATGATCAAAGAGAAAGAGTTGATGCACTAAAGAAAAAATTAGATGATATGTTAAAGTCAGCTAACGGCAAAGCAAGTGAAATAAAACATTTAGCCAGTCTTGCAGATTATCTTGTAAAAAAATCTGTTTGGATTATGGGCGGTGATGGCTGGGCTTATGATATTGGTTACGGCGGATTAGATCACGTTATTGCATCAGGAAAGAATGTAAACATTTTAGTTCTTGATACCGAAGTTTATTCTAACACAGGCGGACAGTGCTCAAAAGCTACTCCACGCGCAGCAGTTGCAAAATTTGCAGCAGCAGGTAAACAATCAGCTAAAAAAGATCTTGGTTTGATGGCAATGAATTACGGAAATGTTTACGTTGCTAAAATTGCAATGGGCGCAAATGATCAGCATACATTAAGGGTAATACTGGAAGCAGAGGCTTACGATGGTCCTTCATTGATTATTGCATACAGCCATTGTATTGCACACGGAATAAATATGGGTACCGCAATGCAAAATCAAAAAGCTGCTGTGGATTCAGGGCACTGGCCATTATTTCGTTACCATCCTGATCTTGAAGCAGAAGGTAAAAATCCATTTAGACTTGATTCGAAAGGATTAAAGATTCCATTAAAAGATTATGTTTATATGGAAACACGTTATAAGATGTTAACAAAATCTCATCCAACAGAAGCAGCGGCTATGATTAAAGAAGCGCAACAGGATATCATAAGAAGATGGAAAGAATATGAGAGACTTGCAGCTTATGTACCTGAGAAATCGGAAAAATAATTAATTGAACTCATTCCGTTCTTTTTTATAAAGGGCGGAATGAAATTTTATGGAATTGAAATAAGAATTAGTTAAGGAAATTAAAATGGATATTACAACAACTTATTTGGGATTAAAATTAAAATCACCAATCGTCTCTTCTGCAGGCCCGTTATCTGAAAAAATTTCAAACATCAGAGAGATGGAAGATGCAGGCGCAGGGGCAGTTGTGCTTTACTCAATTTTTGAAGAACAAATTGAACATGAACAATTGGAATTAGATTATCATACATCGGCACATACAGAAAGTTTTGCAGAAGCAACTTCATATTTTCCTGAGCCATTTGATTTTAAACTTGGTCCGGATGAATACTTGAATCACATCCGTAAAGCAAAAGAAGCTGTTGATATTCCAATCATTGCAAGCTTAAACGGTAAATCAATCGGCGGCTGGACAGACTATGCAAAGAAGATGGAACAGGCTGGAGCAGACGCACTTGAGTTAAATATTTACTTGCTTCCAACGGATACAAAAAAAACTGCCGCTGAAATTGAAAAAACATACATTGATATTGTTAAAGCTGTTAAATCAACAGTTAAAATTCCTATTGCAGTTAAGATGCATCCTTTCTTTAGTTCAACAAGTAATATGGCTGCGCAGCTTAGTAATGCAGGTGCAGATGGCTTGGTTATGTTTAATAGGTTTTATCAGCCGGATATTGATCTTGAAACTCTTGATGTTGTACCGAATGTAATTTTAAGCACACCAATGGCAATGAGATTACCGTTAAGATGGATTGCAATGATGTACGGAAAAGTTAATGCTGATCTTGCTGCAACAAGCGGCATCTACACTGCAGAAGATGTTTTGAAAATGGTTATGGCTGGTGCAAAAGTTACACAAATGCTTTCATCATTATTAAAGTTTGGAGTTGGACACATTGCAGATGTAACTACAAACTTAATTGCGTGGATGGAAGAAAAAGAATACGAATCAATTGAGCAGATGCGCGGAAGTATGAGCTATATGAATGTTGAGGATCCGGCAAAATTTGAACGTGCAAATTATATGAAGGTGCTTCACTCATATAAATAATATTTGTGTTGTTCTGTTCTTAGTAAGTTTGCTCTGTCACACTGAGCCTGTCAAAGCTTGCCTACCGGCAGACAGGTGTGAATCAATATTATGGAATGTTATCCTTCGACAATCCGCCGCGGGGGACAGGATGACAAAAAATTTTTGCATCCATTGCCGTCTGATGCCCAGAGGAGAGTCCTGATCTTTAATGAAGCAGAATGCGAATCAACCGGCAGTGGATTTTTTGTTTTATAAACCTTTGCGCTTTTCATTGCGAGTCCTACTTTAGTGAGTGAAGTAATGACATTTTCAGAAATGTGATACGCACCAGAATACAATTGAGCTTATCTCTCTATCTTTTGTTAACAATAAAAAACATTTTAGGACTATGGCTTTATTCTTTATTATTTTCTTAACTGTTTACACTTCAATTAACTATTATGTATTTATCCGCGGATGGCAGGTTATTTCTGCCTATCCAGTGTTAAAGCCTATTTATGCAGTATTATTTATTGTTGTTGCCTATGGATATGTACTTGCAAAAATTCTTTACAAGTATCTTTCACCATTAACTTATGATATTTTGCTTGGTGTTGGTGCGATCTGGTTTGCATTTCTTGCTTACTTTATTCTATCTCTCTTACTCATTGATATTGTACGCTTATTAAACGGTTGGTTTCATTTCCTTCCTGATTACATTTCTAACAATTATGAATTTGCTAAAAAGATTACCGCAATTGTTGTGATCGCCTTAGTTGGATTAATAGTTTTTCTCGGAAATTTAAACAAGCGAGATATTGAAATAAGAAGTTTAGAAATAACCGTTCCGAAAGGGGAAGGCAAACTTGATGAACTAAATATTGTTATGGCATCCGACATTCATCTTTCTCCAATTGATGGCGAAAGATTACTCGAAACAATTGTGGATAAAATGAATTCGCTTAATCCTGACATTATTTTATTGGCAGGTGATATTGTTGATGATAAAGCAAGAGTATTAGATGAGCGAGGAATCGGTGAATCGTTTAAAAAATTAAAATCTAAATACGGTGTTTATTCAATTAATGGTAACCATGAGTTTATTAATGGAGTAGATTCCTGTGTTAGATATGCAGAAAAATTTGGAATAAAATTTTTGCGTGATTCTTACACTTTAATTGACAGCTGTTTTTATTTGATAGGAAGAGAAGATAGTTCTATGCCGCAGTTTATAGGCAGGCAAAGAAAGTCTTTAGAAGAAATCGTAAGTGATCTTCCGAATAACTATCCAAAAATTTTATTGGACCACACACCATTTAAATTAGAGCAAGCACAGCAAAACAAAATGGATTTGCAGCTTTCCGGACACACACACCACGGACAGATATGGCCGGCTAATCTTATTACAAAAATGATATATGAACTAAGCTGGGGCTATAAGAAAAAAGGAAACACACATTACTATGTTTCATCCGGCGCAGGTACTTGGGGTCCACCGGTAAGAACCGGAAGTTCATCTGAGATTGTGAATATCAAAATTATGTTTGAGTAAATTGATTAATTACCCCAAAAGCCGCTTGACCAAAAAGTGGCTTTTTTATATTTATCTACCCTAAAATATTTTCCAATCCTTTCGATAATACATTGTAAATGGTGTACCATAATCGGTACAAACAAATTATAAATGGGATAAATCGGAGGGAATCAGATGCAGAAAATATATTACTGTATCTTAATTCTTTTTTTAGCGGCACAAAGTTTTTTTGCGCAGCAGATAGATAAAGTAATCGTTTCAGGATACGGCGGTCAGCACGATCTTGATGTTAAAACTGCGTTCCTTATAGGCTACGCAAGTTATGATAACACACCTTTTACTGGTCAAGTTATTCTTTATTCGGATGCACTGCAAGCAAGTTACAATTATGCCTCTTCTAACAATTATGATCTAATTATCCGTTCAACTTCTGGTTTATCAACCGGACTTAGGCTCGCACCCGATTATCCATCAGTAGAATTAGTAATGCCTGCGGGCAGCAATTCTTATGTTCAAGTTTTTTTTGGTGATGTTATAACTTCTCCCGTAGTAATAACCGGGGCAGGTGCAGACAGTAATTTAACGGGATTTAAACTCGAATTTTTCTCTATTGATCCGATAACCGGAACAAATTTATCAAGCTTTGCAAACGGATATATTGCCGGACAACTTGCATTTATTGCGAACACCTTAAACTGTAGTTTTGATTCTGCACGAGCACTCGCAAGACAAAAAGGATCTGAAGGCGGCGAGTTGGATATGTATAACGGGTTTGGGAAAGTTCAACCGCAAAATATTTTAACCGACCCCTTACCAGTTGAGCTGACTTCTTTTAATGCAAAAATTATTGGAAAAACTATTTTACTAAAATGGCAAACAGCAACAGAGATTAATAATTTCGGTTTTGAAATTGAAAGGGCTTCATCGTTGACTATGCCACTCCCAGAGGAGGAAAAAAATAATTATAATTGGAAGAAGATTGGATTTATAAATGGAAACGGAAATTCTAATTCGCCAAAAGAGTATTCATTTATCGATAAAAATCCTGAGGGTCTTGGTGTAATCAATTACAGACTAAAACAAATTGATAATAATGGACAATTTGAGTATTCAGAAATTATTAATGTAAACTTTTCAGTAAATAATTTTGAATTATATCAAAATTACCCTAATCCATTCAATCCTTCTACAACTATTAGTTTTAAGTTACCGATGGCAGGAAATATAATTTTAAAAGTTTATGATATACTTGGAAGCGAAATAGAAACTTTAGTTGATGAATACAAAGAAGCCGGAGGCTTTTCTATCTTGTTTAATTCACATTCTATATTGCCGAGTGGAGTTTACATTTATAAAATTGAAATAATAAATAATGATTTGCTGTACACGATGAATAGGAAGATGACCCTAATAAAATAATGGTTAAACTTTGATACGAAAAAACCCGGCTCATTAATATAAGTCGGGTTTTCTTTTTTAAACTTATCCTATAATTAAAAAACCACAGTAACACCAAACTTAAATTGATCAATAGCTATTGGTGCTTCGCTGCTAAACGGCCAGTTCATCTTTTTCTGTCTTAACTCATAAATGCCGTAAGCTAATCCATTCTTTAAGAGAAAGTTAACAATTGGTCCCGCCGCTGGTGAAGATTCAAAAACCTCACCAATAAAACCATCGACCAATCCCTGTGCAGCAGCTTCTATAATTGCACTGCCTGCCCACTTCCAAAATAAATGTCTTTGGAATATAATTGATCTTTCATATCCCGCATCAACCATTAGGTTGTTGATTACTTTTATTCTCACACCGCCTTCGCTGCTGGTTCCAAACCTAAATGATTCATCATACAAATTTAAAATATCTACGTCAGAATCAGGTGCAAATGTGCGTATATCTGGAGAAGTAAAATCTATATTAGACCAATTTAAAGTATAACTATAATATGGAATGACTGCAGAATTTTCTCCAATTTTGTATCCATAACCGCTTGATGTTCCAAAGCCAAAGCGCCACATATCTGATTCAATTTCAGTTCCAACAGCTTCTTTTCCTGCAAACTTATTTGATTCATTACTGAGATATAAATACTTGTAGCTGTGCTTGATTATATAATCAGTTCTCCAAGCATCTCTATCCTTAATATAGCCTAATTTTAATTCTATCAATCCCGGATCAACAAATTGGGTTTGTAAATCTTCCCTATTCATTTTTGCTAATCCATATTGCAAAGAAATTGCGGGATGCGTGTTATGAAATCCAAAATCTAATTCCCAATCTTCAAAATCATCCCAATCCTGCCATCCCCAATGCCATTTCCAAGCATCATCAATATTGGTTGAATCTTCTTGAGAAATTATATTTGGAGAGAGGAATAATATAAAAGCTATAAAAAGTAAATTAGTTTTTTTCATTTAAAGCCTCATAAAATTAAATTTTTTCAGAAATACAATTCAAATACACATTTTGACAAATTGAATATGCCAAAAGTTTAATATTACTGCTCAAAAAATAATGCATAATTTTTTAAGAAGTGATTTTTTTATCATAAAGAATAATTTAGATTGATAAGTGGTAGATAGAAATTATGTGTGGATTATATATTTATCTTAACCCTTACTTATTAAAAAAAAACAGCAGAATAATTAGAACTTATGCCTGATATTAAAATCAAAGAAAAACTGTATAAAATATCTCGTTTGAATAAAAACTATCCCAAATACGATGAGATAATTAAATTGCACAAAGAAGCTATTGATGAAGGAAATGATATTTACATTGATCCTGATACTGGCTTTGCTGTTTTAACCGCAGCGTTTTTATTAAAGCGCGGTTATTGCTGCGGCAGCGGATGCAGACATTGTCCGTATGATGAAAAGGTTTAGCAAAAAGGCGATCTTCTGATCGCCTTTTTATAATCTGTGTTAAATATTATTTGAATTTTATTTTAACAACAGCATCTTCTTAGTTTCAGTAAAAGTTCCGGCTTGTAATCGATAAAAATAAACTCCGCTTGGATAATTACTTGCGTTCCAATTTACCTCATAACTTCCAGTATTTTTTTGTTCATTAACCAATGTTGCAATTTCATTTCCTAAAACATCATAAACTTTAAGCTGCACTCGAGACCCTTCAACCTGCCTGCCGGTAGGCAAGGCTCCGCTCAGGGTGACAT
>JAGOXU010000314.1 GCA_018059515.1 Ignavibacterium sp.
TTTTGCAGGCGGGCTTAGAAAAAGTACTGACAATGGTCTAACCTGGAAGCGTGTAATTTTGCCACCGGATTATTTAAACTCAATCTCTCCTACGGATACTTTAAATTTTTGTTTATCTCCTGTACCAGGTAGCTTTTGCAGCGAAGGAAATTTAAATCACAGAGTATTTTCTGTTATTGCAGCAGATGATACTACTTTATATGTTGGTACAGCCGGCGGAATAAATAAATCCACCGATAACGGAATAAGCTGGGTAAAACTAAATGCACAAAATCAATCACAACCGATAAGCGGAAATTTTATTACTGCGCTTGGTTATAATAAATCAAACAATACAGTTTGGGCATCAACGTGGAAGGCTGAAAATCAATCAGAGTTTTATGGTGTCAGTTCTTCTTCCGATGGCGGACAAACGTGGAGAACTTTTTTGCGAGATGAACGACCACATAATTTTGGTTTTAAAAATTCTCAGGTAATGGTGCCAACCGACAATGGTGTGTTTCGATCCTCAGATAATGGTTTAACATGGTTGCTTCCGAATTCAATTGTAGATGCTGAATCAAATACAGAATTGCGTACAAATGTTTTTTATGCTGCTGATTCATATCAGAACAATATATGGCTCGGTTCTGAAGATGGTTTAGTGAAACTGCAGGAAACCTTTGGAAAAGTTTGGGAAGGGAATTGGAAAATATTTTTTGCTTCAAAACCTTTAACATCAAACAATGATACTTATTGTTATCCAAATCCTTTTAATCCAAGACAGGAAGAACTTAAAATTAAATACAGTACAGGTGGAGTTGATGCAAACGTAACAATAAGAATTTTTGATTTTGCATTTAATTATGTTCAAACAGTAGTACAAAATGTTTCTCGCAATCTTGATCTTGAAGGTACGCCGGAATTTTGGAATGGGAAAGATGATAACGGAAACACGGTTCCAAATGGAGTTTACTTTTATCGTGTAGATGTTGGTGACAATGATGCTGTTTACGGAAAGATTTTGGTGATGCAATGAAAAATTTAAATAGATTTTTTATCGTAGTTACCGTTTTATTTTCAGCAATAGTTTTTGCACAGCCGCAGTTTACGGAAATTAATTCCAGAGCCGGAGCTTTTAGCAGAATAGGTTTTGGAGCGCGCGGAATTGGAATGGGAAACGCGATGTCATCAGTAACTACAGGTAATTTAGTTTCTTATTACAATCCGGCATTATCTCCTTTTCAAGAAAACAATTCAGTTCAAACAGGATATTCTTTTTTATCATTAGATAGATCGTTAAATTTTTTAAGCTTTACTCGCAAGTTTGATTTCTTTTCTGCTAAAGATACTTCGGTTGATAAAAAACCATCACGAACAGCAGGAATTAGTACAGGTATAATCAATGCTGGTGTTAGTGGAATTGATGGAAGAGACAATAACGGTCTGCCGACAAAAGAGCTATCAACTTCTGAAAATCAATTTTTCTTAAGTGTTTCAAACAGATTTTCTGAAAAGTTCTCGCTTGGTATCTCAGTAAAATTTTATTTTTACAAATTGTATGAAGAAATTAATGCCAGCGGATTAGGAATTGATTTTGGTGCACTGTATAAGGTTAATGATAACTGGAATGTTTCCTTAATGATTTCCGATCTTAATAGTAAGTACGAATGGGATACAAGTCCGATTTATGGGCAGGAAGGTTTATCAACAACAGATAATTTTCCTACAATAAAAAAAATTGGAGTTAGTTATAGCAATCCAGCATTAAAACTTCTTACAGCAATCGAGTATGAAAACAGTAATGCAGGAACAAATATTATAAGACTTGGCGCTGAATATAATATTTACGAAAACTTATTTTTACGCGGCGGAATTGATCAATTAAATCTTAGCAACACCGATGCAGGTATAAAACCATCGCTGGGATTTTCTTATGCAAAATCTTTTGGCGATTTGATAGTGGGTGTTGATTATGCATTTATGGTTGAACAATATTCATCTTCTGATAGACATATTATTGGTGTAAGCTTTAATTTCTAAAAAAGTTAAAATGAAAAAAATAACTGTTATGAAAAAATTTCTTTTGTTATTTATAATATCATCTGTAACAATATTTGCACAATCTGCAGGCAATACAGGATTATCATTCCTTAAATACGGATTTGGCGCACGTAACATCGCAATGGGTGATGCGGGAACAGCTCTATCAAATGATTTAACCGGATTGTTTTACAACCCTGCTAAGTTAGCATCAACTAATGGCTCTGAAGTTTTATTTATGCACAATGAGTGGATACAAGATGTTAGCAGTGAAGTCATTGGCGTTAAAACCGAATTTTGGAATATACCTTTTGCATTGGGATTCAATGTTACATCAGTAAGTGATATACCTTTCAGAACAATTCCAACACCAGACCCGGAAACAAACTTTTCTGCAAATTATTTTTTCGGAAGTCTTTCCACAGGATTTTTTGTAACAGATGAAATTTCATTTGGTGCAAGCTTTAAGTATTTGTACGAAGGCTTACTAAATGATGAAGCAAATGGTTTCGGTTTTGATTTCGGATTGAACTACTTGCTGCCATACAAAGGATTAACAGCATCAGCAGTTATAAAAAATATTGGTTCGATGAATAAGTTAAGAAGTGAAGCAACAAATCTGCCAACCGAGTTAAGAATTGGAACTGCATACACATATAGTTTAGAAGATTCTAAATTTGATTTTACCGGCGGTGCAGAGTTTCAAAAATATTTAGATACTGAAGACAACCACTTTAATTTTGGCGGTGAAGTTTTATATAACAAATTAATTGCTGCTCGTGCAGGCTATCAGAGTGGATATGAAAGTCGTGGTTTAACAGCAGGCATTGGTTTGATGTGGGGCAGCTTAAAATTTGATTATGCATTTCTTCCATTTTCTTTGGGATTGGGTAATGCAAATTTATTTTCTTTGCAGTTTAAATTTTAATATTAAAACAAAAAGTTACTCGTAGCTCAGGTCTCTGACCTGAGCTTTTTGTTTTAAAGTAAAAAGAAACTCAGGACAGAAGTTCTATGCATCGATAGAAATGCTACAGAAAGGGGTGATTCTGATATAATATTAAAATAAGAAGTTTTTTTATTTATAAACATATCGAATTATAT
>JAGOXU010000315.1 GCA_018059515.1 Ignavibacterium sp.
ACCTTCAGCTTTTTTTAGTAAATTCACACAAAAATTATAATCTATTCTAAGAAATTACAGGATCATTTGAATGAAGGAATATCTCGATCTGGTTAAACTTGTTATTGATAAAGGAACACATAAAAAATCCCGAACAGGTATAGATACAATTTCTTACTTTGCAGCTTTTTATAAGGTCGATTTGCAAAAAGGATTTCCACTGCTAACTACAAAAAAAGTTGAATGGAAATCGTTGTTACGTGAGGTGCTTTGGTATTTGTCCGGTGAAAATCATATTAGAAATTTAAAACAGCACACAAAAATCTGGGATGCCTGGGCTGATGAAACTGGTCGTTTGCAAACCGCTTACGGAAGATTTTGGAGAAGATTTCCTATTCCGGAATCTAAGGCTGTTTTGGATGGTGAAATTTATGTGAATGAAAATAATCCTTTTGTACATCGTGAAGAAAATGGTTCACTTACATTTGATCAGGTTGGCTGGGTGATAAATGAAATTAAAACAAATCCAAACTCACGAAGATTAGTAATTTCTGCGTGGCATCCTGCAAATGCAACTGTTAGCAAACTGCCGCCATGCCATTACACTTTTACTTTTAATGTTAATGATGGAAAATTAAATTGTCATCTTACTCAACGTTCCGGGGATATTGCATTGGGAATCCCATTTAATCTTGCTGCTTACTCAATGCTGACTCAAATAATTGCGCAGGAGACAAATTTAAAATTAGGTTCATTTGCTCACACGATTGTTGATGCACATATTTATCATGCTCAGAAAGGCTCCGCAATGGAAAAGTTTGATCATCTTGAAGGATTGAAACAACAGTTGCTGCGTGAGCCATTGGCATTACCAAAACTAAACATCGCAAAAAAACCGATTGATGATTTAACGTTTGAGGATTTTGAATTGATTGATTACAAATTTCATGATAAAATAAAATTTGAGGTCGCGGTTTGATAATCAGCATTATTGTTGCTATTGCAAAAAATGGTGTGATAGGAAAAGCAAACGGAAAAATGTCATGGCATGTTAAGGAAGAGTTTCAGCATTTTAAGAATACTACCTTTGGTTTTCCGATTATCATGGGAAGAAAAACATTTGAGACGCTTGGCAAACCGCTAAAAGGCAGATTAAACATTGTTGTAAGCAAAAATAAATCTTATAAAACTGCTTTTGAAGATGTTGTGATAAAACAATCGATTGATGAAGCCGTTGATTATTGTAAATCGATTAAACCGGAAAAAATATTTGTTATCGGCGGTGGTGAAATTTACAGGCAGGCTATTTCATTTGTTGATGAAATGGTAATTACATTTATGAAGTTTGAAGCGGAAGGCGAAGTTAAATTTCCTGAAATAAATAATAATGATTGGACTATTGAGAAAATTAAAGATCACGAATTATTTGAAATCTTTAGATACGTAAGAAAGAATTAATGGCATCACGAATAAAAATATTATCCGATAATCTTGCAAGTAAAATTGCCGCCGGTGAAGTTGTGCAAAGACCGGAATCAGTTGTAAAAGAATTGTTAGAAAATTCTATCGATGCAAACGCAGCTTCGATTGAATTGATAGTAAAACAAGCGGGCAAGTCGCTTATTCAGGTTTGCGATGATGGAACAGGGATGACCGAAGAAGAAGCTGTACTTTGTATTCACAAACATGCTACAAGTAAAATTTCTTCGATGGAAGATCTTGAATCGATTAAAACGCTTGGTTTCCGTGGAGAAGCATTAAGTTCTATCGCATCCGTTTGCCAGCTTGAAATAAGGACTGAAACGCGTGACAACGAAATTGGTTCCTTGCTTAAAGTTGAAAGTGAAAATGAAATTATAACTGAAAAAATTTCAACTCAAAAAGGAACTTGCATTGCTGTAAAAAATATTTTTTACAACATTCCTGCAAGAAGAAAATTCCTTAAATCAGATACAACGGAATTAAAACACATTATCGATACATTTAATCGAATTGCTTTGGCTCATCCGGAAATAACCTTTAAGTTTTATAATTCCGATAACTTAATTTTTGATTATACAAATGGAACGCTTGAAGAACGAATTGAACAGATTTTTGCTGATAATATGATGGATGCGTTAATTCCTGTTATTCAGAGGACTGATTATCTTACTTTGAAAGGATATATCGGTAAACCATCCATTTTTAAAAAAAGTAAAGGTGAGCAATTTTTATTTCTTAACAAACGATTTGTTATAAATAAAAATATTAATCACGCTGTATTTACTGCGTTTGAAAATATTTTGGAAAAAGGTGATTATCCATTTTTTATTTTGTTTTTAACATTAGATCCCAAAAAGGTTGATGTAAACATTCATCCATCAAAACTTGAAGTAAAATTTGATGATGAAAAAGATATTTACAATTTTGTTTTATCGGTCGTCCGTAAAAGTATTGGCAGTCATGATTTAGTACCAACTATGTCTTTTGAAAATGAAACTCCGCAGGGAGAAAAACTTTCGTTTAATCCATTTAGTTCTGTTAAGCAAAATGATTTTTCCGACAGACCGAGTTTTAGAAATCGTGAACAACGAGAACGCACTGCTGTTTCCGATGAAGATATTGATTTAGTTTTTAGCTCGCTTACAAAAAATATACTTCAGAGCCCGCCTGCGGGCGAGGCTGGGTCAAGTTTAAGTTCAAGTTCAAGTTTAAGTTCAGGAGATGGGTATGAAACAAATGAGAGAAAGTTTGATAAACAAATTGAGCATTCTGCATCCACCGAAATTGAAACATCATTTTTAATTCAGCTTCACAACAAATATATTTTATCGCAAATTAAAAGTGGACTAATGATTATTGATCAGCATGTTGCGCACGAAAGAATACTTTATGAAAAAGTTTTATCACGTCTTGATGCAAATATGCCTTTTATTCAGCAGTTACTTTTTCCGATTAAAATACAATTTGATCTTGCGAGTTACGGCATTTTAAAAGAACTTGATTCAATGATTGGAAAACTTGGATTTAAATTAAAATATCTTCCTAAAAATTATGTGATGATTGAAGATGTTCCGGAAGATATTAAAAATGGTTCTGAAGAAAAGCTGCTGCGAGAATTTATTTTAGAATATGTAAACAATCA